>JAYSYN010000099.1:0-48451 GCA_043727575.1 Fimbriiglobus sp.
TTCAATTTGGGCATGGCGTACCTCCTGGAAGGTGTACCATAACCACCCCGGGATGGAGCGCAAGACCAAGTAAACGAATTTGCGATTCAGGACACTAGCCAACCGCATTCGGTATAACGACGGCACCTCTCCCGACGGGTGCATCGTGTGGAACTTCCCAAACCGACTTGGTACGCCCCGGCCCTCGCCAAACTGTTGAACGGCGAAGATCTCGACGGCGCCGCGGCATCCGCGCTGTTCCGCGATTTACTCGGGGGCCGCGTCGAAGATTCCCTCGCCTCGGCTTTGCTTGTCGCCTTGCGGATCAAAGGGGAAAGCGCCGCGGAGATCGGCGCGGCGGCGCTCGCCCTCCGCGAGCAGATGATCCGCCTCGTGCCGACCACCGGGCCGGTCGTCGATACCTGTGGCACCGGCGGCGACGACCTCGGCACCTTCAACATCAGCACGGCCGCGTCGTTCGTGGTGGCAGGGGCCGGCGTCCCCGTGGTCAAGCACGGCAACCGGGCCGTCAGCAGCTCCTCGGGCAGTGCCGACGTCTTCCGCGAACTCGGTGTCCCGATCGACTCCGGCGTCGAGTGGGCCCAGCGCAGCCTCGACCGCCTCGGTTACGCTTTCTGTTACGCCCCTCACTTCCACCCCGGCATGGCCCATGTATCGAACCTCCGGCGGAAGCTCGGCATCCGCACGATCTTCAACTTGCTCGGCCCGCTTGCCAATCCGGCCGGTGCCGACTTCCAACTGATCGGCGTCGGCAATGCCGACTTGCTCGACGCGCTCGCCGGGGCGCTCGCGGGATTGGGCACCCGGCAATCGATCCTCGTCTGCGGGTTCGACGGCCTCGACGAAGTGACCCTCGCCGCGCCGACGATGGTGCGCATCGTCGAAGGGGACCGTGTCTACCACGACGAATGGGACGCGGCCGATTTCGGCCTGGCCCCCGTCCGGATCGACGAGATCCGTGCGAGCGGCGCGGCGGAGAGCGCGAAAATCATCCGCGCCGCGTTGGAAGGGGAAGACGGGCCCGCGCGGAGGATCGTTTTGGCCAACGCCGCGGCGGCGCTGTTCACGGCCCAAGCCGCGCGGAATCTCCATGAAGGCGTGGAGAAGGCCGAGGAATCGCTGCGGAGCGGGAAGGCGCTCGGGGTACTAGAGATACTGAAGCGAACCCCGGATGCGCCCGGGGCCGTGCTCGAGTAGTTACTTCGCCAAAAACTTCACGCAGACCGGCCGGTCCACCGTGATGCTGCTCGCGGTCTCTTTGGCCATGCCGGTCTTCTCGTCGATGGCGAACACGGCGACCTTCGCGCTGTCTTGGCTGCAGATCACCATCCACTTCCCGCAAGGTGTGATGTTGAAGTTCCGCGGCGTGCTGATTTCGCCCGTAATGTGCCCGGCCGCTTTCACCGTCATGGTTTTCGCGTCGTACTCGAAGACCGCGATGCTGTTGTGTCCGCGGTTCGACACGTAGACAAACTTCCCGTTCGGGTGGATGCGCACTTCGGCGGTGCTGCCCCCTTTCGTCGGCTTGCCATCCGGGGTCGTGCTGAGAGTCTGCTTCAGTTTGAACTCGTTCGCATTCAGATCCATCGCGATCACGTTGATCGTCATGTTGAGTTCGCCGCAGACGAATGCGACCGATTGATCCGGGGCGATGTGGATATGCCGGGGGCCGGTGCCCTTCGGCATCGGGACGTTGCTGATGGTGTTCGGGGTGATCTTTCCCGTCTCGCGGTCGACCTTGTAGATCTTCACCTGATCCAGCCCCAAATCGCAGACGAAGGCGACTGTGCCGGTGGCGTCGAAGAAGGCGCTGTGCCCGCGCGGCGCCCGGGGCTTGGCTCCCGCTTCCTCGTCTTTGTGCTGCACGAAGCAGGTGCGTTCGCCGAGCGTGCCGTCGTCTTTGAGTTTGAAGACGGCCACACTGCCACCGCCGTAGTTGGAGACGATGGCGAATTGGTTTGCAGCGTCGGTGCTGATGTGGCACGGCCCGGCCCCGCCGCTGGACCCGGTGGCCATGCCGGAGAGCGCCCCGGTCTTCGGGTCGAGCTTCCACGAGTAGACCCCGCCGCCGCCTTTGCCGTCGGTTTCGCCCACGGAATAGAGCGTCTTCCCGTTCGGCGCGAGCGCGAGAAACGTCGGATTGCCGACTTCGGCCGCGAGTTCCGGCGCGGCGAGTTTGCCGGTCTTCGGATCGAAGGTGCTACGGTAGATGCCCTTGCTGCCGTCCTTGCCGGTGTAGGTGCCGACGTAGACCCAGTAGCTTTCGGGCTTGGCATCGTCCGCCGCGCGGCCGAGCGGGGCGAGAACGACGGCGGCCGAGGCGGCGACGAACGAGCGGCGGGAGAGGGACATCGATTGCTCCAGGGGTGTGGTGGAAGGAGTTTAAAGATTGCGGCAGGACAAGTCGAGCGGCCGTTCTGGCTGTCCGCTGATTGCTGATCCCTGACCACTGTCTTGTCTCAAAAGATTTTCGCAGACAGTGGTCAGGGATCAGCAATCAGCGGTCAGTTCAAAACAGACTACGTTCCCGTAGAATATTACGATCCTCGAGGACCACCCGTATGTCGCGCTTCGATTTGTCCATTCTCGAAACGGCTCAAAAGATCCCCGGCAAGCCGCGGCACAAGACTCGCGAGGTGAAGGTCGGCGACAAAGTCTTCGGCGGCGACAACCCGATCTGGGTGCAGAGCATGACCACCACCGACACGTTCGACGTGGCCGGCACGGTGAAGCAAATCCACCTATTGGAAGAAGCCGGGTGCGAACTCGTCCGCGTGACCGTGCCCAAGCCCGAAGACGCCGGGGCGTTGTCCGAAATCCGCAAACAGATTTCGATTCCGCTGATCTGCGACATCCACTTCGATTACAAAATGGCCCTCGCGGCTCTCGATCATCCCGTCGACAAAATCCGCATCAATCCGGGCAACATCGGCGGCAACGACCGCTTCCGCCAGGTCGTGCGCAAGGCGAAGGACAAGGGCATCCCGATGCGCATCGGCGTCAACGCCGGCTCGCTCGAACGGGAATTCTGCGAGAAGTACGAGTTCCCCTGCCCGCCCGCGATGGTCGAGAGCGCCCTGCGCTACTTGGAGATCGCCGAGAGTGAGGGCTACCACGACATGATCTTTTCGATGAAGTCGTCGGACGTGCTGGTGGCCGTGGAAGCGTACCGGCTCTTCGCCAAGCTCGCCGACTATCCGACGCACATCGGCATCACGGAAGCGGGCAAGCCGCCGTATGCCGTGACCAAGAGCGCCGCCGGGCTGGCCCCGATCCTGCTCGACGGCATCGGCGACACCATCCGCGTCTCGCTCTTGGGCGACCCGGTTCCGGAAATCGCCGCCTGCTTCGACATTTTGCAAGCGACGCAGCGCCGCGTCCGCCGGCCCGAGATTATCGCCTGCCCGACCTGCGGTCGCTTGGCCATCGATTTGGAGAAGATTATTGCGGAGCTGGAGTCGCGACTCCAGGGCAACCGCCTGCCGGTGAAAATCTCGGTGCTCGGCTGCGTCGTCAATGGCCCCGGCGAAGCGAAAGAAGCGGACATCGGCATCGCCGCCGGCAACGGCCAAGGGATGATTTTCCGCAACGGCGAGATGGTGCGCCGCGTGCCCGAAGCGGAGATCGTTGATGCCCTAATGATCGAACTGGCCGACTGGGAAAAAAACAACGCCCACCGCATCCCGGTGACGAAGGACGCCGAGGGCTTGGGTCGACGGAAGTTGCCGACGGTATCGGCGTGACGTTCAGGATCAAGACTCCTCGGCCGCATCGTCGTCTACTTTGGTTTGTTTCTTGCCGGGTTTCGGCGGGTGCTGCTGGGTGTGGGGCTTCGGCGTGTACTGGCCATCGCCATCCACGTTGGCGGCGGAATTTTTGCCGACTCCGCCACCGGCCGCTTTGGCTTTGTCGGCGGCCACTTTCTTATCGTGCGCCACATTCCGTTCGTCTGGCATGTTCAACCCTAGATAGCTGACTGGATGTTGCTGAATTAGCATTTCCAATGCCAGAGTGGGAGAACGCGATTCACTTCTTCTCCGGCGGCACCGCACTGGGGACTGTTCCGAATTCCGTGTCCCGCGGAAGTTTCCCTTTCAACTGCTCCGCGAACTCGAACGGATCGGGGATCGACTGTTTCGAGAACGGCAGGGTGCCGACAGGGAATGGGAAGATCGTTTGAATCACTTTGGCCGCGGAGATCTCGGCCGTGGGGTCGTCGACCGGGGCTCGTTCAACCACCTGCCGCGCGAGCATCGGCACATCCGCCGCGCCGGCATTCGCGGGGCTGTCGGTGCGGACCAGCGGCTTCTCGGCGAACTTGATCCCACTCAGATTCTCGGCGGCGGCTTGGCCCAAATCGGTCGGGGCCCGTTCCGGAGGGGCCGACGGCTTCGCCGGTTTGCCTTTCGGGATCGGATGGCCCGGCATCTGAATGGTGTGCTTCGGCTCCGGGAGTTCGCCCCGGTCGAATTCCCCAATCCGCGGTCGCGGGGCTTTCGGCCCCGGTAGATCGCCCGGCATCTTCAACGTCGGCATCGACGCTTTTTGAACCGCCTTGCCCCCGAGGTCGTCCGGCAGTTTGGCCAGCGGCTCGACCGGCGCCGGCTGAGGCTGTTGGGCAACGGGGACCGGAATCGTGGCGGGCGTCGGCAACGCGGGTTCGACTTTCGCCGCGGTCGCTTCGGCGATGGGCGGCGGGGTCGGGGTATCGGTACAGCCGACGAGTACCGTGGCGCCGAGTGCGGCGAGGGAGAGTTTGCGCAGGGTCACTTGCCCACCTCCAACACGAGCTTGACCGGGTCGCCTTCCTTGGGCAGCGTGTCTTTCTTGACGTCGAGCTTCAGGTATTTTTCTTCTTTCATCGTCAGCGTCGATTGGAACACCGTCTCGGCATCGACCGGGAAGAGCATGATGAGCGAGCCGGTGTTGTCGGCGCCGAACGCCTTGGCCTCTTTGCCCGGTTCCGCCTTCGCGGGGGCCGAGCCGGTGAATTTGAACTTCACCCCTTTGGGCATCGGCTTGTTCGTCTTGGGATCGACGAGGATCTTGTCGAGCGGGAACCGCTTGGCCGGACCGTCCCCCTGCGGGACGTCGATGTAGATGTTCACTTCGGGGCCTTCGGCTTTGGCATCTTCGCCCAGTGCCGGTTTCCCGGCCTTCAACCCGAGTTGCTCCATCGCGGCGAACACCTCGCTGGGCATCACGTCGAACGTCACGATCGTCTCGTGCGACTTCTTGCCGTTCTTATCCCCCGGCTTCGCGTCTTTGACGTACCCCCAGCAGGCGATGACTTCGATGGGGTAGCTCTGGTCGAGGTGGGGCAACTTCCGCGGGGCGACTTTCGCATCGACCGTCACCGTCTTCTTCTCTTTGTCGACCGCGATGCCGGCCGGCAATTTGACCTCGGCCGCAGTGGCGAAGCTCCCCGTGGCGCAGACCGACCCCAGCAATATCCATCGTCGCATGATCTGAACCTCGGCATGGGAGACTATATAGAATCGTCGAGTTCGCCCGCCGGGTCAACGGGGAATAGTTGGCCGGGTACGCGACCGGGATTTGGCACGGGCGATTCCACGACGATCTTGCGACCCGATTGTTCCAAGCCGATTGTTCCAGCATGGCCCGGCCCCGCCGCATCCCCGCCGCCCGAGAAATCGCCGTAAGTCCATGCCGCGGCATGCCGATCGCCCGCCGTACCCTCCGAGGACGCGATTGTTCCAATTTCTTCCAAAGTGGGGTGGCGCGCAGTCGGTTGGAACAATCCGACCGTCGGAATCGGGTGCACCCCGGTTGGCATTGCCGCAACTCGCCCGGCGTGGCCACAATCCGCATCGTCCCATGTCGGAAGGATGCCGCCATGCCCTCGATCGTCACGCTGTCCGCCGTGGTTCCGCTCTTCGATGAGCAAGAAAACCTCGCGTCCCTTTACCGCCGTTTGTCGGACAGTCTGTCCGCGCTCGGGATCGACTACGAACTCGTCTTGGTGAACGACGGCAGCGCCGACGGCACGCCGGAACTCCTCGATCAGTTGGCCGAGGATGATCCGCGCGTCCGGCCGATCCACCTGAGCCGGAACTTCGGCCATCAAGCCGCCGTGACGGCCGGGTTGGAATTCGCCACCGGCGATGCGGTCGTCGTTCTGGACGGCGATTTGCAAGATCCGCCCGAGGTCATCGGCTTGTTGCTCGAGCGTTGGCGCGAGGGCTTCGACGTGGTCTACGCCGTGCGGACCAAGCGCAAAGAACGGCTCTGGAAGCGCGTGGGCTACTTCGCGTTCTACCGCCTGCTGCGCGGGATTTCGGAACTCGACATCCCCCTCGATTCCGGCGATTTCTGCCTGATGGATCGGCGCGTGCTCGATGCGCTCAATGCCCTGCCCGAGCGCAGTCGATTCGTCCGCGGCCTGCGGACGTTCGTCGGGTTCCGACAAGTCGGTGTCAGTTACGAGCGCGAGGCGCGACTGGCGGGCCAGCCGAAATACACGTTCCGCAAGCTCGTGGCGCTCGCGCAAGAAGGCGTGGTGAACTTCAGCACCGCCCCGATGCGGGCGATGGGTTGGAGCGCGCTGGCGTGCCTCGGGGCCGCGATCGGCCTGGGATGTTGGATGATCGGCGATAGCGTGGTCCACCACGCGGCCCCTGCGGGTTGGCTCGTGGCGATCCTCGTCGGGTGCGCGTTGGCGGCCCTGCAACTGGGTTGCCTCGCTGTGATGGGTGTCTACTTGCTGCAGATCTTCCGCGAGGTGAAAGCCCGGCCGACGTACATCGTGAAGAGCGCGCGCCCGCAGCGTGACACCCGCGCGGCGCGGCCGCGGACCTTGGCTTTGGCCCGGTGATCGATCACGTCATCCCACGACGACGACCGTCGCATCGGGGACGGCCCCGACGATCCGGTCGAGCAGCGACGGGCCGAACCAGCGCCGGTACCACGGGGTTCGGCCGCGCCCGACGACGATGTGGGTGATGCCGTATTCGCGGGCGAACGCGGCGACCGCCCCGGCGACATCCCGCCCTTTAAATTGCATCGGAATCCCGTTGGCCTGCCGCGCTTGCGCGAGTGTGTCGGCGACTCGGCGTTGCGTGGCCGCATCGACGCGTTCGGCGCTCTCGCCGGGGGTCTGGATGTAAACCGCGTACCACGGTGCCCCGAGGCGGTCGGCGAGGCGCGCCCCGGCGCGGAGCAGGCGCGGGGCGGACGGACTCCGCGACGACACGCACACCATCACCCGCTCCGATCCGCTGGGTTCCCCGCCCGTCTTGCGCTCCTGTCGCTTGCGGTCGAGCAGGTGGGCCAAGTGCTCCAGCGCGATCTCGCGGAGCTGCTCCAAATTCTCGGACGCGAAAAAATGTTCGAGCGCCCGCGCGGCCCGATCCGGGGCGTAGACCTTCCCGGCCCGCAGTCGCTCTTGCAAGTCCTCGGCCGGCAAATCCACGTTCACAATTTGATCGGCATTTTGCAGGACGTAGTCCGGGATTCGCTCTTTCTGACGGGTCCCGGTGAACCGCTCAACGGTGTCGTAGAGGCTCTCCAAGTGCTGGATATTGAGGGTGCTGAGGACGTTCACGCCGGCTTGGAGCAACGCTTCGACATCTTCGTAGCGCTTCGAATACTTGCTGCCAGGAGCGTTGGTGTGCGCGAGTTCGTCGACCAGCACCACCGTCGGCCGGCGGGCCAATACGGCGTCGACATCCATTTCGTCCAGGACGATGCCCCGGTACTCCACCTTCCGCGAATGGATTTGTTCCAGACCTTCGATCAGGGCCATCGTCTCGGGGCGACCGTGGGTTTCGACCACCGCAATCGCGACGTCCACGCCTTGCTTTTTCAGGCGCTGGGCCTCTTGGAGCATCTCGTACGTTTTGCCCACGCCCGGTGCGAATCCGAGGTAGACCTTCAGCCGACCGCGCTGCTGTTGGCGGATCAGCGCGAGGAATTGTTCGGGCCGGGCCCGTTCGTCGTTCGGATTATTCACGTGGGCTTCACCCCTGACCCGGCGCGGAGCGTGATGCGGAACGTCGTGCCCACGCCGAGTTCGCTCTCGCAGGCAATTGTCCCACCGTGGGCGGCGACGATTTCTTGCACGATCGCCAGCCCGAGCCCGGTCCCTTGGCCGCGGGTTTGGCCGGGGATGCGGAAGAATTTTTCGAAAACGTGCGGCAGATATTCGGGCGCGATCCCGACGCCGGTGTCGCGGATCACCAGTTCGATTTTTCCGTCGGCCAAGGCGTGTGCCGACAGCGTGATCGACCCGCCGATTTCGGTGTACGCGGCGGCGTTGACCAAGAGATTGTCGAGCGCGTGCCCCAATCGCTGGGCGTCGGCGGCGACGGAGGGCCACGGCACTGCGGGGTCGATGTCGAGCACCAATTCTTTCCCGCTCACCAGCGGCCGGATTCGCTCGGCCGCGCCGCGCAGCAATTCGACGGGGTCTTCCGCTCGCAAAGCAATCGGCTCGCGACCCTGCTCGAGTCGGGCGAGCGACAAGAGGTGATCGACGATGCGGACGAGCCGTTCGGTGTTGTCCCGGGCGTCGATCATCAACTCGGTCTGCTGGTCGGTAAGTGGGCCGACCGTCTCTTCGAGAAGAAGGTGAACGGCGAGCCGCAAGCCGGTCAGGGGTGTTTTTAATTCGTGGCTGGCGGTGGCGACCAAGTCGCTTTTGAATTCGTCCAATAAGCGGAACCGCGTGACATCGCTGAGCACCACCGCCGCGCCCAAGGTTTGACCGTCCGGATCGCGGACCGGCAAGACTTGAGGAACGAAGATCCGGTTCTCGTTGTCGATTCGGTACGTGATGGCATCGTGAAACGATTGCGTGAGGTACTGCTTTTGACTTCGGATCGCGGCCGACAACGGGTCGCGCAGCCAGTCCGGCGGTTGCCACGGCGCGGCGGACGGATCGCCATCCGGCAAGACGCCCAAAATTCGCCGCGCCGCCGGGTTGGCCATTTCGACGCGGCCGTCGGGATCAACGACCAGAATCGGGTCGGGGAACGAATCGATCGCCGCTTGGCTAGCTTGCTGGGCGCGCTGCAACCGCGCGCTGTGGGTCTGTTTCAAGTCGCGGAGTTGGCCGGTCATCCGGTTGAACGCCGCGACGAGTTTGCCCATTTCGTCCCGGGTGTCGGCCGTCACGAGCAAATCGAATCGGCCGGCGCCGACGGCCAGCGCGGACCGCGTGAGATCGTCGATGGGGCGCAAGAGGGTGCGCGTCGTCCGCCAGCCGAGGAGTCCGGTGGCGACCAGTGCCGCGATCAATGCGACGGCGGTCCACCACCGCGCCGTGGTCGCCGTGCGCCGGGCGTCGGCGCTCGCCCGTTCCATGCTGTTTTGATTGAGCCGGCGGATCTCCTCGGTCGCCGTTTTCAGTTCCGCGAACGTCGCGCGCAACGCCGGTGACCCGTAATACTCGGCCGTGCGGTCGACCGTCGTGCGGCCGGGTTCGAAGAAGCGGTCGCCGAGTGCCCGGTAGCGCTCGGTCAGCGCGATCAACCGGCCGACCATCTCGGCTTCGCCCGGTTCGGTGATGTTGTTGCGCTCGACCTCGAGGTGGATGCGATAGGCGGTCCACGCCGCGTCGTATTGATCCTTGGCCCCCGGTTGCCCGGCCGCCGCGAACTCGAACGAGGAATCGATGCGCTCCAGAGAATCGTTCAATCCGGTCATGGCCTCGACGCTGCGGTAATTGGCCTCCAAGATGCGGTCGATCCGCGCGCCGACGAGATCGAAGGCGTGTACGGCCGCGCCACCGAAGGCCGCGAGGAGCACCAGCAGCGGCGTGAACGACAACCAAAGCCGGTAGCGCAAGCTCATAGAAGTACAGAGTTCAGAGTGGAGAATACAGAATAAATGCGACTTCAATCTTTGGAGGCTTTTGCATTTCGCTTCGCGGTGTTGATCGAAGAGACCAGCATCGCGATGATTTCGTTGACTTCGTTCATCAGCGGTGCGAGCAAATGCGATGCGACGATTTCGGCCTCGCATAGTAGTTCGAGCCAATACGCGGTCTCATCACACTCCCGCAACGAAATGTGGAGGATGCTCGCGAACTCGGCGGTTGATCGGCTGCGGCAGCCTTCCCGGTAGTTCGCACCGACGGACATCCCCGATCTCAAGAGCTGCTTACCGATGATGCGGGCGGCTTCGGAAGGCGGTAAACTCCCGACGACACGGATGATTCTCAACGCCAGCGATTTGGTTCGGCTCTTCAAATCCGACGGGTTGTTGTCCACAAATCAGCTCCGGAGCAAAGGTCGAACCCTGCATTATGCTTGCTTTATTCTGTATTCCGTGTTCTGCACTCTGCATTTCATAGCCCGTACTTCTTCCGCTTCCGATAAAGGCTGCTCGCGTCCATTCCCAACGTCCGGGCTGCGTCATCGAGCGTGCTGCTCGAAGCCAAGACGCGGCGGATGTGCTCGAGTTCGACGGCGTCCAACGAGACCCCCGCGCCGAGGACCACCTTCGGCGGCGCGGGGGTCGTCAATGACGCCGGCAAATCGCTCACGTCGATTTCCGGAACCGCGCACAAGAGCACGCCGCGCTCGATGACATTGCGGAGTTCGCGGATGTTCCCCGGCCAGCGGTGGTTCAAAAGCAACTCCTGCGCCGCCGGGGTGAAGCCGCTCACGGCCTTGCGCGAACGCGCGGAGAACTGGGCCAGCAGCTGCGCCGTCAACGCGAGCAAATCGGCGGTCCTTTTCCGCAACGGGGGCACCGTGACTTCGATGACATTCAACCGGTAGAGCAAATCTTCGCGGAATCGCCCGGCCGCGACTTCCGCTTCCAGGTCGCGGTTCGTGGCCGCCACGATGCGCACATCCGCCGTGCGCTCTCGGGCTTCCCCGACGCGTTCGTAGGTCCGCTCTTGGACCAAGCGCAGCAACTTCGGTTGGAGGCGCGACGGCAGATCGCCGATTTCGTCGAGGAACAACGTGCCCCCGTCGGCCGAGGCGACCCGGCCCTCGGTGGTGCGGTCGGCCCCCGTGAACGCCCCCTTCGTATGGCCGAACAACTCGCTCTCCAGCAATTCGGCGGAGAGGCTCGGGCAATGGATGGTGGCGAAGGGCCCCGCCGCACGTCGGCTCCGCGCGTGGATCGCGCGGGCTAAAACCCCTTTCCCCGTACCGCTTTCGCCGCGGAGTAACACGGTGGCGTCGCTGGCCGCGACCGCGAATGCCGTCTGCAAGGTCCGTTGCATGGCCGGCTCGGCGCTCGCGAGCACAGCTTCCTCCGCGCCGTCTGCTATCGCGCGGCCGCACCAGCGGTCGATCAGTTCCGCGAGTTGTTTCGGCGTAAAGGGTTTGGCCAAATAGTCGAGCGCCCCGCGCCGCATCGCTTCGACGGCGGTGTCCACGGCGGCGTAGGCTGTGACCACGACGATGCCCAAACCGGGCGACGCTTTCAAGAGCGCCCCGAGAACATCCAAGCCGGATTCCCGACCGAGGCGCAGATCGAGCAGCACGAGATCCGGGCGGACCGGTAACAATCGGAGCACGGCCTCGGCTGACGTCCCCGCTTCCGTCACGCGGTGCCCCATGCTTTCGAGCGCGGCCCGGATGGTCCGCCGGAGCGAAACCTCGTCGTCGATGACCAAGATGTTCATGCGCTCTTCTCCGACGAGTCCGTGCAAATTGCACGATCACTCCCGCACTTCGCACGACGGCGGGACATCTCAGACACACCCTTCACCCACAATTCCATGCAGACACGGTCATCCGCGCTTCGGCATCCCGTGTGCAATATACGCTCCAGCATACCCGTTCAATTCTGAGGGGACCGCCGTGGACTTGGCTATTTGGATCCCGCTGACCGCGGCTCTCGGTTTGACCACCCTGCTTTTGTTGCTGGGGTTCATCGAAGCGTGCGACCGCGTTTAAGGAGTTTCCCCGTGATCTGGCTCACCGTACTCGTGACCCTGTTTTTATTCGCGTACTTGCTCGTGGCCCTCCTGCGGCCCGAACGATTTTAGGGGAATACAGAACGCAGAATCGAGAGTGCAAAGTCTGCACTCCGTTCTGCACTCTGCACTCTCTATTCTGTACTGGACACTCCATGTGGCTGCTTCCGCTGCTGATTTTATCGACGACCGTCCTCCTCTCCGTACCCGTGGGGCGGTACCTCGCCTGGCTCATGGACGGCAAATACAAGCCGGCGACGCCACTGCGATGGTTCGAGCGGCAGCTCGACACCGGCCCCCAGAGTTGGAAACAGTACGCCATTAGCCTCGTGTTGTTCAACACGGTGATGTTCGTATTCGGCTATTTGATATTAGCTCTCCAGCCCCAGATGCCGTTGAACCAGAAAGACAGCGTCTTCGCCGATGGCAAGGGGATGCTCAGCCCGACGACGATCTTCAACACCGCGACATCGTTCCTCACCAATACAAACCTCCAGCATTACTCGGGGGAGCAACACTTCTCGTATTTCACGCAGTTGGTATTCGTGGTCTGGAACATGTTCACCTCCGCGGCCGTGGGGTTCTGCGTGCTCGCCGCCGTCATCCGCGGCTTGCGCGGCGATGCCCACATGGGCAACTTCTACCTCGATATGTGGCGGATCGTCGTCCGCGTGGAAAGTACGGAACGCAGGTACCGATTACGATTCCGCACTCCGCACTCCGAATTCCGCACTCGAACCAGTCGGTTCCACCGATTTGCTCGAAGGCGATGTTGTGGTCGTCGATGCCGGCCAAATGATTCCCGGCGACGGCGAGATCGTCGCGGGAGTCGCCAGCGTCGATGAATCGGCGATCACCGGCGAGAGTGCTCCCGTCGTCCGCGAGGCCGGTGGCGACCGCAGCGGTGTCACGGGCGGTACCCGGGTCTTGTCCGACCGCATCGTCATCCGCATCACATCGTCGGCAGGGAAGTCATTTCTCGACCGCATGATCGCATTGGTCGAAGGCGCCGCCCGGCAACGGACCCCGAACGAAATCGCACTCTCGCTCGTCCTCTCGGCGTTCACCCTGATCTTCTTGATCGTGGTCGCGACCCTCTGGCCGATGGCCGCGAACGCCGAAGCGTACATGGGCGACTTCCTCGGCGCGAAGGATTTGAAGAGCCTCGGCACCGACATCCCGACGCTGGTCGCCTTGCTGGTCTGCCTCATTCCCACCACCATCGGCGCGCTGTTGGCCGCTATCGGCATCGCGGGGATGGACCGCGCCTTGCGGGCCAACTTGATCGCCAAGAGCGGCAAGGCGGTGGAAGTCGCCGGTGACATCGACACGCTGTTGCTCGACAAAACCGGCACCATCACGATGGGCAACCGGAAGGCGACGCGGTTCATCCCGCTGGGCGACCGGCCCGCCGTGGAGGTCGGCCAACTCGCGGCCCTGTCGAGCGCGTCCGACCTCACGCCCGAAGGGAAAAGTATCGTCGAACTGTACCGCGGGATGCCGGGGACGACACCGACCCAGATCCCGAGCGGGGCCAGGTTCGTCGAGTTCACCGCGCAGACTCGGATGAGCGGAATCGACCTGCCCGATGGTCGGATCATCCGCAAAGGGGCGTCGGATTCGGTGTCGAAGCACGTCCTCGCGCAAGGCGGGAGTTTGCCGCCGCGCATGAACGAACAGGTTGACTCAGTGGCGTCGCGCGGCGCGACGCCACTGCTGGTCGCCGATGGGAACGCCATCGTCGGCATCGTGGTGCTCGAAGATATCTTGAAACCCGGCATCAAGGAGCGCTTCGAGCGTCTCCGCATGATGGGCATCCGCACGGTCATGGTCACCGGTGACAACCCGTTGACAGCGAAGAGTATCGCCGAACAGGCGGGCGTCGACGACTACATCGCCGAGGCGACCCCCGAAGCCAAACTCGCTTACATCCGCAAGGAACAACAGGGCGGCCGTCTCGTGGCGATGATGGGCGACGGCACCAACGACGCCCCGGCGTTGGCCCAAGCCGACCTCGGCGTCGCCATGAACTCGGGGACGCAAGCCGCGAAAGAAGCCGGGAACATGGTCGACCTCGACAGCGACCCGACCAAGCTCATCGAAGTCGTCGAGATCGGCAAACAACTGCTGATGACGCGCGGGGCGCTCACGACCTTCAGCATCGCCAACGACTTGGCCAAATACTTCGCCATCGTGCCCGCCCTGTTCGCGGGCACGCTACCCTGGCTGAAAAAACTCGACTTCATGAACTTGACGTCGCCGACCTCGGCCATCCTCTCGGCGGTCATTTTCAACGCGATCATCATCCCGTTGCTGATCCCGATCGCCCTGAAGGGCGTGACCTACCGCCCCGTCGGTGCCGACGCCCTGCTCCGCCGCAACCTGCTGATCTACGGCCTCGGCGGGGTGATCGCTCCGTTCCTCGGGATCAAAGCCATCGACTTGGTGCTGTCGCTATTCCTGTAATTCACAGATCGAAATACGGAGTCGGATCCATGAAGAATCACCTGCGCGGCAACCTGCTGCTTTTCGTGTTCACCGTCATCATCTGCTGCATTCTCTACCCGGCCGTGATGTACGCCCTCGGTCGGGGGCTATTCCCGACCGGTACCGCGGGCGGACTGATCAACGACCGAGGCGAGTCCGTCCGCGAGGGCGGCAACGGCTCGCATCTCATCGCGCAACCGTTCACTTCCGACGAATATTTCTGGCCGCGCCCCTCGGCCGCGTCGTACAACGCGACCGCCTCGACGGGCAGTAACTTTGGGGCGAACAATCCGAAACTGCGCGACCGCGTCGCCCAGATGATCGGGCCGATGGTCGTTTACAAATCGGGCCGCGGGGCTGGTAACACCCCCCAGCAAGACATCGAAGCGTGGTTCGCGGCCGTGCCGGATCGCGCCGCGACTTGGGCGGCCGATGCGTCGGTCGGCCCGGCCAACTGGGCCAAGACCGATCTCGCCAACGACAAATACGGCTTGCAAGGCGAGTACATTTTGGAGTGGGCGAAGGCCCACCCCAAAATGGCCGAAGATTGGAAGAAGGCGAACCCGGACAACACCGACGGGCCGAAGCCCGAGGAGATCGTCGGGCCGTTCTTCGCGAGCTTCGCCAAAGTCTACCCGGCCAAATGGCCCGGCGTGGTCGAAGTCGAACAGACGGACAAAACCAAGCTCAAGCGGATCGAACCCGTGGCCTCCGACGCGGGCATCCACGGCAACTTCTTCGACCTCTGGTTGAGCGACCCGGCCAACGCGTCGAAAGTCGCGGACCTGGAACCCGTGGTCGCCGATATGGTGACCGCATCCGGTTCGGGGTTGGATCCGCACATCACCGCGCGCAACGCCCGCTCGGTCTATCAGCTCGACCGCATCGCGCGGAAGCGGTCGACCACACCCGCTGAATTCGAGAAAGTCAAAGAAGGCCTCGCCGACTTGATCCGTTCGAAATCATTCGCACCGCTGTCGGGCCTCATCGGCGAGGAATTGGTCAATGTCTTGGAACTCAACATTGAGTTGAACAAGCGATTTCCCATGAAAACCGGGAGTTGAACGCGGCTGGGATCAACCCGTCGGGATCGCGAAAACTTCGCCATCGGCGATGGCGTAGACTCGATCGCCGGGGGCCGGATCGACGGCGGCGACCCCCGTGAAGGAGCCGAACGCGGGGAGCACGCCGACGTGCGCACCGAACCAGAAGCACGGGAGTCGAAGCCTCTCTCGGCCCGCGCCTCTCAAATCGATACCCGGGTGGAGATGGCCGGCCAAAACGTAACCATCCGCCGACGGTGCGGGATAGTGCGCGAAGCAGAAGGGTGGCTCGAGGATCGCGAGGTTGTCCCAGCCGTCCGCCCAACCTTCGGGCGGTGCGCCGGCGCGGTCGTGGTTGCCGCGGACCAGTTCGATTTTCAGGCCCGCGCGAGCGGCCCGCCAACGCGTCAGTTCCTCGAGCACCCGTTCGCTACGGCCGTCTTTCGAATGCCAAAAATCCCCGAGGACGATGAGCCGGTCCGCGCCGGATTCTCGCAGTGCAACGTCGAGCCGGGCCAATGTCGCTTCGGGTCCGCCCGGCACGGGCACGAAATCGGCACGGAAGGCTTCGGTCTTGCCGAAGTGCAAATCGGCGACGACCAGCGTCCGCTCGGCGGGCCAGTACAAGCTCCGATCCGCACGAATTTGAATCGTTTGCCCACGCAGCTCGATGGATTCCATCACTCTCCCGGCGCCCCGGCTTTGCGTTCGAGTTCGCCGACGATCCGCCGGATGCGATCGGCGAGTTTCTCCGACGACAGCGATTCACGCAAGCGATCGACGAGCAGCGGAAAGGCTAACGGCGTCGTCCGCGGCGGTTCGACGAGCACGACGCGACAACCCATGATGCGGTTCAAGGCTCGCAGCAAGCGCGTTCCTTCGAACTGCCGTTCCAGCACTTCTCGCCGCGCTTGATGCAGCAGCAGGTTCTCGGGATCGTACTCGCGGAACACTTCGTAGAACAGGCCGCTGGACGCCTGCAATTGCTTCGCGGATTTCCCGGCGTGCGGCATCCCCGGCGACACCAGCCCGGAGACCCGAGCGACTTCGCGGAACTGCCGCTTGGCCAATTCGCCGGCGTTCAACGACGCGAGGACATCGTCGGCCAAACCCCGCGGCGACAGGAGTTCCCCGATCTCGGCAGCCCCCGCTTCGATGGGGTCGGGCGAGGTCAGTTCGAAGCCATAGTCGTTGGCGGCGAGGCTGAATGTCTGCGGCCGAATTGTTGATAGCCGGTAGGCGAGCAGCGCAGCCAAGCCTTCGTGGACGAGCCGGCCCTCGAAGGGGAACACGAAAATGTGGTGCCCTTCGCGCGTCGAAATCCGTTCGACGAGCAATTCGTCCGGCCCCGGGATCCGGGACCAGCGGGCTTGGATTTCGAGGATCGGCCGGACGGCGATCATCTCGACATCCGCGTAGATCCCGCGTCGGGCTTCGTCGAGCTTCGCGCGGATCGCGGCCGCGAGTTCTCCCGACAAAGCCATCCGCCCGCCGGACCAGCGCGGCACCGTGTTGGCCGGGCGCGTCGTCCGTTTCACGCGCACGGTCATTTCGAACAGACGGACGAATTCGAGGGTGCGACCCGCGAAACCGAATCGATCGCCCTTCTTCAATCTCGCGGCGAACGACTCTTCGACGGTGCCGAGCCGCTGCCCGCCCATGTAGCGGACCTCCAAGCTGGCGTCGGCGGAAATCGTGCCGATGCCCATGCGGTGCCGGCGGGCCGCTTTCGCATCCGGGACCGTGTGCAGCCCATTCTCGACGGCGACCCGGCGGAATTCGGGGTAAGCCCGCAAGGCATCGCCGCCGCGCGTGGCGAAGTCGAGCACCCATTCCCATTCGACCTGGGAAAGGTCGCGGTACGCATAAGTCGTCCGGATCTCGGCGAGGAGTTCGTCGGCGCGGAAGCCCCCGCTGAGCGCGGAGCTGACGATGTGCTGCGCGAGCAGATCGAGCGGCTTGACAATCGGTTCGCGCGCTTCGATCGCACCTGCTTTCGCGGCGGCACGGGCCGCCGCGACTTCGACCAGTTCGAGGACATTCGTCGGCGCGCAGGTCACGCGGCTGACGACTCCGGGTCGATGCCCGCTGCGGCCGGCGCGCTGGAGCAAGCGCGCGACTCCTTTCGGGCTGCCGATCTGGACGACTTGATCGACCGGCGCGAAATCGACGCCGAGGTCGAGGCTCGATGTGCAGACTACGCAACGCAATGTGCCCGCGCGCAGTTGGTCTTCGACCCAATCCCGGGCCTTGCGGTCGAGCGACCCGTGGTGCAGCGCCATGATCCCGGCCCACTCCGGCCGCGCTCCCAATATGGCCCGGTACCAAATTTCGGTCTGCGAGCGGGTGTTCGTGAAGACGAGCGCCGACCGGCCGCGTTCGATCGTCTCGACGACCTGCGCGAGCAGGCTCAACCCCAAGTGCCCGGCCCACGGGAACCGCTCGATCTTCGCCGGGATCACGCTTTCGATTTCGACCGCCTTGGGAATCTTCCCGCGGATGACCCGGCCCGCGCGGCCGACACCGATCAGCGACCCGAGGGCTTCGTCCAAATTGCCGAGGGTCGCGGAGAGGCCCCACGTGCGCAGCTCGGGGTTGAACGTTCGGAGGCGGGCGAGCGCCAGTTCGGTGAGCACTCCCCGTTTGGAGCCGAGGAGTTCGTGCCATTCGTCGACCACGACACAGCGCAGCCCGGCGAATTTGTCGCGCGCGTCGGCGTGGGTCAGAAAGAGCGAAAGGCTTTCGGGCGTGGTCACGAGCACCGTCGGCAACCGCTTCTTCTGCCGGGCGCGCACGCTCGAGGTGGTATCCCCGGTCCGGGTGCCCACGTCCCAATTCAACCCGAGCGGGGACAAGGGGGATTCGAGTGACAACGCCGTGTCACCGGACAGCGCCCGCAGCGGTGTGATCCAGAGCACACGCAAAGGTGGCGGGGTCGGGGTCGCGGTCGCCGGTTCGCCGAGCGCTTCGAGCACGGGGCCTAAGAATGCCGCGTAGGTTTTGCCCGTCCCGGTCGAGGCGTGGATCAAGCCGCTTTCGCCGGCCCGGTACGCAGCCCAGGCTTCGCGCTGAAACGGGAAAGGGCTCCAGCCGCGCTCGGCGAACCACGCGCCCGGGGTGATCCGCGCTAACGGTTCGAGCGCGGGTTTCTGACGGGTCCGGGTCACGGGCCGACCTCGGCGCGGAGGAGTGCCTTCACCCGCTCCAACGTATCGGCTTCGTCCGGCTTCTTGTCGGTGCGCCAACGCAGCATGCGCGGGAAGCGCACCGCGATCCCGGATTTGTGCCGCGTCGAAAGATTGATCCCTTCGAAGCCGAGTTCGAAGACGAGTTCGGGCTTCACCGTCCGCACCGGTCCGAATTTCTCCAGGGTATTTTTCCTCACGAATTCATCGACTTTTCGGATTTCGGAATCGGTGAGCCCGCTGTACGCCTTGGCGAACGACACGAGTTTATCGCCGTCCCAGATGCCGAAGGTGTAGTCGGTGAAGAGACCGCTGCGCTTGCCGTGCCCCTGCTGGGCGTAGATCAATACCCCGTCCACGCGGAACGGTTCGATTTTCCACTTCCACCAATCGCCCCGGACCCGCCCGACTCGGTATGGGGCCGAGCGGCGTTTTAACATGATGCCCTCGACGCGGCGATCCCGGCTGCCGGTGCGCTCTGTCTCCAAAGAGTCCCAAGCGTCGAATGCGATCCGCTCGGACAGGACGAGCGTCGGATCGCCGCATTCGGCCGCGAGCGCACCTAAGCGATCCCGACGCTCGCTCAGTGGTCGTTCGCGCAGATCGGCCCCGCCGGCTTCGAGGAGGTCGTAGGCCATCAGCACGACGGGCACATCCGCGAGCAGTTTCTTGCCGACCGCCTTGCGACCGATCCGTTTCTGCAAGTCGGCGAAGGGCAGAACGGCGCCGTCCTTCCACGGCAGGATCTCGCCGTCGAGCACGGTGCCATCGGGGAGTTGTTCCGCGAGCGCCTTCAACTCCGGGTAGCGATCCGTGACGAGTTCCTCGCCGCGCGACCAAACGAACGACTGCCCGCCGCGCCGGATCACCTGCGAGCGGATGCCGTCCCATTTCCACTCGGCCTGCCACTCGCCCGGCGGCCCCAAGTCGGCGGGTGGACCTTCGAGCCCGTGGGCCAAAAAAAAAGGATACGGACGACTCGTCGCGGCGTCGCCCGCATCGACGGCCACGAGGTTTTCGTAAAACGGCCCGCTCGGTTCCCAAGTTCCCATGAGCCGATGCGCGACGACATCACTCTTGAGGCCCGACGCTTGTGCGATGCCGCGGGTCACGAGGATTTGCGAAACGCCGACGCGGAATTCGCCGGTGATGAGTTTGTTCCAAACGAAGCGCTGCCGGGTGTCGAGTTCGGCCCACGCCGCGAGGATCGCCGCTTTCTGCTGCGTTTCCGGCAATTCGCGGAGAGGCATCAGCCGATCTTCGACCCATTCCGCCAACGGCGCGTCGGACATGCGCTCGGCCGGGGGCAGCAACAACGCGATGGTCTCGGCCACGTCGCCGACGCTGTGGTAACACTCGTCGAACATCCATTCGGAGACGCCGGCCATCTCGCGCGCCCAAAGCCGCAGGCGTTTGGACGGCACCGCTTGTTTCGGCTTGCGGCCGCTGAGAAAGTAGACGGCCCAAGCCGCATCGGCGGGTACGGCGACCGCGAAATAGCGTGCGAGGGCCGCGACTTTTTCGCCGGTGCGGTTCGTCTCGTCGAGCGCGGTGAACAGATCGGCGAACGCTTTCACGTCGGTTCGGCCTCCGGGGTTTGCAACTCTTCGTCGTCGCCGAAGCGAGTCGCGATCACGTCCGCGTCGGTGCCGGTCTCGCGCAAGTGGCGCGCGAACACCGCCGCGAAGCCGTGCGTGGCGAGGACTTTGGTCGCCCGCGATTCGCGGACGGCCGTCAACAGCCCCGGCCAGTCGGCGTGGTCGGACAAAACGAAACCCCGATCCATTGCCCGTCGGCGCCGCGCGCCGCGCACCTGCATCCAGCCCGACGCTACGGCGGAAGAGGCCGGCTCGAATTTTTTCACCCACGGCGAACCGTCGGCCGAAGGCGGCGCGACGATCAGCGCACCGGCCCAGGCCTTCTTGCCCCCGCTCGCCGCTTCGCCGACGGCCGTGGTCGGGGGCAAAGCCACACCGCATTCGCGGTAAGCCTTCGTGAGCCGTTCGACCGCGCCGTGGGTGAAGATCGGCCCGATGGTCGCATCGACGCCGGCCAGTACGCGTTGGGCTTTCCCGAGGGAATAGGCGTAGATGATGCTCGCTTTGCCCGCGTCGCGGTTCGCGCGCCACCAGGCATTCACCCCCGTGAACAACACGTCCGGCTGTTCCCAGCGGTACACCGGCAGCGCGAAGGTCGATTCGGTGATGAACGTGTGGCAGCGCACCGGATCGAAGGGGGTGCAGGTCGGGTCGCGCTCGAGTTTGTAATCGCCGGTGACGACCCAGATTTCACCGGCGCGTTCGAGCCGCACCTGCGCCGATCCGAGGACGTGGCCCGCGGGGTGGAACGAAACGCGGACACCTCCGCGATCGACCGCTTCGCCGTAAGGCAGCACGGTGATGTCGGCGGGGCCGATCCGGATATCCAGTAGACGGCGACCCGGTTCGGCCGCGAGGTACGAGCCGCAACCGGATCGGGCGTGATCGGAATGGGCGTGCGTGATCGCGGCCCGTTCAACGGGTTTCCACGGATCGATGTGGAAGCCGCCGGCCGCGCAGTAGAGTCCACTGTCCGTCAACGCGACGAACGGTTCGCTCAAAGGAGTTCTCCGATCTTCGCTCTCCCTCGGCACGGCGACGACGGTGGTATTGATAGGCGCCGCCAGCAGACTCACGGGGCCAAGTTCGCGGAGAATTTCGGTCGAACGACGTCTTTCTGAGTTTTGATCGGTGCCGAACTCCGAGCCGTAGCTGTCGACCCGGAGTTCGAGAGGGGTTACTTCTTGCAGCAGCTGTTGCAGCACTTGACGCACTCGCGGCACATCTTCGCGCAGGCCGCGCAGGCCTTGTCGTCGGGGAACTTCTCGCAGGCCTTCGCGCACATCTCGCAGGCCTTGACGCAGGCTTCGCAGCAGATCGCCATCATCGGACCGCCGCGACCGCAGACGGTCAGGCAGAGCTTGCAGAACTCGGAGCAGTCGAGGCAGGCCTTCATGCACTCGGCGTGTTCTTTCTTGCCCGCGGCGACCAGGTCGGCGCAATGGGTATAGCACTTCAAGCACTCGGCCAAGCACTTTCCGCAGGTCGTGCCGCACTCGGTGCAGCACTCTTTCACGTCTTTGACCTTGTCTTCGGCCCGGACACTCCCGACACCGGCGAGGACGGCGACACCCGCGCCCACACCGGCCAGCACTTCGCGACGATTCATGGCGATCTCCACACGAGGAACAGACTCGGACTTTCACGGTCTCGGAACATCCGAAACCTTGATCTCCCGCGGTATCGAGCGACTCGAACCCGCTTATTTTTTGGACGCTCCCAGCGACAGAACCTTGGCTTTTAACTCCGCGGCCTTGGCCAAGGTCTTGTCCGGGTCGGCTTCGGCTTTCTTTTTGCAACCGTTGCAGCAGAGGAACACGGGCTGGCCTTTCAACTCGATTTTGAGCGGCGGCCCCATCGAACCGAGCCGCTCGTCGGCGGTGACGGCGCACCATTCTTGAGCCTCGACCGCAATGAGCTCTTCGGGCGCCAGCTTGGCCCGCACCGCTTGGATGCCGTCGCCCGACTTGGCCGGTTCGCTCTTCCCGCACCCGATGATGAAAACTGCGATCGCGGCGGACACGAACGCCAATGGAATCGCATTCATGCCCACAGCTCCGAAAAGGATAAGATCGGTCGATTCGACATTTTCGAGGTCGTCTAGTCGGGACACTCGCCGAGTGAGAAGCTGATCACGCCGCGACGCAGCATGGGGCAAACGACGAATGTTGGAGATCCCTCAGTCGAGGGAGAAATCTCGGTGAACGGGTTTACAAAGTAGGAATTGGTCGCCGGAATCGGCGTGAAGGAGTGGCGTTAGCAGCGCAAAATGGAATAGGCCACCAGGAGCGAGCGGCCGGCCAGTCTCACCGGTGAACGCGAGATTTGAACCCGACCAACGGAGTTGGCCGGAGTGAGAGATTCGCCCATGCGGTGTACTACGGGCGGTGCGTCGAGACATTTCGAGTGGGAGAGTGCTTCGTCGCCGACCGGTGTCGCATCCAAGCCCGATTGGTTCAATGACTTTTGACCGTGATCGCACGGGCACTTCTTGGGGAGTTCTCGTTTCGAATTGTTATGATCTTCGCCGCGAGGAGCCGAGGATTCGCAACACGATTTGGTCGGAGTCGATGGGTGTGGAGGAGCAACGAATGCAGTTGGAGATTTTGCAGAATCGGAGCTTGCGAGGCAACAGCACGTACCGGGGCCGGTGAGGCTGACAGCTGTGAACAGTAAAGTCAGGACGATGCGAGACATAAGAGGATTACCGGCGCACCGCAAGCAAAAGTCAACACGGCTCGGTTTGGGTTGCAGCACCGATTCTTGGGTCGGCGATTTCGAGCGCGGTATGATGGCGCGTCGGGAATGACATCGCCCGATTCTTTCGGCCACCGGAGAATACGCTGTGCCGAGATCGAAGTGGAACGCGCCGTTGGCGTTGTTGGCCGCGGTCGTCGGGTCCGCAGCCGGGCTGTCCGGAGACGGAGAACCGAAGCCCGAAGATCCGCTCCCGCCCGGCGCAACCGCGCGGTTCGGCTCGGCACGATTGCGCACGACCGCGACCGTCTTCGCCCTGTCCGACGATGGAAAAATCGTACACACGCTGGCCGGCGGTCGCACGCTCGGGCGCCGGGATGCCGAGACCGGGCGCTCGCTCGGCGAAGTACGAATGAACGCCCCGGCCGACGCACTATGTTGGTTCTCCCCCGATCGACGCAGTGTGGCCGCGGTCGATTCCGAGGGCGTCGGACTCTATAGCGCGGCGACCGGCGAACGACTCCGGACCGTGGCGCCGAACGATCCGTCCGGGATGTTGGTCGCGGCGTTTTCGCCGGATGGCCTGACCTTGGCGACATCGGAATACGAGACGAAGGGCGGCGGGCTGGGCGTGGGACGCGTGAAGCTCTATCCCGTCGCCGGGGGAAAATCGAAGTTGCTGGGCGAGTTCTCCAGTTACGTCAACGGGGTGGCGTTCGCCCCCGACGGCAAGCGGTTGTACGCGGCGGTCGACAATCACTCGCTCCGCTGTCTCGACACGGCGACGGCCAAGGAATTGTGGAAGAACGACCATTGGGCCCGGCACCTCGCCGTGTCGCCGGACGGCAAAACGCTCGCCAGCACACTTACCAAGACGGGCCGCTGCGGCTTTGGAACGCCGCGACGGGCGAAGCCATCGCTACCTTCGACTCCGGCAAGCGGTCGTGGCCCCGCGCGCTCGCGTTCGGCCCCGATGGCAAAACCGTCGGCTTCGGCACGAACGACTCCGTGCAAATCTGGGACATCGCGTCGAAGAAACTCCTCCACCAATTCGCGGGCGCCGGGCCCGACCTCGCCTTCGCCCCGGACAACGCCTCGGTGCTGACACTCGGCCCGGTCCTCCAGCGCTGGGATTTGAAAACCGGAAAGCCGCTCTACCCCGAAGTCCGCAACGCCGGGCACACCGGGTCCGTCTGCGCGGTGGCCTTCGCCCCGGACGGCCGGTCGCTGGCGTCGATCGGCTCCGACGGCACGCTCCGCGTGTGGGACCGGACCACGGGTGAATCCAAGATCCACAAAGTCCGGATCGGTAACGGTTGCCCGCTGGCTTATGCGCCCGATGGCCAACTCCTCACCCTCGGTGCCGAAGGCGGAACACTCGCGCTCCGGGACGCCGGCAGCGGCGAGGAAAATCGCGTGTTCGGGATGCCGCGAAATCTGCAATCCAGTTCGGATGCCATCGTCGCGCGCCTGTCCGAAAAGGGCGAAACCCTCCTCGCGCTGGGTAATAATCAAACAATGATTTCGAGTGGCAATCTCGGCTTGGACCATCGGATACCCGTGATCGCCTGGGATGTCGCGAGCGGTAAAACGATCTTCAAAAAGTGGATTCCGTCCCGAGGCTCGTCGCCCGCCGCGGCATTTGCGCCCTCCGGCCGGTTCCTCGTGCGCGAGGGCTATCCGGAACTGCTGGATGTCGGAACGGATCGCAGTCGGCCATTCGCGGCGAAGTCTCCACCACCCTTCCGGAATGGCACCTTCAGCCCCGACGGTCGGTGGTTTGCCACTTTGGAACAGGGAGACGGCGGCAGGTGGCAGGTGCCGCAAGCGGTGCTCGTTTACGAGGTCCTCACCGGCCGATCTGTCACACGGCTGAAAGTCACAGGCTGCCAATCGATGGCGTTCAGCCCCGACGGTCAACTATTGGTCGCGAACGACACGGACACCCTCGACGTTTGGCAGGTTTCGACGGGCCTGAAAATCCTTTCCCTCCCGGCCAAAGGCCGGCTGACGAACTGGGCGGGATCGCAATTCGCACAATGCCTCGCGTTCGCGCCGGACGGGCGAACCGTGGCGACCGGGCACGGCGACGGGATCATTCTGCTCTGGGCCATGGCGCCCGCGTGGAAGAAGCTCGCCGCGCCGCTAGCGGCCGTCGATTCCACGGCCGGCTGGAAGGATATGGCGGACCTCGATCCGAAGATCGCGTGGACGGCGATTGATCGGCTCGCATCGAACCCGACCGCAGCGTTGAAAATGCTCGGGGACCGCGTCAAGCCAGTGACGGTGGATGCCCGCCGGGTGGCGGACCGGATCTCCGAACTCTCGAGTCCGGACTTCAAAACCCGCGAAGCGGCGACGGCCGAATTGAAGCGCAACCCCGATACCGTCCGCCATCTGCTCACGGAAGCGAGGCGGACTTCTACGTCCGCCGAGGCCCAACAGCGGCTCGATGATGTGCTCGATTCCGCCCCACCGCTGCCGTCCCTCGATAGGGTTCGCGAACTCCGCGCGCTGGCGGTCGCGGAGCGAATCGGCACGAAAGAAGCGAAGGCGTTTTTGAAGTCCTTGGCCGGCGGAGCCCCCGATGCGGAACTGACGCGCGAAGCCAAAGCCGCCGCGGCCCGACTCCGAAACCGGTGAAACGCGGTAGTCCGTTCCGGAGTGACACATCGGTTGGAGATCGGACTCTTCGCTCCAACGGAGCGTCCGACCTTAGCCAGGCCCGGAAGGGCCTGGAACCGAATCGGAATTTCCTAGCTCCGAAGGAGCGTTCGATCCGGCTCCGATCGCTCCTTCAGAGCTAAAACCACCCCTGCCAACTCCAGGCCCTTCCGGGCCTGGCTAAGGTCGGACGCTCCGTTGGAGCGAAGACGGTGTCCCAAGCGCAACCTCAATCTGGCACGCGTCGAGAATAATCGCCTTCGCCTCGTTTCAACTCAGATTCGGACAGAGGAAATCCCATCCGGGCGGCGGGGGTTTGATCTCTTTCGGTTCGGCCGGCCGCGGGATCGGGCGGGGCGTATCCAGAATCGGTAAGCAATCGATGGCCGTGTCCGGCAACGGCACCTTCAGCGCCGATTCGGTCAGCAAATCGATCAGCGTTTGCAGGGTGGCCGGGTGTTCCGAGAGTGCGATGTGGCCCACCTCGTTCACGGTCACCGCTTCCGGCGCTTGCAAACGCGGCGCCCCGCGCCAATGGTGCGACTTCAAGATCAGTGCCCGGTAAGGGACGTTCTGCGTCAAATCCCCTTTCGCTCCGATGGGGTCGATGTAGACGACGGCATCGAGCGGAATCTGTTCCCGGCTCACTTGGCACGCCAATTCTTGAACTTGGTCGGCCGCGGAACCGAAGCCAACGAGCAGGAACCGGGCGTCGGGGTCATCCCGGTGGAGGCGATGCAATTCCTTGCGGAACCACTCGCGGTCGGAGCGTTGGGCGTAGTAAACTTTAGGGAAGCCGGCGCAGGTCAGTTCCCGCGGCAGTTCGCCGAAGCCGTAAAGTTCGAGGACGTCGGCCCCGTTCATCAGAAATGCGTAGACTTTGGCCCGCGCCGGGGCGAGCACCCGCACTTGTTCCACCGGCTTCAAACTCTCGGCGAAGGCCGTATGTCGGCAAGTCGTGCAACCGCCGGCCAGACTCAGGCTCAAGAAAAGTAAGGGAAATGGGAGGCGGAGGCAGTTTCGCACGTCGGTTCTCCAGGGGCCGTCAAATCGGCATACCCCGGAGATCGACCAAACTACCCCATCGACGCGAGTTTGATTATTCTCCCGATCTTAACAGTCGCACGGGTCGCGTTGACCTTGCCGGTTACGGAAGATGGAGAGGTTGGGATGTCATTTTGTAGGGGCAGGCCTCCGGGCCTGTCCCCAATCAGTTATCGGATCGACACAAAACTTCGGACGTTTTGTAGGGGCAGGCCGGCCTCCCGGCCTGTCCACAATCAGCTATCCGACATAGGATCGACCCAAAATTGCGGACGCTTTGTAGGGGCAGGCCTACGGGCTCGTCCACAATCAGCTATCCGGCATGGGATCGACCCAAATTGCGGACGGGCCTGGAGGCCTGCCCCTACAAAAAACCAAATCGACCATCCGGCCAATAATCGACTCATCATTGCGGACAGGCCTGGAGGCCTGCCCCTACAAGGATGCGTCACGCGGGCTTGCGCTCCGGACCCATCACCAGCTTCTTCTGCAGATGCTCGAGTGCCTTCTCCAAGGTTTTGTCTTTGTAGTTCGGGTCGATTTTGAATTCGTCGGGGGCCGGCTTTGGGGCATCCCCCTTCGGCTTGATCTTGTCGAGTTGGTTCACGAGCAAAATTTGCTGCCGGCGGTCGTCGAGTGTCAATTTCACGTCCAGTCCGGCGTCGGGACGGACGCCCCATTCGTCGGATTCCTTCGATGTCGGCCAGCGGTGGATGTTCTTCCCATTGGGCGTCAGCCAGACCTCGGCCGTGAGTTTCACGGCCGACTTGTGGTCCGAGAGTTCGAAGATTTTTTGCACGCTCCCTTTGCCGTAGCTCCGTTCGCCGACGATCGCGGCCCGGCCGTTGTCTTGGAGCGCGGCCGCGACGATTTCGCTGGCGCTGGCGCTGTCCGAATTGATCAGCACCGCCATCGGTCTCTTGTTCGCCGGTTCGAACACGGTGTCGGATTTCTTCGCTTCCCACTTGCGACCGGTGCCGGTGCGGTCTTTGGTCGACACGATCTTGCCCGAATTCAAAAACAAATCGGAGACGATGATCGCTTGACTGAGGAGGCCACCGGGGTTGCTGCGCATGTCGAGGATCAGGGCCTTCGCCCCGGCTTTCTCGGCTTCCAGCACGGCGGCTTTCACCTCGGCGCCGGTGTTGTCGTTGAATGCCGAGAGGCGGATGAGCGCGATCTTGTTTTCTTTGTCGGCGAGGTAGTCCCACTTGGCCAGGTCGTTCGGGTCGCGCGCGAAACCGCGCACGGCGTGGATTTTGATTTCGGCCCGCGTCAGAGGGACGTCTTCCAACTTGGAGGCGCCGACGCGGAGGACGGTCAACACGAGTTTGGTCCCCGCGTCGCCCTTGATCTTCGCCCGGGCGTCGTCGACGCGGAGGTTCTCGGTCGTTTCGCCGTCGATCTTGTAAATGAGATCGCCCGATTGCAGGCCCGCGTCGAAGGCCGGGGTACCGACCATCGGCGATTCGATCATCAAGATTTGCAACTGCGGGTGCAGGGTGAGGTAGGCCCCGATGCCGCCGAACTTGCCTTCGGTATCGGTGGTGAACTGCTTGAGTTCGTCTTCGTTGAAGTAGGTGCTGTGCGGATCGAGCCGGCTCAGGCCGCCGTGGATCATGTCTTCGACGAGCTTCTTTTTTTCGTCGTCGGACAGTTCGCGGACGTAGTTTTTATCGACCTCGGCGAGCACGTCGACCACGGTGCGGACGAGCTTGTAATCTTTCTCCGGCGGCGGAGCGGTGGCCGAAAGGACGGCCCCGAGCAGCACGAGCGCGGGCACTACGAGTATCCAAGCGAGATTGCGTTGCGACATTGCGTGCCCCGTTACAAGCCGTATACTTTGCCCAGTTTCCCGGGCCGATTGCGCCGATTATAGCCATCGTTCCGCCAACGCGGGAGCCGAACCCTGCGGTCCGACTCGACTTGTAAATATTACTTCAAGTCGTTTTGACCGCCCGATTTCGTGTGGCTAATCTTTTGACAATGTCGGTCCAGATTGCCCAGTGTGCCGAAAACCGACGAACTTCTTCGCCCCGGCTCAGGATCCCTCCAATGTACACTCTGGTGATGATGGCGGCGCTGACCACGGCGCCGGAAACGACGCAGGCCAACGGATTCTTCCGCGATTTGGCCGGCGGTAGCGGTTGCCAATCGAACAGCAATTCGCAATCGGACGGCGCCAAATGCCACGGTGGCAGTTGCACCGGCTGCAGTGGCGGGGTGTTCCACGGCCGGATTATTTCGTTCTTCAGCTTCGGCGGCGGGAGCTGCCATAGCAACTGCAACGGCAAAAGTGCCAGCGCCGGTTCGGCCTGCCACGGCAACAGTTGCAACGGCAGCACCTGCCACGGCAATAGCTGCAACGGGTCCCGGCGCGACCTAGGATACTCATCCTGCAACGGTTCCGGATATCAATCGTCCTGCTTCGGTTCGTCGTGCACGGGGAATTCCTTCCCCCCGATGACGGTGCCGAGCTTCCCCGGCGGCGACTTCGCCCAGCCGAACCCCATCAATTACGGCTCCGGCTACGGCGGCGGTTGCTTTGGCTCCGGGATGCCGAGCGCCCCCGGCGGCTTCGACCCGGCACCCTATTCGAATCCGTATTCGGTGCCGAGCGATCAGCAGAGCACTTACCGGCCGACGGTCGTCGACGACAGCCAACGGGGTGTGATCGTCGTTCGGCTGCCGGAAGACGCAAAGCTATTCGCGGAAGGCCGGCAACTGACCTTGAAAACCGATGTCCGTCGCTTCGTGACCCCGGCCATCCCGGCCGACCGCGATGCGGTGTACAACCTCCGGGTCGAATACACCCGCGACGGGGAAGTGATCTCGCGCACGAAGCGCGTGACCATCCGCGCCGGGGATACGAAGACGCTCGAATTCGTCGAGCAATCGGTGCGGATCCCGTCGGTGCCGGCCGCGGAGTTGTACGCCGAGAAACCGGGACTCGGCACGCCGATGGCCCCGGCGCTGCCGACGATTCCGTCGCTGCCGTCGACGAACTGGCCCTCGGGCACGCCGACGGTGAACAAGCCGCAACCGCTCCCCCCGCTCGGCGGCGGCTCGGTCACGGTCATCCCCCCGCCGCAGGTCTCGTCGGAGCGGGCGAAGATCACGGTGAAGCTCCCGGCCGGTGCGACGCTATTCGTCGATTCGAAGAAGAACCCGCGCACCGATGCCGTCCGCGAATTCACGACTCCGGCACTGAAGAAAGGCGAACTCTACACGTATCAACTGCGGATCGAGTACAGCCGCAACGGCCAGCCGGAATCCGAAGAACGCAAGGTCGAGTTCATGGCCGGGGAACTGCACACGGTCGACTTCACGCTGCCGGTCTACCGGGCGTCGCGCTGAGGCCGTTCAGACTTTACCACAGAGGCACAGAGACACAGAGAAGGCGAGATAAGAAGCGGGTGATGCCCACGGTAAGCCGTTGGCATCACCCGCTTTTTTTTGTCCCTTGCTCCTCTTCTCAATGTCTCTGTGCCTCTGTGGTAAAGTCTTTCTTGTTTTCAACCCGGTCCCCGGCCACAATACGATCTCGAGTCACTCTCTCAGGAGTTCCCATGCGTCGGTTGTTATTGGCGTTGCCCTTGACGATGCTGTTCGCGGTTCCGGGTTTCGCTCAAAAGGCGGCGAACCCCAAAGATGTCGAGAAGGTGGAGAAGGCCCTGCCGACGGAGGCCCCGGCGAAACCGAAGGCCAAGCGGAACGTCCTGATTTTCAGCAAGACGGCCGGTTTCCGCCACAGTTCGATCGAACTCGGCACCCGCGCCATCACGATGTTGGGCGACAAAACCGGCGCCTATACCGCCTTCGCCACCGAAGACGAATCGTACTTCGAGCCGGAAAAACTCGCCAAGTTCGACGCCGTGTTCATGCTCAACACCACCGAAGACGTCTTCAAGCCCAAGGCGGGGAGCAGCGAAGAGAAAACCAAGCGCGAAACGGAGCTGAAAGCGTCACTGCTCGATTTCGTCAAGAGCGGCAAGGGGCTGATCGGGATCCACAGCGCGACCGACACTTATAAGGGCTGGAAGGAATACAACCAGATGATGGGCGGGGCGTTCGTCAGCCACCCTTGGCACAAAAAAGTCCCGGTCAAACTGACCGATCCGAAAAGCCCCGTGAACGCGGCGTTCGACGGCAAAGACTTCGAGATCGCCGACGAGATCTACATGTTCCGCGACGACACCGCCAAGGCCACGGACCGCCGGTTCTTGCTCGAGATGGACATTGCGAAGATGGATCAAAAGGACAAAGACGGCGGCAAGCGGAAGGACGGCACTTACGCCATCAGTTGGATCAGCACCTTCGGCAAAGGCCGGACGTTTTATTGCTCGCTGGGCCACCGGGAGGAAATCTTCTGGAACACCGCCGTGATGAAGCACTACCTCGCGGGCATCCAGTATGCACTCGGCGACCTGGACGCCGATGCGACGCCGACGGAGAAGGCGAAGTAGGTTTGACTTGTGTAGGTACGGGCCTCCGGGCCTGTACCGAATTGGAAACGGTGAATGGTACAGGCCCGGAGGCCCGTACCTACAAGGGGCGACACTTCACCGCGCGAACTCGTCTTTCAAGAACTGCTGGCTCTCGTCCCACAGGTCTGCGGCTTTGTCGAAGTCGATCTCGGCGGCTTTCACGTCCCGGCGGGACTTCAACGCCGTGTGCGGGGCGGTGGTGATCGTCGGATTCAGCGGAAATTGATAGCCACCGCCTTCCGCTAGCCTCGTTTCGTTCGCTAATAAATAATCGATCAACTTCCTCGCGCCATCCCGATTCGGACAGCCCTTCACGATGGCGAGCGTATTCGGAAGGAACACCGTCCCCAACCGCGGGTGAGCCGGATGGCCGGTCGCATCCGGAAAAACGATGGCCACCGGTTTCCCGGCAAGCACTTCCAAAATGGCGTCGTCGGTATCGGTGATTCCGAACGCGTAGGTGCCATCGGCGACGCCGCGGGCGACTTGCTTGTTACCGGGGACGATCCTCACATCGTTCGCCTTCAAGTCGCGGAAATACTGCTTCGCGGCTTCGGGTCCCATCACTTCGAATATACAGGCGGCGTGGGTCGCGGTCGTGCCGAACAGCGGCTTCGCCATCGCGATGCGACCTTTCCACTTCGGGTCGAGTTGATCGAAGATCGATTTCGGCCGCTGCCCTTCCGGTACGACGTCCGTGTTGATGACGAACACGCGGGCGCGCTCGGCGAAAGCCTGCCAAGTGCCATCCGCCGCCTTCGACCACGCCGGGAAGTCTTTCGCATTCGGCGACGAATACGGTTCGTAGATTCCTTGCCGGGCCAAGCGAATCGTCCCGAGGATTTCGTTGTTCCAGTGGACATCGCAGCGCGGGATTTTGGCTTCCGCTTCCAACTCCGCCGCGAGGCTGACGGACTTGTTGGCCTCGGTGTCGTACTTCGGGGCGATCTTCAATTTGGACTGCACCTCGAAGTCGCGGAAGACCCCGTCGGCGAATTCCTCGTCTTGGGCCGAGTACACGACGACCCGATCGGACGACTTCGTGCAGCCGATTGCGAAGACGAGTATCGAGAGGGCAAACATTCCGCATCGCATCGCGAATCCCCGTGCTTCAACTGTTGTTTTTACCCACCGGACCGCCGGTAAGAATTGCAAATCTTGCAAGAGCGGGGAATCGGCCGGGGCACTCAATTTCTGCGGTGACTGTCGAAGCCCGCAATTTCAAGCAATTGTGCATGTCCGCAGCGGAATTTTCCGATTGGCACGCCCGCTGCTTTACCTTCTTACGCCTCAGCGATGAGGCGGTTCGACGAAGCGACGGCCGACCCCATTCCCCCGGAGCCGGCCACCCCCACGCGACTTCGAACCGAGCGAATACGGTCGGACGATCCTCCCCCGGATCGTTCGGCCCGGATGGTTTCTCCCCCGAAACGATCCGTCCCCTATCCCCCAACACGTCGAAATCCCCGTTGATTGCATCATCCCCCCGACACCCCGCCTCCCCCGGCGGGGTGCTCTTTTTTTGCAGGTATTCTTCGCCCCAAGGGGGCCGACTTTACCAGCCCAGGGCGGGAGCCCTGGGTTAGGACACACACAACCTTCGCCCCGAAGGGGCCGGCGTGGTTGGCCACCGGCACGCCGGCCCCTTCGGGGCGAAAGCCATGAGACATTGGACCCAGGGCTCCCGCCCTGGGCTGGTAAAGTCGGCCCCCTTGGGGCGAAGAGTGCGCCAGCTTCAGCCCCTTGGAGCGCAGAAATCGCCGTTATTTGCAACCCGGCGATCGTTACCCTTCGCACGCGCGCAGGTACCGGATGCTCTCGCGTGCGATCGTCTCGGGATCGGGGGAATAATCGAAGACTTCGACCGAGACCCAACCCGGGTAGTTGGTGTCCCGCAGCGCTTGCAGAATCGGACGGAAGTCGACGGCGCCGAAGCCGGGGCCGCGCAGGTTCTCGTCGTTGGCATGGAAGTGATAAGTGTGTGCGGCGTTCGCGGCGATCACCGCGGGGCGTGGTTGCGATTCTGCCGACATCGCCTTCACGTCCAAATGCAGTTTCACATTGGGATGACCCAGCCGGTCGATGATCCGCACTGCGTCGGCGGCGGTCGTCATGAAGTCGGTCTCCTTCGCCGTCAGCGGTTCGAGGCAGAGCTTCACGCCGGTTTCTTCTAGCACCGACAGCACCCCGCTCAGGCACTGCACGGCGAAGTCTTCGGCTTGGGCGTAACTGTACCCGTCGGGAATTTTCCGCTGGGCCGGAGAGCCGAGCACCAAAATGTCCCCGCCCAGGTCCGCGGCGGCGCGGGCGAGTTCGACCAAATAATCCGCGGTGCGTTTCCGGACGGCGGCGTCGGGGCCGTTCAAATGGAAGCCGGTCGTCTTCGCCAGCAACCAGTGGAGGCCCAGAATCTGCACCCCGGCGGATTCGGCTTGCGAACGCAGCTCGCGCCGGCGGGCGTCGGTCATGTCCGTGATCAGCGGGGCGAGCGTGAAGGGCGCGACCTCGAGGCCGGTGTACCCGAGCCCGGCGACGAAGTCGCAGGTGCGGGCGTGTTCCCAGCCTTCAAAGGTCTCGTTGCAAATGGCGTAGCGCATGGTGGGCATCGGCATCAGGGCAGTGGAATCGTGGCGAATTTGCCCGCGTCGCTCGGATCGACGAGCGTGAGTTTGATCGGCCCCTTACCGAGCGCGGCTTTGTAGAACTCGGCCGGGGATTTCACCGCGGTGTCGTCGACGTGCGTGATGATCCAACCGGCCGTGGCTTCCCCGGCTTCCTTGAACCGTTTCTCGGCGACGCTGCCGGTTTCCAAATCTTTCACCGAAACGCCGATAGGCGGCGCGGCGCGGGGCCCGTTGAACATGTTCGGCAGGCCGATCAGCCGGAGGCTGGAGTACTCGGCTCGCAACCCGTGGACGCTCGGGCCGGGGTTCGAGGCGATCGACGCCAACGGATTGGCCATCTTAGCCAAGGTGATGCTCGCCTTTCTCGACTTGCCATTTTGAACGAACTCGACGATCACTTCGGTGCCGGCGAGCGCCGCGCCCACGTACAAGAGCAGGTCATCGGTGTCTTTGAGGTTGTTGCCGTCGATCTTTTTAATGATGTCGCCCGGGCGAATGCCGCCGTCGTAGGCGGGGCAACCGGGTGTGACGGTGCTGACTTCGACACCGCCGCCGGGAGCCGAACTGGGGGCAACGCCGAGGAAGCCGTAGTCGACTTCCAGCCCTTGCTTGAGCGTTTCGATGATCCGCCGATAGTTGGCGTCGAAGGGGATCGCGAAGCCACCGCTGGCTTCGGAGCCTTGGACCGCCGCGACGGACGACGCCAGCCCGATGGCGTCGCCGTCGAGATTGAGGAGCACCGCGCCGCTGGAACCGAGGGTGATGCGAGCGTCGGTCTGCAGCAAACTGCCGTAAGCGTGGAGCGGTTTGGTCCGCAATTCTTCGCGTTGTGGGGCGACCCCGGAGCGCCGTCGGATATTGCTGAGGATTCCCCACGAAGCGCTGGGGGCACCGTCCAGAAAGCCCGAGGCCAGCGGGTGGCCGAGGGCGATGACCCATGAGCCGCGCTTGAGGTTCGCCTTTTTCCCGTCGGGGCTATCGACGAGTTGAACCGCCGCGATCTTGGCTTCGGTCAGCCCGATTGGGGGCTTGAGCAACCGCAACACCGCGAGGTCGCTGCGGGTATCGGAGGCGTGGATGTCGGCATAGGTTCCGTCGCCGTTGGACAACCGCACGAAGATCTTCGTCGCCCCGTCGACGAGGTGTTGCGTCGTCAGGACGAGCCCTTTCGACGCGTCGACGATGACGCCGGAGCCGAAGGTGTTGTCAGCGACGTTTTCCGATTTGCTCAGGTCGAGTTTGTTCGTCGGGGGTGGGAGAAACGGCCCGAATCGCGGGGCCGGGGGGTCTTTCGATTCGTAAGCGCCGAGTCGGCCAGGGAACTTCGGGTCGGGCTTGGGTCCGGGGTATTTCTGGTGGCTGACCACGATGCCGACGACCGTGGGCGTGGCGTCGTCGATGATCTTCTGCATCTGCTCTTCGAGCGACTTGGCCGAACCGCGCGGCGGTTCGGCCGCGGCGAGCGGGACCGCGAATACGCAAATGCAAACCCACGCCGGGAGCAGGCGTTCGAAGTTCGCCATCAGACCCCCTCCTTCGCGGCTCGGATGTACGCTTCGAAGTTCGCCACCGGGGTTTCTTTGCCGACGCCGTGATTCAAATTCAAAATGTGCCGTTGACCGCCGGTGGCCCGCAAGCAAGCCCGCGTCGCCTCGGCCACTTGTTCGGGTGTACCGAGCCGCATCGTTTCTTCGGAGATGTTGCCTTGGAAGACCAAGTGCGGGTATGCGGCCTGCGCCGCGACGAGATCGTGTTGCAAACCCAAGCTGATCACGTCGGCCCCGGTCGCTGCCATGGCGTCCAGATACGGGCATTCCTTCACGAACAATATCTTCGGTACCCCGGTGACGGCATTCAAAATGTGCTGGTGGTGCGGCTGCGCCCAGCGGGCATACTCTTCGGGCGTCAGTAAGCCGGCCCACGAATCGAAGAGTTGATAAACGTCCGCCCCTTCCGCGACGAGCGTCTTCAAGAAACCGACCGTGGCGTTCCGCAAACGGTCGAGCAAGCCGTCCCACACGGCCGGTCGCTCGGCGGCGAAGGCCCGCGTCGCGTCCATATTTTTGCCGGTGCCGATGCAGTACGTCGCCACCGTGAACGGCGAGCCCGCGAAGACGATCACCGGCAGTTCCCCCGCGAGCAACTCCTTCACGCGCTTCAACAACTTGCGGATGTGGTCGTAACTCTCCGGCGCCGGCTCGGGGTTCAGTCGCAGTAAGTCTTCCGGCGTGCGAATCGGTCGATCCGGGTACGGCCCGATGTTCGGCTTCAACTCGAAGGGCAAACCCATCGCCAGCGGCAGCGTGGTGATGTCGTAGAAGAGGATGATGGCATCGACGCCGAAGCGGCGTGGGCAGAGCGACGCCTGCGCGGACTTCTCGACGTCTTCGGAAAAGGCGAAGAACTCGGCCCCGTCGCGGATGCGGCGGAACTCCGGATCCCACCGCCCGGCCTGCCGCATGGCCCAAACCGGCGCCCGTTCGAGGCGTTCCCCGCGGGCCGCGCGGACCAAGAGGTGTTCGGAAGGTGCGGCGGGCATATGCGGCTCGTCGGGATGATGAAGTCTCGCTTCATTCTAGGATTCCGCCGCGCCGGGGAAGGCCGGAAGGCGTAAACTCGTGTCACGCCCTTCCCCGCCACCCGAGGTCGCCATGCTGAGTTCCGACAAATTCGCCGTCAAAGAACAAGTGAAGTTTCTCAAGAACCACAAAACCTACGACATCTTCGATCCCGAGACCAAGAAGCAAATCGGCACCGCCGAGGAGGCGATCAGCGGCATCGTGAAAATGCTCCGCTGGGTCGTCGACGCGAAGTTCATGGGCACCAAGATCGAGGTCCGCGAATTCCCGGACAAGGCGCTCGTCTTCACAATCAGCCGCGGGGCCTACTTCTTCCGCTCCCGCGTCGAAGTCAAAGACGCCAACGGCGATCTCATCGGCTACTTCAAGAGCAAGCTCTTTTCGTTCAGCGGCGGCTTCCACGTTTACGACAAAGCCGACAAACACTTCGCCGACATCAAAGGGAATTTCACGGGCTTCAAGTACCGCGTGCTGACGCCGGACCACAAAGTCGAACTCGGCAAGGTGAGCAAAGAGTGGGGCGGGATGATGAAGGAAATCTTCACCTCCGCCGATTCGTACATCGTCGACGTGGCGGACGACTTGAAAGAACAACCGATCGCCAAGATGCTCGTGCTGGCCGCCTGCTTGGCGACCGACATGATCTTCAAGAGCGAGCAGAAGGGCGGGGTGGGTATCGGCGATTTCGGCTGATGATCTTTCGATTGCGCCTTCACTTCGCCGCCAGCAACCTCTCGATCGGTTCCCCTTCGGCGAACTTCACCGTCCGGCCGATGGGGGTTTGACTGACCTTCTCGAAGTCGATGCCCAAGCTCTTCAAGATGGTCGCGTGCAGGTCACCGACTTGGACGGGGTCCTTCGGTTCGGCTTTGCCTTCGGGGTCGGTTTCGCCGATGACTTGCCCGCCGCGGATGCCGCCGCCGGCGAGGGCGACGGTGAAACCGCTCGGCCAGTGATCGCGGCCGCCGACGGGGTTGATCCGGGGCGTGCGTCCGAATTCGCCGGCGCACAGAACGAGGGTTTTGTCGAGCAGTTTGCGGTCGCGCAGGTCTTGGAGCAGCGCGGCGAAGGCGGGGTCGAGGATCTTCAATTGCGATGCGGTGAAGGCGTGGTTATTGGCGTGCGTATCCCAACCGGCCAGGGTGACTTCGACGCAGCGGACGCCGACTTCGATGAGCCGCCGGGCCGCCAAACAGCCCCGGCCGAAGGGCGTGTCGCCGTAGAGTTTCTTCACCGCGGCCGGTTCTTTCGACACGTCGAACGCTTTCAATTGTTCGGAACTCATCATCTTGCGGGCGTCGGCGACCGTCTCTTTGTGGAGGGTCGACTCGACGCGGCGCGAGCGCCCCTTGGCAAACGCCGATTCGACGACATCGAGGTGTTGCAGGCGGTCGGTGTCGCGTGACTTCGGCAAGAACGATTGCGTGTCGGGCACCGGGCCGGCGGGGTCGTCAGTGCGGAAGGCATCGAAGCCGTCGCCGAGGAAGCCCCCGCGGGCCGGCCATTGCGACGACAGAATGCTGACGTGGCGGGGGATGTCGCAACCGGCAACGGGGAGTTCGTGCGCCGCGATGGCCCCGATGCTCGGGTAAACCACCGTCGGGTCGGGGCGGTAGCCGGACTTGATCGTGGTCGTGCCACGCTCGTGGTCCCCTTCTTTGCTCACCACCGATCGTACCAAACTGATGTACTCCATTTGCTCGGCGAGCCGGCCGAAGCCTTCGCCGAGTTGCACGCCCTTCAACTTGGTGTCGATCGCCTTCGAGCCGCCGGCGATGTTGGTGCCGGGATGCGGGTCGAAGGTTTCGAGCTGGCTCGGACCGCCTTGCATCCAAAGGATGATGACGGATTGAGCCGTGGCTTGGCGGTTCGGTTTCTTCTCGGCGGCGCGGGCGAGCATGTGGCCCAGCGGCGTCAGCCACGTGGCCCCGGCGAGCGTGGCGGTGGCCGCGAACTGCCGGCGGTTCAATGGTTCCATGAGAACTCCGTCGAATTGAGCAAGGACCAAAACAGATCTTCCATCCGCTGCGATCTCGGCAAGGCTTTGTCGGCGAGGAACGGCTCGAAGTGCGCCCGTTCGGCCGGGGTGGGTCGGCGCGACAAGACGCCGAGGTAGGCGACTTCGAGCGTTTTGGTTTCGTTCGGCGCTTGGATGGCGATGCGCGAGGTCGCGTTGAACGGCGATTCCTTAATCTTCTCGCGGATCAAATCGCCGTTCATGAGTAACAATCGTTGGGGGATCGTGCCGCCGCGACCGTCGAATTCGTCCTCGCCGCTGTCGCCGTAGCGCTTGACGAAGTCGTTCAATTGTTGGGCGCGCAGCAAGCGCCAGGCGAGGTGCGTATCGGCGTCGATGGTGCGGATCGACGACGATTGCAGCAATCCGCCGGCGACCTGTTCCGGGCGGAGCCGCGTGAGCGGGAAGATCGCCCAAGCTTTCTCTTCGGCTTCGGTCACAGCGCGGTCGCTCGCGCTGGCGAGGCGGAACACGCGCGTCGAGGCAATGATGCGGATCAGGCGGCGCAGGTCGAAGCCGTGGGCGACGAAATCGTCGGCGAGCAGACCGATGGCCGGGTGGAGCGCATCGCCGCCGCTGGCCCCTTCGGGTTCGAGGTTGTCGACGGGCGCTTGCAGCGGTTGCCCCGCGAGGAACGCCCAGACGCGGTTGACCGTAGCGCGGGCGAAGTACGGATTCTTGGGATGCGTCACCCACGCGGCCAGTTGTTGGCGGCGGGTGCCGTCCTTCGGCATCAATTCTTCCGAGAAGGGCGCCTTGGGTGCGACGGTCCGCATGATTTCGCGCTTCTTGTCGTCGACTTGGTATTCGCCGGGGCCGTCTTGAATGCCCGCGAAGCCGAGATGCGTTTGCCCGAAGAACGCCGACAGCGATTCGAAATCGTCTTGCTTCCACGAGGCGAACGGGTGGTTGTGGCACTGGGCGCAATCGATGCGCAAGCCGAGGAATGCCCGCGTCACCCGACCGGCGAGGCGGACCGGGTCGGGCTTGTTGCCCATCTCCGGTTGCGCCGTCACGCTGACGAAGTTCGTGGCCGGATTGTCGGTCCACAGTCCGCGGCCGGCGATCAACTCGCGCACGGTGGCGTCGTACGGTCGGTTGTGGGCGACTTCGTCCGCGAGCCAAGTCGTGAACCGGCGGCGGCGGTAGAGCAGGAAAGGGCCATCTTCCGTGCCGACGTACGACCGGGCCAATCGCTCGGCGAGGTAGTCGTGGCAGCGGCCATCTTGAAGGATGTGCTCGATCCACCACGGGAGGCGCTCGTCGGGCGGCAGGCTCTCGAACTGGCGGATCTCTTCGAGCGACGGCACGGTCCCCATCAAACCGAGACTGAGGCGACGGGCGACTAGAAGATCGTCGGCCGGCTCGGCGACGTTCAATTTGTCGTCGGCCCACTGCCGTTCGAAGGCCGTATCGACCCGTCGGACGGTGGCGCGGAAATCGGGTTCCCGGTAAACCTGCGCATCGTGGCGGGTGATTTTGGGTTCGGGCGACGGCATTAAGTTCGCGCCGAGCGCAATCGCCCCGCCGAGGACGACGCTGCCGAACAGCAGATTTTTGGCCCACAGCATGGGAGCGGCTCGTCGCGTGAGTTTGTGTAGAAGCATACCGCGCCATCCCGGCGGGGGTTTCAATTCTGTATCTCACGCAAAATCAGGAAGAGCTCACGCAAAGCCGCCCAGGCGCGGAGTTGAATGCCAGAGATAAAACATTGCTCTGAAAGTGCGGTATTTGAAATATCCTCTCTTCATTCTTCTTTGTGCCTTTGCGGCTCGGCGTGAGATTCTGGATTAATCGAATTCCGCGCGAAATCGAAACCGAATCCCCGGCGTGGGGTAACCTTTTCCATGAGCCACCGTGCCGTCCAAATCCTGATTCCCGACTCCGAGGCGACCCCGTTCGTGCTCCTGCCGGACGATGCGTTCGTACCCGTCGTCCATGAAATCCCCACCGTGCTCCCGGTGGACGATCTCCCGCTCCTCGATCCCATCGCCACCGTCCGACCCGTCCGACGAACGAGCGCCGAACCGACCGACTTCATTCAGCAATTCGTCCGGCTCGCCCATGGATTGGGACGATTCACGGAATGGTGCTTCGGATTCATCGCCCTCATGGTCGGCCTGGCGATTCTGGCCGCGATCCCGGTCGTGCAGTTCCTCGCCCTCGGCTATTTGCTCGAAGCCGGGGGGCGTTTGGCGCGGGCGCGGAAATTCTCGGAAGCGTTCCTCGGCATCCGCGTGGCCGCTCGCCTCGGGGGGATCGCCGCCGCCTGCTGGTTGTTTCTGCTGCCGGTCCGGTTACTCGCCGATTACACCTACACGGCCGGGATCATCGATCCGGGCGGGCCCCAAACGCAACTCTGGCGCATCGGCTTGCTCGCTTTGATCGCCGCGACGGGGTTGCACCTCGGCATGGCCGTCGCCCTCGGTGGGAAGCTCCGGTATTTCGTCTCGCCGTTGAACGTCGTCTGGTTGTCCCTGCGGATCGTCCGAGGCGGCTATTACGCCCGCTGCCGAGACGCCGTGTGGGACACGGCCGTCGGACTGCGGTTGCCCTACTATTTTTGGCTCGGATTCCGGGGCTTCGCCGTCGGTGCCCTTTGGATCGTCCTGCCGGTATCCATGATCGCGCTGGGCCGTCTCGACTCCCCCGCGATGAAGATCCTCGGCTTCATCGGCGGCGGGACGCTGATCGTCATCCTGCCGTATGTCCCGTTCCTCCAGATGCGGATGGCCGAGCTCAATCGCTTCGCGGAAGGGTTCAACTGGCTCGAAGTCCGGCGGACCTTCCGCAAAGCCCCATGGATGCACGCCTTCGCGTTCTTTGTGACGCTGTTGTTCGCGGCACCGCTGTACCTGCTGAAGATTGAAGCCGTGCCACGGGAAGCGGCGTGGTTGCCGAGTTTGCTGTTCGTGGCGTTCATCTTCCCATCGAAAGTGCTGACGGGCTGGGCCTTGGCCCGGGCGAACTGGCGGACCGAGCCGCGGCATTTTTTCTTCCGCTGGACCGGCCGGATGGTCTTCTGGCCCGCCGCGACGGCGTACGTGGTCGTCGTGTTCTTCACGCAGTTCACCAGTTGGAACGGCGTTTGGAGCTTGTACGAACAACACGCCTTCTTAGTGCCGGTGCCGCTCTTCAAGACCTGATACCATTCCCGGATGGAACTGAGGGCGCTCGGCGAATCCGCCTGGTCAATCCATCTGCCGGGGGAGCCCGCCGCCGTGGCGTTGGCCGCGCGAATTCGCGCGCTCGCACCGGCTTGGTTGGAAGACGTCGTCCCGGCTTATGCTTCGGTCGGGGTCTTTTTCGATGCGGAGCGGATCGCCGCGGAGGCGGTGGCCGAATGGATTGCCGAAATCCAGACCTCATCTCCTATCCCCCTCTCCGAAGAGGCGAGGGGGGACCGGACGTTCGCGATCCCTGTGTGTTACGAGCGCGGGCCGGACATAGGCGCCGTGGCTTCGCACCTCGACCTCATGCCCGACGCCGTCATCCGACTCCACACTTCGACCGAATTCACCGTCCACGCCATCGGCTTCGTTCCGGGATTCCCATACTTGGGGTACCTGCCCGAAGCGCTGTGCGGCGTCCCGCGGTTGACCTCGCCCCGGACGCGCGTCGAACCGGGGAGCGTCGGGTTGACCGGCCGGCAGACGGGCATCTACCCCCTGCCCCGCCCCGGTGGCTGGCATTTGATCGGGCAAACGCCGCTGGCGCTCGTCGATGTCGCGGACGGATTCTTTCCGCTGCGCGTCGGCGACCGCATTTCGTTCATCCGAATCGGCCACGCCGAATACCATCAACTGCACGGGGAACGATTGCAACCGGGGGCGGAATGAATGCGTTTGCGGATCGACTGGCGGAAGCGGTGCGGCGCGACGGGCCCCTGTGCGTGGGGATCGACCCGCGATTCGACATGCTACCCTCGAGCTACCGGAAGTTCCCGCCCGGTGTCGCCATCGAAGCCTTCAGCTTGAAGGTGCTGGAGTTGGTGCGCCCGTTCGCCGGTGTCGTGAAGCCCCAAGCCGCGTTCTTCGAGCGACTCGGACCCGAGGGAATGTCGGCGATGCAATCGGTTTTGTGGAGGGCGACGGAACTCGGGTTCGTCACGATCCTCGACGCCAAGCGCGGCGACATCGCCAGCACCGCGACGGCCTACGCGGAAGCGGCGTTCGGCGAGGACGTTTGGAATGCCGATGCGCTAACCGTGAACCCGTACCTCGGCGCCGACGCCGTGGAGCCGTTCGTGAACGAGGCGAGGAAATCGACCCCACCGCGGGGTCTGTTCGTGCTCGTCCGCACGAGCAATCCCGGCGGCGGGCTGTTTCAAAATGCCCTCGCCGACGGCGTTCCCCTCTACCGACGGGTCGGCGCCGCGGTGGCGGATTGGAACGACGGCGGACTCGGCCATTGCGGCCTCGGGGACGTCGGCGCGGTGGTCGGCGCGACCCAACCGCGCGAACTCGCCGAGTTGCGCGCGGCCCTGCCGCGGGTCTGGTTTTTGGTGCCCGGCTACGGGGCCCAAGGCGGCACGGCCGCGGATGTGCGGGCCGGGTTTTTGCCGAACGGCCTCGGCGCGGTGGTGAATAGTTCGCGCGGGGTCGTCTTCCCGTTCGCTCCGGACGACGCCGATTGGGAATCCAAGATCGTCGCCGCGGCGCAGCGGGCGCAGGCGGAACTACGCGGTGTCTTGTAACGCCGGGTCGGTCGTCGGGTTATTTTGAGTGCCCACCCGCGGAGCCCCGTCCCCATGCCGAGTTCGCCCGAAAGCCCCGACTCGCCCGAAACGCCCGTCGACCTGACGGGGCGGACCATCGCGGACTTTGCCGTGCTCCGCAAAATCGGCCAAGGGGGCATGGGGCAGGTCTACCTCGCCCGCCAGCAATCGCTGAAGCGCGAAGTCGCGTTGAAGATCCTGCGGAAGGAGATGGCCGAGAACGCCGTGGCCCTCAAGCGGTTTCGGGCGGAAGCCGAGGCGGTCGCCAAAATCAGCCATCCGAACATCGTGCAGGTTTACGCCGTCGGGGTGGAGGACGGCCTGCATTTCATGGCGCTCGAGTATGTGGAAGGACGTAACCTCCGCGAGTACCTCGAGCGTAAAGGCCCGCCGGAAGTCCCGGTCGCCCTCGCCATCTTTCGGCAGGTCGCGGCCGCGCTGCAGCGCGCCGGCGAACTCGGTTTGGTGCACCGCGACATCAAACCCGAGAACATCCTGCTGAACCGGAAAGTCGAAGTGAAGGTCGCCGACTTCGGCCTGTCGTGCTACTTCGCCGGGGACGCGAAACCGCTCGGCTTGACGCAATCCGGCATGACCCTCGGCACGCCGCTGTACATGTCGCCGGAGCAAGTGCAGGGCCGGCCCGTCGACCACCGCAGCGATCTCTATTCCTTCGGCGTGACCTGTTACCACGTCCTCGCGGGGACGCCGCCGTACACGGGGTTGAACGCGTTCGACGTCGCCGTGCAGCACGTCCAAGCGACACCCGAACCTTTGGAATCGATCCGCCCCGACTTGCCCCTCGATTTGTGCGCGCTCGTGATGAAGCTGATGGCGAAACGGCCGGAGGATCGGTACCAATCGGCGAAGGACGTCTTGCGCGACCTCGCCCGGATTCAGAAGGGGTTATCGACCGGCATCGTCGCGTCGGCGCAGTCCAGCGGCTCGATGCCGCTACTGCTCGGGAACGCGGCGCCCTTGAGCCTCGGCATCACGCTGTCGGGGAACAGCCTCGGCGGGGTGCGCGTCACGGGTTCCGTCCCGCTCCTCGAGGCCGCGCCGCGAACGAATCGCTGGCCGTGGCGGGCCGTGGCGGTCGCGGTACTGGGTGCCACCGGATTGGGCGGCTGGTGGCTTTTCGGCCGGAGTCACGCGGTTGAACCGACCGTCGCGGCGGCGACCCACCCCGGCTTGCCGGACGCCCGGCCCCCGGCGCCGTTGGTGTCGTCGCGGGAGTCGGAATTGCGCGCGAAGTACAAGCAGCGGCCCGTATCGGCGGCGACTCTGACAAGCGGGTTGGAACTCGGGTTGATGTTTGTGGTGGAGCACCGCTTCGACGAAGCCGACGCTCTCTTCGCCGAGTTGGAAGGCTTCAAACTCCCCGGGACGGGGCGCCCGATCGACGGCCCGAATTTGCCCGCGTCCGTGGGGAAGTTCGGCAAGGGGATCGTGCTCGCCCACCGCGACCTTGCCTCCGAATCGAACAAAGCGATCGAAGACGCGGTGGGCATTTTGAAGCCGCTCGCCGCCAATCGCCCGATCATCGAGAAGTTTTTCTTCGATCACGGCGACTTCGGCCAAGCGATCGCGGAGTCGCTCCACCGCAACGCCGAGAACCTGACCGCGGCGGGTCAAAAAATGCCGCCGGGGCTCGATTGGATGCGCACGCCGGCGGGGTTGCTGCGGATCAAAGGGACGAAGTGATCAACGGCTCGGCTTCGGCAAGTCCTTCACCCGGCACCCGACCGCCGCGGCGAACGTCGATTCCTTCACCGCGGCATCGTCCGGACGAACGTTGAGAAAACCGTCCGCGGGATCGGGTAGCCTGGCCAAAGTGACTTTCCCGTTCGCGGTCGCCTTCTCTTTGTTCGCCATCAGCCAATCGTCGAGGCCGACGCGCTTCGGTGTGACCTCGGGGTTGTCCGAGGCCACGTCCAACAGCGCCGCGTCGTCGGCGAAGTTTCCGTAGCCGTTCGCGGCGCCCGCGATCCACGTCAGGTACTTGTCCCACTGGGCCGGGTCGCCGCCGCGGACGAGGGCGAACGGCGTCGATTCCGCGGCGGCGGAGACGAACAAACAGCCGTCGGCCCGGATTTCCACCGGGAGGAACGCGCCCGGTTTGTCGTCGACCGGTTTCGCGCACTGCAAGTCGATTAACCGGCTGCCCAGCAGCGCCGTCACGTGCGACAGTTCCACTGTTGCGGTGGCACCGCTCGGCGGGGCTTTCAGCGGGGCGTCGAGTTCCACCAACGTCGCGGTGAGCGCCGCCAAGACGTTGGACGCGGCGAAATCGAACGGGAATGCGGTCGTCGCCCAGACCGCGCGGCCGCGACCCCGCAGCACGCAATCTTCCATGCGGATGGCCGGCCGGCGCACGACCGCGTTCTTCCGCATCGCTTCGGACAGATCGACCAAGGCGACCGCCGCGAGGATTTCGTCTCTCTGTTGGTCCATGGTAAAGATGCAGCGGTGGAACTCGCAGCGCCGCCCGCCCCCCGCCAACGTGACGACCGACTGCGATTTCAAGTCGCCGGCTTTGGGCACCGTCGGTTTCAGGCGGAATTCGATCCGCTCGAATCGGACGTCCCCTTCCTCGATTTTGAACATCGTCGAATCGAGCCGGGTCGGGTCGGCCGCGATCAGCGTCACCGTCCCGCGGTCGTCCTCCGGCCGGATCGTGACGTTGGTATCGGGCTTCGCGAACAGCGCGAGCCCCGGCACTTCGATATCCCCGGTCCCGCGGATCAGCAGTTTGTCGTTCGGCTTCAACGCCGCGATCGCCTGCGCCAGATTTTCGAACACGTTCGTTGGCAACGCGTCTTTCTCGGCCGCGGGCGGGTTCGGGTACCACACCTTGACGCCGGGCGGCAACGAATCGATCTGGGCCGCGCCCGGCGGCCACGCCGCGTAGATTTTCGTGCCGTCGCCCGGCAGATTTTTCACCCCGAGGATTTGCACATCGCCGCGGCCGGGCACGCGCAGCGGGGGGTTCCCGGGGTTCAACTCGAAAGCTTTCCAAGGCTCCGCGGTGTCGAGTTTGGCGATGGGATTGGCGCTGGCCCACGGGTGTTTCTTGAGGTCGACGGCGGTCGTCCAGTCTGCGGGGAAGTCGGCCCGGTAGAAGGCGTTCGGCCGATTGGCCGTCGCGGTCACCGCCGCGCCCGCCGCCGCGCGGAGGAAGGCCGGCCTGCGTTCGGTCGGTTCGGTCATCATCATCGCCGGCGGGTCGGTATTCCCCGAAGCGAAGACGCAAAAGCCCGATTGAATCGCCGCCGCGGTCCGGTCGACGTCGACGGCCACGCCCCGATTTTCGAGCAGGAAGGTGCAGAATTGCAGACCGACGGACGGGGGCGATCCTTCGCCGGAGAGCCGGACGCCGGCGCGGGAGGTGGCGAAACCACACTCGGCGAACTCGGCCTTCACGGTACCGGCCAACTCGAAAGCGACCCAGCGGCGCAGAGGCGCCGTCGCATTCCGAACGGTGAGTTCGGTCGCCCCGGTCTGCGGCGAATGATCGACGTAGACCCCGACGCCATCCGACGCCGTCGCGGTGCCGTCGAGTTCGAACTGGCATTGGAGCAGTTCGAGCTTGGCCGCATTTTCGATCAGCAATCCGATCGGCGGGGTCAGCGCATCCTCGGTCGAACCCGGTTTTTGGGCGAAGAGGAATTTCACGCCGCGGATCCGCACGGCGTCCGCGACGACCGTCAACGCGCCATCGCGCAGGGAAGTCGGAATTTCGTCCCACTTCACCGGCACCGCCGCCAATTTCAACGTGGCCGGGGTCGCTCCCCCCGGGGTTTCGATGTCCAATTCGGTGCCGGTGAAGACGGCCCCGGCGGTCGCGCTGAGATCGTAGACTTGCCCCGGCACGAGTTGAATCGACACGTTCGACTGGGCGAGCGCCGCCAGCAGCGCTTCGGTCGTCGCGGGTTGCACCGTCTGTTTCGCCGCGGTCTTCGCGACCGGGTTCGGCGGCAAATCGAGGATGCGGACGGTCCGCTCCGTGCGGACGAAGTCGTCGTCCCACGCCGGCGGCGCCGGTTTGTTCCCCCGGCCAAGTGTGAGAACCAGCACCACGACGGCGGCGATGGCGATCCCCGCGCCGACGGCCAAGCCGACCGGGAATCGCCGAGGGGAATTCCCCGCGAGCGCGCGGACTTGACTCGTCCCGGACCGGACCGGGGTCGAATTCGGGTCGAGAGAAATCTCGAGCGACTCGGCGGCCGCGAGCAAGTCGCGGATCAGTGCCTCGGGCGAAGCGTAGCGCCGCTGGCGGTCCTTGACCATCATCCCCGAGAGGATCACGGCGAGGGCGTCGGGCACCTCCGGGTTCAACTGCCGGGGGTCGATGGGCGGCTCGTGCTGATGGGCGTGCAGTTTCTTCGCGGCCGTCCCCTCCGGCACCGGAGGCCGTCCCGTGAGGGCGTGGTAGAACGAGCAACCCAAGCTGTAAATATCGCTGCGCACGTCGACGTTGCGCGGGTCGAGCGCCTGTTCCGGCGAAATGTAATCGAACGTGCCGAGCGTCATCCCGGATTGCGTGACGCCGCCGTGAACCGAGTGCGACCCTTGCTGGCGGGCCAGGCCCATGTCGATGATTTTCGCTTTGCCATCCGGCGTGATGACGATGTTGCTCGGCTTCACGTCGCGGTGGATCACGCCGCGATCCGAGGCGTGCTGCAACCCCGCCGCGAGCTGCAACAAATAGCGGATGCAATCGGCCGGGGCGAGCGTGACTTGCTGTTCGATGAGCGCTCGCAGAGTTTCCCCTTCGACGAATTCGAAGGCGATGAAGTGCAAGCCTTTGTCTTCGCCGTAGAAGAAGACGCGGGCGACGTTGTCGTGGTCGAGCTTCGCGGCCGCGCGGGCCTCTTGTTTGAATCGCGTCACCGAGTCGGGATCGCGGGCCGAATCGGGCGGGAGGATCTTGAGCGCGACGATCCGCCCGAGTTCGAGATCGCGGGCTTTCAGTACCGTCGCCATGCCGCCGGAGCCGATGGCGCCGACGATTTCGTAATGGCCCAAACGGAAACCGGGGGCGAGCGCCACGCCGTCGTGGTTCCCCCGGCGGCTCGGGCCGACGATGGTGAGGACTTCGTCCCCGACGGGCGGCGGGCCCAGCGTCGCCGGTGTGCCCGCGATGTCGAGCCGGACCAAAGACGACCCGACTCGACCCGCGGTATCTGAGGCCGGTGGGTCCGATGGGAGGTTCGGTTCGGGGACGGGGGTTGGGATACCTCGGGCTCCGGACATATTTGGTGAAAGTAGTCTACCTCGAAATTGCGGAGGTTGTCAATTCGATGGCTGGCCGGGGTATCCCTCCGGATTTTGCCACGGCGTTAGGCGGCGGTCCAGAGGTCGTTCCACTCCGGGGTGTCGCAGAGGGCTAGGAGTTCCACGAGCGGGC
>JAYSYN010000100.1:0-17959 GCA_043727575.1 Fimbriiglobus sp.
CCGCGGTCCGCCCGAGCCGGCGCATCTCGGCGACGTAAGCGGCGGCGCGTTCGAGTTCGAGGCGTTCCGCGTCGGTGTCGTATTGGAAACTGATCGTGGGCATCCGTGCCTCCGGTGTCGGGAATGGAGAAACAAACTCTACCAGAAAGCCAGTGGCAAAATCCAGAGGCGTACCCCTCATCGAATTCTCATTGACACGCTGCCGGGATCGCTGTCTACTCGCGGGGTCGACGCGGTGACGCCCACTTCTGCACCGCGCCGGCGAACACCTCCAACCCGGAAGGGTCACGCATGTTCCAGTTTCTGTTCCGGCGCTTCTCCAAACCGAGCGCCCCCCCCCCGTCTGCGCGGCTGAGATTGCGGCTGGGGTGTGAAATGCTCGAGGACCGCCTCACGCCCTCCGCGGCGAGTTTCTACTGGGCCGGCAACGGCTCGAACGGTTACGGCGATCCCGCGAACTGGTACTCGTCGGGCAACTTTGACCCCAATCACCTCGTCCCGATCAGCGGCGATTCCGTGTTCGTCGCCAGCGGCGGGGGCTTCACGGTGCCCGCGGACTACACCTTCGACTGGTTCGTCGCGTCGTCCGACTTCATGGGGACGATCGAACTCCAAGATAACACGACCATCGGCTCGCTCTACATGGGCGGCGGCAACCTCGCCATGGTCGGATCGAGCGGTTCGGGCAACGACTTGTTCGTGACGCAGAACTTCGTGTTCACCAAAGGCAACCTCAATTCGTCGGCGAACACCGGCACCGTCCACCTGCAAGGGATACCCTCGGCGGCGATTGGTACGGACGCCGGCACGGTGATTACGGGGAGCACCCTCAGCGTGGAGTACGGGACGACGCTGAAGTACGCGATGGGCACGATCGCGTTCTCGAACCAAGCTACGATCCTCACCTACGCCGGGTCGAACTTCGTTCCCATCGATCTCGACGCCGTGCAAGTGGGACAAGGATTCATCCACGTCAATCAACCGCTACAGATGACCAACGGAGCAATCGTCTTCGAGGGTTATGTAATACAAAACGTGGATAGCAAGATTCCGATCCTAGTCCGGCAAACCGGGACTCTCATCATCACCAAGTCGTGTGCGATCAGTGGTACTCTCAACGTCAACGAGCCTGGCTCTGCTTCACTCGGTATGGTTGCAGGCAATATTGTTGTGAGCAATGGCGTGGGCATCACTCTGGAGCATGGTTTGTCGATGAGCGGTGGCACATTTTCAAGTGTGCACCCCGCCGGCTACACCGGGGCTCGAACCATCTACATCACAGGGAACATCTCAGTGTCGGGCGGGACGATAGTAGAACTCGGGTCCAATGCGGACAGCCAATGCAGTGCGTTCTCAGTAACAGGAAACGTCTATTTTGCAGGCGGCGAGTTCAAAGCGAAAGTCAACGGCACTCAGAACAGTGTGGAGCGCGACCTGTGGATCTGCTCGGGCAAATTCAAAATCGCCGCGGCTGCTACTATCACGCCGATTGTCCTGTACGCCACGCCCGCGAACGTGGTCGGTCGGACTTGGGATGTGATACAGGCTACGGGCCTCTTCTTCGATGCCACACTGCCGGCGACCATCGCGGGGTGGGAGTTCCTGCCCGTGGGCAATGGCCAGAACTTGACTCTTCGCAAGAAGCCGTAGTCCGCGGGCATCTTCGATGCGACTAAAAGCGAACTCCATACACACAAGAGGAAGTTATGAAATTCATTCTCTTAGTGGCCTGCGCGCTAATGGCGACTTCGATCAGCGGCCGAGCCGATGAACCCGCGAAGCCCGTTCGCGAAACGGACTTCAGCCCCACGATAACGACCCGAGTCGGTGGCACCGTCGTCGCCGTCACCAAAGACGCGATCACGATGGGCCCCGATAAGAAAGCCGTCACCGTCTACCCCGCGCACGACCGCCTCGCGGCGGGCAAATTCCAAACGAGTGTTTTTGCGAGCACCTCCTACTTGCTGACCGACGTGAAAGTCGGCGATTGCGTTTGGCTCGAAACCGTCGTTGTGAACGAGCAAACCTTCTGCATCGCCATACAGATCTCGGAGCGACCCGGCGGGCTGGTTCCTCCGGGGCAGATCGTGGAGCAAGGATTGAAAACCTACCACGCCGTCCGCAACGCCGAGATTGCCTTCCGCGATAAAGGGACGCCGATCCCCGAACATCTGAAACCGATGTTTCCAGCACTACTTCCGAAAGAAGAGATCAAGAAGTGAACTCGTTGGGATTGAATCGAAGCAACCTACCCATCGGCACCGGCTTCGCCGGTGCCGATGTTTTCGGAAAGTGGGCAAGCCGACCCGGCGAGCCGCACCGCGTGAGCGGTCGGGTGTCCCTGCGGGGGACGCAGGGATCCGGTTTTCCGGAGCCACCCGATCGCTCACGCGGTGCGGCTCGCCGGGCTCACCCTGCGCATCGAGGTGCAACCCCCCATCGGCACCGGCGCAGCCGGTGCTTGAAGCTCGACTCCGGCGGCAAATCGAAAGAGAAACCGGCGATATTGCACTCCGCATTCTGCAGTCCGGGTTCCGCGACTATCATTTCGGTATGACCATTTTAAGTGATCTCCGCCGCGATTACTCCCTTGCCGGGCTGACCGAAACCGACGCCGGGGACGATCCGTTCGCCCTGTTCCGCGTTTGGTTCGACCAAGCCCTCGCCGCGAAGATCAACGAACCCAATGCGATGGTGCTCGCCACGGCGACACCCGATGGCAAACCGTCGGCGCGGACGGTGTTGTTGAAGGGCCTCGACGACCGCGGCTTCACCTTCTTCACCAATTACGACAGCCACAAAGGCCGAGAGATCGAGTCGAACCCTTCCGTCGCGGCCGTGTTTCTGTGGGATGAACTCGAACGGCAAATCCGCATCGAGGGCGATTGCGTCCGCTCGACCGCCGAAGAATCGGACGCGTATTACCGCGTCCGACCGCTCGGGAGTCGGCTCGGGGCGTGGGCCTCGCCGCAGAGCGCCGTCATCACCGGCCGGGAGTTTTTGGAAGCGGAGCACGCGAAGTTGCAATCGCGGTTCCCGGACGGCGATCCACCGCGACCGGATAACTGGGGCGGGTACCGCATCGTCCCGCACACCTTCGAATTCTGGCAAGGTCGCACCAGCCGACTCCACGACCGGATCCGCTTCCGGCGGATCGGCGGAGTGTGGATCCAAGATCGTTTGGCGCCGTAATTGCCGCCGGTCAAACCTTGCGGATGGCCGTGTGCTCGTCCAAACAGATGCTCGCCATCTCGCCGTTGTCTTTGGTGAAGTGAACCGTCGGCAAGACGATGTCGTCTTCCTTCACCCGTTCGGTCGTCACGCCGGTGCTGAGGTAGTTGATGCCGCGGAACGCCCCGATCGCTTCGGCCGTCCACGATTTGTTCCCGACCTTCAACTTCTGCACGACCGCGATGCGGTCCCCGGCCTTCAATGACTTCAAAAGGTCGATCAGCGGTTGTTCGAGCTTGCGCGTGGGCAGGAGGATGTTCATCGGTCGGCGTCCTTTTTCGGCACGCCGCGGACCATCGCGATGCGGCCCGTGCGGGCGAGTTCCAAGATGCCGTAGGGGCGCATCAGTTCGATGAAGGCTTCGATCTTCGCTTCGCTGCCGCTGATTTCGATCATCACGTTGTCGCTTTGGATATCGACGACGCGGCCGCGGAACGATTCGCAGAGTTGGAAGACTTCGGACCGCAGCGCCGCGGAGCAGGTCGTCTTCATCAGCATCAGGTCGCGCTCGACGAAGTTCTCGGCGCTGATGTCTTCGACGCGCACGATCGTGATGATTTTGTCGAGCTGCTTGCGGACTTGATCGAGGACGTTGTCGTCGCCGTGGACGACGAACGTCATGCGGGAAATGTCGCTGTGCTCGGTCTCGCCCACGGCGAGGCTGTCGATATTGAAGCCGCGCGAGGCGAGCATCCCGGACACGTGCGCGAGCACGCCGGGTTGATTCTGGACCAAGGCGGAGAGAACGTGGCGCATGGACCGAAGCCCCCGGGGAGGTGCGTGTTCGGACATCTTAGGGGCTTCGGCGCGAACCGGCGAACCGAGTTACTTCCGCGCTTGCAGGATCACCGAAATGCCCTTCTTGTTCGAAACGACCACATCCAAAAAGCCGTCGCCGTTCATGTCTTGGACGACGAACTGGGTGCCGATGCCGCTGTCGTCGTCGATGGTGTTCGGGGTGAACGTCGCAATGCCGTCCTTACCCTTGCCGACCTTGAACCAGTAGATCATGGCCGGCTTGTCGGAACCGGGTTCGCCTTTGCCGTGGCTCCACCAGCGCTTGCCGGTGATGAGGTCCTTCTGGCCGTCGCCGTCGATGTCTTGGAAGTGGGCCGCGTGCGTTTCCGAGAGCAAGTCTTTGAAGATCTCCTTCTTCTCGAAGCCCGAATCGCCGCCGTCTTTGCCCGGGCGCTGCTTGTACCACCAGATGCCGTACTTGTGGGCCGACGTGCAGAGCACATCCGCGGCGCCATCGCCGTCAGCGTCGAATGCGTACATGTCGGAGTAGCTGTCGGTGAACTCGGATTTGTGGAACTTCCACGGTGTCGTGCCGTCGACTTTCGAGGGCTGTTCGTACCAGCCGCCGCCGACCATCACGTCCATTTTCTTATCGCCGTTGAGGTCGCCGATCCCGAGGCCGTGGCTGAAGCGATTCGACCCGGCCGCGGCCCCTTTCATGTCGGGATCGCTTAGCGGGTGGGCGATCCATGTCGCGTTGGCGTCTTTCGGGTCGGGCGTGAAGTAGGCCATCAGGCCCTCGTTGCCATCCGTCTTTTTGCCCTTTGGCTGATAGCCCATCACGAGGACTTTCTTACCGTCGCCGAGCAGGTCTTGGTACAGCGGGGTCTCGTTGCAGGCGCTGTGCCAGATTTCGTGCTTGGCCCAATGCGTCGGCTTGCCGTCTTCGGCCGTGCCCTTGCCCTTCGGGTTTTCGAGCCAGTAAGCGGGTTCGCCGGGGAACCCCACGACGATGAGATCCGGGAAGCCATCGCCGTTTAAATCCTCGGCCCAGCAGGCGAAGACTTTGCTATAGCCGCCGAGGCCGTCGCCGTAGTTCCCGGGCTTTTGCATCTCGTGCAGCTTCCAGTCGGGCGCTTCGTACCAATACTCGCCGACGAGGACGTCCATCTTGCCGTCTTTGTTGACGTCGGCGATGGCGACGCCTTCGGAGCGGAATTTCTTGTCGAGGACGGTCTTCTTCCAAGTGATGGTCGGCGCGTCTTTGGCGAACGCGGTCGAACCGAAGGCGACGAGGATGGCGAGCGAGGCGAGGCGCATGGGAAAGGCTCCGGCGGGGGTGGAGCCGCATTATGGGGCGAAACACCGCGCGGGGCAAGCGGGAACCGACGCGGGGGCTGCGTACACCTTTGCAACTCAACGCCGCCACGATCCCCGCTTCGCCCCGGAGGGGCGGCGAACTGTAGCCACGGGTGGAGCGCAGTCCGGCGCGAGCCGGACGGAGCGCAACCCGTGGACGAAGCCGGTCCGACATCGGTCCGCCCCGGCGGGGCGGCGGTCGGGACCGGCACCCCCCGGAATTCCGTTGCCCCTCCGGGGCAATGACCCCTTAGCGGACGGTCCACGGGTTGCGCTGCGCTCCACCCGTGGCTACAACCCGTAGCCCCTACGGGGCAATACGACGGCTGTCGCTTGCCGTACTGAAGTTCACGCGGGCCACTCGACTCGGAAGGGCATCTTAGCCAGTTCCGCCGGCAGGTACGGACGCAGCGCCTGGGCCGAGCCGCTCCAGAGGATTGTGACGCGATCCGAATCCGGTTCCACGACCACCGTGTGGATCACCGGTTCGGTTTCCTTCATCGTTCCCTTGCGGCCGTCGACCCAGATTTTGGGAACGCCGGTGGGCAGCGTCACGGTGAACTTCGCTTGCTTCGGGTGCATGTTCTCGAGGATGATTGACTCGCCGTCGCGGAAATGGGGGAATTGCAAACCGGGCGACGCCCCTTGGGCGACGAGCTGCATCTCCATCGGCGACTTGGGATCGAGCAGGCTCTCCGGGTAGTCACCGCGTTCTACTTCGGCGATCCGTTTCGACGCGAGCTTGCCGGGGATGGCGAAGCCGACGTAAGCGCTGCGCGGGAAGCAATTGTAATTCATCCAGCCGGTCGATTGCGGCAGCGGCATCTTCGGCCATTCCAGTTCGTCGCCGACGGCGAGGCGCACGGGCGTCAGCCGGTCGAGGGGGTCTTCCAAGTTCGGCAATCGCAATTGGCCGACGGCTTCGAGCGTCGGTTTCAAGAGCCACCCGCACCCGGCCGGGTTGCGCGGGTAGCTCGACCGGATCAACTGCTCCGGTGGCACTTCGAGCGCCGTCGCCAAGCTGCGGACATTCGCGGCCCGCTCTTCCGGAACGCCGTCGAGCGTGCGGTCTTCGCCCCCGCCGTAGGCATGGGTGTACCGCAGCGGTACTTTGTCGACGGGCAGCGGGGGGGCGATGTAGATCGATCCGCTCGCATCGGTGATGCACTCGCGATTTCCGAGGACGAGGATGCGTTTGGCGACCCTGCCATTCACCGAAACGCGCGCCTCGAACTGACTCCGGCCCTGACCGTAGGCGTGGCCTTGGATCACCAGATCCGTGCGTAGTTTCATCGGGGCGGTATCGGTGTCGTGGAGCAACTCTTCGCCCTCGAAGACAGGCTCGTCCCGGATCGGCAGTTGCTCCGGCGCGAGGACGAGGCGGCCGCGCTCCACGGTGTAGGTGCGCTTGGCGAGCGCCACCAAGAAACACGCGCCGGAGGGATCGCGGAAAGAGAGTTGCATGGCGGTCTCGGGGGCGAAATCAGAATCCGAGGAGATGGCCGGGGCCGTAGTCGTAATCGACGGGTCCGGGCCCGTTGTTGTAATTGTTAACGGCGGAATCCTCGCCGGTCGCTTCGTCGATGTCGGCTCCTTGGCGATCCAGAAATCCACCGACGAGCGCGCCGCCGGTCCCGCCGGGGGTGATGGCATTGCCCTGCGCATCGGTCCCGTACCCGCCGAAGTTCCCGACGCTCGGCCCGAGCGGCGAACCCACCAAGAAACCGAAAATGTCGGTGATAACCGGGCCGCTCGCGACGGCGATGAAGCGGCCGAGTTTGCCGACCCCGAGCCGGAAGAGGGGCCCGAGGATGAATGAGGGGGCTCCGCCCTCGAGGAGCGCGGCTCCGACTCGGCCGTACACCGCCCCGAGCCCTTTGGCCGCGGCGCCGCCCGCCGCAGTGCCGACGAACTGCAGGGCGGTCGTGATGAGCCAGTCGGCAGCCATATTCATGACGCCGGCGTAGATGTCGCCCCACGTCATATCGACGCGGTGCGTCGCCATGGCGATGACCATGCCCGTCGGCGTCGGCGCCGGTGTCCCGCAGTTCAGATTCGGATTCAAGGCGAAAAGGAGCGAAACGCCTACGGTGCCTTTATCGCACTTGTATTTCGACGAACCGAAATGGTTCTTCGAAGCACTGAGCGGAATCTCGATTGCCAAGAGAACGCTGGGCGCACCGGCGTGCCCGATGAAGGGTCCGATATCGGAGCCTTTCATCATGGTCGGCCCGAAGGAATCGGTGAAGATCGTTTCGGAATACGTCGAGATCAATCCCCCGAGACCGAACATGATTTGCGCGGTAGCGTACGGCCCAGGGGCTGGGGTCAACGGCGCCGGCGGCACCAGCATCTGGTGGAAATCGACGCCGATCATCGGGTGGAAACCCTTCAGCACACCGTGTTTCATCGCACTCCCTCCATCAATTCGCAGCGGCGTTTCGCGTACATCACCACCGGATAGCGGAACGCGTGCCGGTAGGTCACGAACACGCGCTCGCGTTCCACTTCGATGCCCACTTGGTCGAGCGCCGGAATGGCGTTGTGGATTTTGTCGCCCAATTGCAATTTCATTTCCACATCCGGCGGCGGGATCTCGAATTGGATCGGCCGCTCCGAAACCCCGGTGATTTTGATGCGGTCCCCGGCGACCAGTTTCGGCACCACCATGTCCGGGAAGGCCGCGTTGAAGAACTTCGGGTCGAGCTTCTTCATCACGCCGTCCGGGTAGAACTCGACCGTCCGGGGCACGCGCGGGGAATACGGATACGGCGGCGCCGACAGTCCCACCGGCTCGGGGTGTTCGCCGAATTTCTTCAGCAGCGCCTTCGGGTTCTCGATGTTCGGCAGCGGTCGCCCGAGTGCCGTTTCCGCCGAGAGCGCGTAGCCTTTCCCCTCGCCGTTGGCGGGGAACGGCACCGGGAGTTCGTCCCATTCGTCTCGGCCGCCGTAGGCGTTGGCCATCGTCAACGGCATCGCCGTGAACGGCTTCGGCGGGCCGGGGATCAGTTCGTTCCCGGAGCGCGTCCAAACGCGATCCCCGAACACGGCCACGGAGTATTTGAACTCCTTCCCCGCCTCCACGGTCACATCGACGCGGGTCACAGGCTTGGTCGAACGGGCCGAACCGAAGACGAATAGATCGACGCCGCCGCGGTAAAAAAAATCGTCCCCTGCCATCGGCCCGGCGGGGCTATCCCACGGTCCCGGCGACACGGGCCAGATTTCCTCGGCGGAGCGCACCAAATACCCCGCGACCAAGTCGAACGTCCGACGGACCACCAGCGACGCCGCGATGCGCTCTTCGTCGATGCAGCCCCGGTAAAGACTCGCGGGGAACGGCGTGTGGTTCTCGAGTTCCATAGGGGTTGTATCCACCGCATTTCTGACTGATTGCTGAATGCTGATCGCTGACAACTGTTCCGACCAAACCCGAAACTTGAAAAATAGTAAACGGCGGTCAGCGATCAGCGATCAGTGATCAGTGATCAGCCAGATCACAAACTCCAAACCCCAGTTTCTAACAGTTGACCAGAACCCGTTCGCCGTTGAAGCGGACGTCGTCGTTGGCTTTGACCTTCACGTCGCCCAAGTCGGCGACGATGGTCTGGGATCGCCCGGTCGTTTTCAAGTCGCCGGCCGTCGTGAGGGACATTCCCTCGCTGGCTGTCAAGTCGATCCGTCGGGCCGAGAGGGCGAGATCGCCGTCGGTCTTGAGCGACAACCCTCCGACAAATTCCAGCTCCAACCCCGCCGCCGTGACGCGGAGCGCGATGGTCTGATTCCCGTCCGCGGCGAAGAGCCGCAGCACCGAGCCCCCGGCGACCGGCTCGACCACCAGAGAATTGTTGTGGGCCAGCGGGATCGCGGCCCGTTCGAACGATTCCATGGCGAACCTCAGCTGTTGACTTTGACGACGGCGCCTTTGATTGTCACCGGCCCGCTGCCGGTGACATCGACCTTCGCCCCGCTGATCTCGACCCCGGCGGGCGTGATCTTGATCGACGAACTGCCGCAGACGATTTCGATCCCGGCCGGCGAGGTGATCTTGATTTTCCCCGTCGCGTCGACGGTCAGCGCCCCGGTCACGGTGAGCTTGTCGGCCCCCTTCACCGTAGTCGTGCGATCGCCCGTGACGGCCTCGGTGTAGGCCGCGCCGAAAGTGTGCTTCGCATCGCCGGTGGCATCGAAGGTCCACGTGCCGTCGATCCCGGATTTGCCGTCGCCGCCGACTTTCAGCGTGTCGTTCGTTTTGATCGTGATACTGCGGTTCGCACCGACGGTCTCGGTTTGATCGGCGCCGACATCGACTTTTTGATTCGAGCCGATGGTCACGGCTTGGTCGACGTCGACGTTTTCTTTGTGGTTGTTTTTGACCAGCGTCGTGCGGTCGTTGTTCACCGTGTGTTTTTCGTCGTGCTTGACCAAGGACGTCTGATCGAATTCGGCTTGGATCTTCAGGTGCTCGGTACCTTTGGTATCGTTCGCCCGCATCCCGTTGAAATTGTCCGGCCCGGCTTTCGGGGTCGAGCGCGACGTCAACCCGCTGATCATCGCGTCGTCCGGCAGCGTGCCCGGCGGCATGTGGTCCGCGTTGTAGACGCTGCCGATGATGATCGGCCGATCCGGATTCCCTTCGAGGAAGTCGACGATGACCTCGTGCCCGATGCGCGGGACGTGGATCACGCCCCAGTTCTTCCCGGCCCAAATCGTCGCCACGCGGATCCAGCACGAACTGTCGCCGTCGCGCTTGCCGTCGCGGTCCCAATGGAACTGTACCTTCACCCGACCGTATTTGTCGGTGAAGATTTCCTGCCCACTCGGGCCGACGACGATGGCCGTCTGCGTTCCCCACACGGCGGGGCGGGCCGTCTTCCGCGCCGGCCGGAACGCCAGCGCCGCCGGGAGGCACTCGAACGAATTGACGTAGCTCAGTTCGGAGGTATCCCCCGAAGCGTAGGACCCGCTCACGGAGGCATCGTGCGCCACGCTCGCCAACACGTAATCGCCGTCGGCGTCGAAGTGTTCGGCGACGGTGAATTTGTGACCGCCCACGAAGTTCGGGCAATTGCTGGTCCCGCGGATGCGGAGGGCCGATGCGGCTTCTTCTTGCGCCCGCAGCCCGACGAGCCGGACCTTCTGGTCGAAAACGTGCTGCAAATCGGAGGCCTGCTCCGCACCGCCGCGGTCGATGCCGTCGAACCAATCGGCGTAGCCGCCGGGGTACGAGTAGTTCTCGAGTTGCGTCGTCGGCCCGACTTGCAATTTGTGCGAGACGGTGCCGACGGCGACGGTCTCGACGATTTCCTTTTGGGCGTCGAGGTGTTGGTCCGTCAATTCGAAGTGGTGATCCCAGAGCGTGAACTTGCCGGTGCGGATCTCTTGGGTTTTCTCCCACGTCGCCACGGCGAAATCGTCCGCTTCCGAACCGCCGTCCAACGGGCGGTAGACGATGCTTGTGGGTTCCGGGATGTCGGCGTGCGCCTGCGGCGAGTCGGCGAGGACGAGCGTGTGCCCGTCGGCGGTGTGCTCGAAGTAGTAGAAAATCCCTTCTTCTTCCATCAGCCGCGCGGCGAAGTCGTAATCGGTTTCGCGGTACTGGGTGCAGTAATCCCGCGTGGCGAATTCCCCGGTGGTCGACCATTTCGCGGGGATGCTGCCGAAGACGGCGGTCAAAATCTCTTTCGCCGTGAGATGCTGGAAAATCCGGCTCTGCTCGCGCCGCGTCAGCAACCAAAGCAGCGGGACCATTTCGGCCCGGTAGTGGATGAAGCGAGAATCCCGCCGGCCCTGGCTGAAGCGGTTGACGATGCCGTGGAAGAAGCGCGTCTGCCCGGCTCCGTAGTCGATTTCGACGAGCGCGGCTTGGCCGAGGATTCCTGAGAAATCGACCGGGGCGTCTTCCGGCGCGATCGCGTCGAGTTGGAACGAGAAGAGTTCGGAGATCGCCTCGGTCCCGCGCACGCCGAGCAGCAAAAGGGCATCCGGCCCGAGCGCGGTCGAGAGCCGGATCGGACTGTTGCTCTGGGTGTAAGCGGGCATGGGGTGGACCTCGGCGCCATCGGCATTCGCAAAGCTTCAAATAGGGAATGCGATTCGCCGGGCCAACGCGGACAGTGGAATCGGGAATGGAAGAAGCCCGTCACGGTGTGACGGGCTTCCGATTGAATTGCTCGATTCGTCCGCGGGGGGTTAGTAGCGGCGATTGCCGCCACCACCGCCGCCGCCGTAGCCACCGCCGCCGCCGCTCCCGCCGCCACCGTAGCCGCCGCCACCACTTCCGCCGCCGCCGTAGCCACCACCGCCGCCGCCGCCGCCGCCGCGGGGGCGTTCTTCGCGGGGTTTGGCTTCGTTCACCGTGAGGCGCCGGCCCTCGTACTCGGCGTTGTTCACCGCTACGATCGCAGCATCGGCCCCGCTCGCCATTTCGACGAACGCGAAGCCCCGCGACCGACCGGTGTCGCGATCCATAACGATTTGGGCGCTGGTCACGGGCCCGTAGGCTCCGAACAGTGCCATCAGGTCTTCGGACGTCGTCCCGAAGGCCAAGTTCCCCACGTACAACTTCTTGCTCACGAATCACCTTCTGCGACCGATCATCGGCCGCGACCAGAGAACAGTGGGGACTTAGCAAGCACGCCAAGCCTCCAGACAACAAACACGAATCCGGATATGCGATCCGGGGCCGGACCAAGACAGTCACGTTCGTCATCTCGGATGGCAACTCCCATCCTGAAAAGAAGCATATCCGAGAATCCGCCCGGTATCCAGCGAAAGAATCTGGAATTTTTACAATCGCCCCGCCGCGGCAAAATCCCGCGCCGCGGCCGATTGCCGTTGCCGGAAGCGCGGGGGCCGCTAATTTGAAGGTTCTATTCCAGCGAAGCCTTGCGATGGGAGCGGAGCGTCATGGCACACAAGAAGGGGCAGGGGTCGGTCAAGAACGGGCGCGATAGCAACGCCAAACACCGCGGTGTGAAAAAATACGCCGGCGAAACCGTGACCACGGGCAGCATCATCATCGTCCAGTGCGGGACCAAGTGGCATCCCGGCGCCAATGTGAAGCGGGCCCGCAACGACTTTTTGTTCGCGATGTGCGACGGCACCGTGTACTTCAGCTCCGAAGGCCGCAAGGTCAACGTCAAGCCGCTCGACGTCGCCGTCTGAGTTTTCTCAACGACTGATGCGCAGAACAAGCCCCGCGTTTGCGGGGCTTGTTGCGTTTAGAAACGCCCGGCGGAATACGCGCGGGCATCGATGTGCGGCGCTTCGCCCGTCAACAATTCGCGTACCAACTTCCCCGTCCCGGTAGCCATGGACAATCCCAGCATCCCGTGCCCGGCCGCGATGAGTACGTTCGCGTGCAAGCGGCTCCGATCGATGATCGGCAGCCCGTCGAACGTCATCGGTCGCCAACCCCACCATTCTTCGAAGGCCGGGGCATAGGTGTCGTTCAGATATTGCGACGCCCCGTCGCGGAGCAGTTGCAACCGGCTGCGGTTCAAGCTGTCATCATACCCGGCGAACTCCATCGTCGAACCGATGCGGAACCCCGAGGCGAACGGGCTGACCGCGACGCGGTGCTCCTCGAAGATCATCGGGTAGGTCGGACAAATCGCCGGGCGCTTCAGCGTGATCGAATACCCTTTGCCGGGGATGATCGGAATCTTGACGCCGAGATGGGCCTGCAATTGCGGCGTCCACGCCCCCGTCGCCACGAGGAACGAATCGGCGCGGTAATCGCCCTTCGAGGTGCTCACGGCAACGGCCTTGCCTCCTTCGGAAAGGAAACCGGTCATCGCGGCTTGTTCGACGAAGGTCACCCCGCGCGCCGCGAGCAGTTTCTTCATTTCGGTCATCAAAACATCGGGCCGCAGTTGGGCATCGCAGTCGTAGAGGTAACCGCCGGAGACGGAGCCGGGTTTCAGCGCCGGCTCGAGTTTTTGCAAGGCCGCCGCATCGAATCGGCGCGCCGGACGGGCGAAGGTCTCGCTTAAGAGATGATCGGTCTCGGCGTAGTGGTCGAAGACTTTCTTCGTTTGGAACACGAACATCAGGCCGTAGGTGTCCCATTCGACGTTGAGGTTTTCGTCTTCCAGTAGTTCGTCGTAAAGCCGCCGCGACGAGTTCAGCAGCGTCTGGATTCCCACAGCCGCGTTCAGCATCGATGTTCGATTGCATTTGCGGGCGAAGCGGAGGAACCAGCCGAGGTTGCGCAGGGCGAAGCCGGGGCGCACCTTCAACGGCGAGTTCTTGGCGAAGAGAGTCTTGAGGGTCGACGTGAGAGCGCCGGGTGCCGCGAGCGGCAGGACGTGACTCGGGCAAATGTACCCGCAGTTGCCGTGCGAACAGCCGCCGCCGATGGTGTTTTTGTCGAGAACTGTGACCGCCCACCCGGCTCGGTTCAGATAATACGCGGCCATCGTCCCGACGACGCCGCCCCCGATGATAGCGATGGATTGCATAAGGGGTCGTTGTCTTCGCGGTTGAAATCGTGTGACCCAGATCCGAAAGTCTCGCCCACCTCAATCTTCCTCGTCCCGCATCTTTTGCGCTTGGCGGATGAAGCCCGGCAGAATCTGGTAGTCGGGAGTGTCGGGGCGTTCTCCCAATTGCAGCTTTACGATTTTGGTGTCGGCGCCGCGTTTCACTTCGACCGCGATGACGGAACCGGGGCGGAGGTCGAAGATGTAACGCTGGACGTCCTCGAAGGTCTTCGGTCGAATCGAGCCGACCCGCACGAGCACGTCGCCGATTTGCAAGCCCGCCTTGTACGCCGGCGTCCCCGGTTCCGGGGCGGTGATCTGCAATGGGGCATCGGCACCGTCGACGACGTTTTGCACGCGAACCCCCATGTACGACCACGCCAGCGGATTCGGCGCCGGCTCTTTGGGCACCGGCGCCCCGGGCGAAGCGCTCAAACCCATCAGCGCGATGGCGAGGACGGGGTTCATCCGATTCCCTCCGCTCAGATGCCGTAAAACTTGGCCGCGTTGTCGTGCAGGATCTTTTTCTGATCCGCCTCCGGGCGGTTCGAGAGGGTCGCCCGCAAGGCTGTCAGCCAATCCTTGTAGGTCCCCGCGAGCGTGACCACCGGCCAGTCGCCGCCGAACATCGTGCGGTCGACCCCGAACGCCTCGATGGTGGCGTTCACCACCGGCGCGATGTCGTCCGCCGTCCATTTGCCTTTGGGCCAACCGTTGGCGAGGAACCCCGACACCTTGCAAACGACGTTCTTCTTCTTCGCCAACGCCGCGAGGCCCTCCTTCCACTTGGCCGTTTCTTCCGGTCCGAAGCCGTGCTGCGGATTGCCGCAATGATCGAGGATGAAGCGAGTGTCCGGACACTGGTCCGCGAGCTTCAAGGCGTCCCCCAGATCGGCCGGCCGGAGACAAAGGTCGAAGCTCAGGCCGAGTTCGCCGAGGAGTTGAATCCCCGCGACGAATTCTTTCTTCAGGCAGGTGCCCGCCGGAGTCGCGTCGCCGTGCAACACTTGGCGAATGCCTTTGATGAATTTGGAATCTTTGAACTGCGCGATGTATCCGGCGAAGCCACCGCTGGCGGGGCGTCCCGATACGACCGCCGCCACGGTGGCGGTCTTCTTCGATTTGCAGAGTTCGACAATGAAATCGACCTCCGCCTGCTGCTGCTCCGCGACGACGTCCACTTCCATGTACACGGCCTTGACGACGTTCAAACCCTCGGTCGCTTCGGCGAATTCCTTCGGCGTGAACTGGGCGTCGAGGGTCGCGCCTTTTTTCAGCCAACCGAGTTTGAATTTGGTGAGATCCCAGAGGTGCTGGTGCGTGTCGATCGCGGGGATCATGGCGGGCTTATCCTCGGCGAGGCCGGGTCGGGTGAGAGCCGCAGTACCGGCCACGGCTGCGGTCGAAAGGAATTCGCGTCGTTGCATCGGGCGGCTTCCGGGTGGGGAGTTCGATACTGGAGCTTAACAACAATTGCGGACCCGGAACAGCGTAGAGCGCCAACGGATTCCGGCACCGGGCCAACTTTCTGGCTGATCGCCGATCACTGACCGCTGGACGTCTGTCGCTTCAAAAAACATGAGAATCGTGACAGCTTTCGGCATCCAGCAATCAGCGATCAGTAAAAGCCGACCGTTGTCTCAGTATCCTCGGCGCGGGTAAGCCGATAGGCGTTACTCGCCCAACTCCGCCGTCAGTAATTCCCAGAGCGACTCGAGGCTTTGGACGATCACCTTCGCATCGGTGAGCACCGGCATGAAGTTGGTATCGCCCGTCCAGCGCGGCACGATGTGCCAATGGAGGTGCCCTGGCAATCCGGCACCGGCGACGCGGCCGAGGTTCAGCCCGACGTTGAATCCGTCCGGCGCCATCGACGTTTCGATCGCGGACTGCATGCGGATCAACACCCGTTGCAGATCGAGCAATTCGACGTCGGCGAGGGAATCGAGCCGCGCGGTGTGCCGCAGCGGGGCTACGAGCAAATGGCCGTTGTTGTAGGGGAAGCGATTCAACACCACGACCGAGTGGGCCGTGCGGTGGACGATCAGATTCTCCCGGTCGGTCGCCGCCGCGATCCCCCGGCAGAGGAAGCAATCTTCGGCGGCCGGGGTCGCCGCCACCGGCTTCGGATTCGCGGCGTACGCCAATCGCCAAGGCGCCCAAAGCGGATCCATCGCGGCCTCGCGGACAGTGGTAACGATCGTTGCTTTGAAAATGTAGGAAGGCCGGTTCAGCGCTTCCACGCGACCACGATCAACCCCGCGAGGACGAGCGCACTGCCGAGGGCGACCCGGAGTGTGATCCGCTCGTCGAGCAACAGCCACGCCAGCACCAGCGCGATGAGGAAGCTCCCCTTGTCGATGATGGCGACGGTGCCGACTTCCCCCTCGTGTATGGCCTTGTAGTAGAAAACCCACGACGCGGCGGTCGTGACGCCCGAGAGGCCGAGGCCGAGGAAGTTCTTCCACGTCAGCGTTCCGATGTCGGCGACGGGGACGAAAAACGCGGCGAACAGCAGCACGAATGCGAAGACGAAACAGGTCCGCACGGCGAGACCGAGTTCGGCCGAGATGCCGACGAGGCCGAGTTTGGCGACGACCGCGGTGAAGCCGGCGAATGCCATCGACAGAAATGCGAAGGCGACCCAGCGGTCCATGTGTCAGACCCCCGCGTTCATATTGAAGCGGTTCATCATCTCGCGGAAGCGGCTCGGCGGCGCCGGCGGGCAGGGCTTGTTCAAATCGAAGCGCGTCAGCGTCGGCCCGACGCGGAGGAACGGCCCCTCGGATTTCTCGATGCCCGGCGGCGTGTTCCGCCACGGGTCCGCGGTCGTGGCTTGCCGGTAGCCCTCGCGGAAGAGCTTGGTCATTTCCTTCGGCTCGAATTCGTAAGCCGAAGCCAACGTCGGGAAGTCGGCGTGGATTGCCGCGAGCTTGTAGTTCATGCCGGTCAAGATCGCCCCGGTGTAGAGCTTCATCAAGTCGCCGCGCGTCTGGGCGTAGATCAGCGTCGAGACGCTGCCGGCCGTGATGTTGAACACCCGCGGCGTCACGTGGCTGGCGTCGGCGAACAACTTGCCCGCGACGATGATGTACAGATCCGAACCGTAGAGCGACGCCCGTTGCGCGTCGGCTTGATCTTCGAGTTTCAAAAATGGCGGGCGGAAAAAGAGGGCCTGCGTGACGCCGCCGTCGACGTGGCGTTCGGTGTACGGTTTGCCGTCGATGGTCACGCGGATCGAGGTCGGCGGGAAGACCCCGGGGATCGACGCCGACGCGAGCAAGATTTTGCGGAACAATTCGACGTCGTCCGGGGTGCCGCGCGACGCGATTTCGCCCATGTCCCAAACGACGGCTCGGCGCGATTCGAGTTCGGTCGTGCCGACGTACAGCCGGCGACCTTTGGCGTGCTCGGCCGCGACGTCGCGCATCAGAGTCGGCGTCGTCAACTCCGCGATCTTCTTCGCCAGCGGCGATGAATCGGCCAAGCCTTCGCTGAAGATCGAGCGGACGGTTTTCTTCAGGCGGAAGATATCTTGCGTGCGCAGGGTCGTGTAGAGATTCTCGATTTCGCAGTCGTAGTCCGGGCCGAGGAACGCGAGCGGCGCGAGCAGCGCCCCGGTGCTGATCCCCGTGACGACGTCGAATTCGGGCCGCGTGCCGGCGTGCGACCAACCGACGAGCACTCCCGCGGAAAAGGCCCCGTACGACCCGCCGCCCGAGAGGACAAGGATGTTCCGCTTCGGCGGCAGCACGGCGGGTTTGTTTTCGGTGCGGACGCGTTCGGCGAGGGAGAAGAGGTCGCGCATGGCCCACGTTTGCTGGCCCTGCGCTTCGCCGAGGGGGTCGAGCACTTCGACGGGGTTGAACCCGGCCGCCAGCGGCGTGGGCGGCAACCGCCACTGACCGAAGCACCCCGTGGCCAACAGCGCGAGCGCCCCGAGCAAAACCAACGCCGCCCGTTCCATGCGCGCCGAACCCCGATTCGGGACGATTCGAATACCGGGGCATACCCGACGCGCGGTGGGAAGGGAAGGCGAAAATGGAAAGGGGGTAGACCTCTCGATTTTGCCACGGGCCATCTGGTAGGCTTCACTTCCCATACCCGACACCCGGAGGCACGGATGCCCACCATCAGTTTCCAGT
>JAYSYN010000101.1:0-48154 GCA_043727575.1 Fimbriiglobus sp.
GCCGCCGACTTCGACGCTGACGGAGTCGCGGCCGACGATGACTCCGCCGCTGCCGCCGGCTCCGGCGCCCTCGCCCGCGGAGGAAGCGCCGCAGCCCCCGCTGCCTCCGCCTCCGATCGTGTGATGTGGGAACTCACCCAGGGTGCGCCCGAAGCGGGACCCTGGGCTGGAGTGTGCAACCCCTTCGGGGTAAGATCCCTTCATCCAATTCCGCACTCCCAACTCCGCATTCCGCACTGCCACCATGCCCCGGCCGATCCTCCTCTTCACCGGCCCGTTCGCCGATCTGCCGCTCGAATCGCTGGCGGCGCAGGTCGGCGATTGGGGCTACGACGGCGTCGAACTCTGCTGCTGGGGCGATCACCTCGAAGTGCAGCGCGCGCTCAGCGACGAATCGTACTGCCCGGCCCGGCTCGAATTGCTGGCGCGCCACGACCTCCACGCCACCGTCATCGCGAATCACAAAGTCGGCCAAGCGGTGTCGGACGTCATCGACGACCGCCATCAAGCGCTGCTGCCCGACTACGTCTGGGGCGACGGCAAGCCGGCCAAGGTGCAACAGCGCGCCGCCGAGGAGATGATGGCGACCTTCCGACTCGCCGAGAAACTCGGCGCCGGGGTCGTCAGCGGGTTCACCGGCTCACCGATTTGGTCGTACGTCACGGGCTACCCGGCCCCGAAGCCGGCCGTGATCGCCGAAGCCCTCAAGCAATTCGCGAAGCAGTGGAATCCGATCCTCGATGTGGCCCGCGACTGCGGCGTGCGCTTCGCTTGCGAGATCCACCCCGGCCAACTCGCGTTCGATTTGTACTCCGCCGAGATCGTCCTCGACGCCCTCCACGGCCGGGAGGAATTCGGGTTCACCTTCGACCCGAGCCATTTCCACTGGCAAGGGATCGAGCCGGTCGAAATCCTCCGCCGCTTCCCGGATCGCATCTACCACGTCCACGTCAAAGACGCGACGCTCTCGCTCAACGGTCGCTCCGGACTGCTATCGGGTTATTGGCCGAGCGGCGATCCTCGCCGCGGCTGGCAGTTCCGCAGCCCCGGTCGCGGCGGCATCGACTGGGACGCCATCCTGCGGACCCTCAACGAAATCGGCTACGACGGCCCCATCGCCGTGGACTGGCACGACCCGGGGTTGGATCGGGAATTCGGCGCCGCCGACGCGCTGCAATTTTTGAAGCGATTGGATTTCGACCCCCCGACTCGCGGGCCGCAGGTGTTCCGGGGGTGATGTCGGTCGAATCCGAAACTACATGACATACCGGCGTTTGGCGGCATCGGCGGCGTTGCACTCGGCGCACGTACCGCGGACGACGAGGTCGTACCCTTCGACGCGGAATTGCTTCTGGGCCGCGACTCCCTCCACCGCTTCGACGATCCCCTCGTGGGTGAACTCGATCATGGCGCCGCAATTGGAACAAACGAGGTGCTCGTGCCACGGGTAGCCGTAATCGTGATCGTAGACGGTGCGGGGCCCGAGTTCGATTTTGCGCAGCAGCCCCGCTTCGACGAGCTTGGCGAGGGTGCGGTAGACGGTGGCCCGGCTGACGGATCGATTCGCCGCTTTGAGTTCGGCGAGGAGTTCGTCGGGATCGAAGTGGCTGTGCTTCTCGAAAATATGGCGGACGAGTTCGCGCTGCTGATCGGTGTAGCGCTGGGGCTTCGGCCGGCTGGTCAAGAATTCGCGGAAGCGCGCTTCGGGGGATTGCGACACCGCGACCGACGGCAAAGGCACGGGCGGGCTCCGGGACTAACGCGATTCTTCGGTGCGGCGGAACAAGAACTCTTCGGCCAACGCCCAGCGCTCGGGGGTGTCGTACTGCCCGGCGGCGATCAATTGTCGGATGTGCGCGACCAAGCCGCGGCGGATGCCGTGGGCGTCCGGGGCTTCCGAGCGGAAGTCCGCCGGGTCGCGGTCGTCGGGGGAAGGCGTCTTGAGGTCGATCATGGTGGCCCGGAGTCGCAAGGCCGGGGGGAGTTCGGTCGGCATGAGGGGCGAGGCCAACCGCACCCGCCAAGATCGCCAACGCTCGGGAACGTCACGCATCGGGGCGGCATCTCACTTAGTTCTACACGGGAAACGGTGGCGGGAAGATGCCGGTTCGGAATTTTGTCCGAATGCATCGCTCCCGGCGATCGGTCCGGGTTCGCTGATCCACCCGCACGCCGGAAGTATTCTACGCAGAGCTATCGTCGGGCGCGACGGAACGAATCGAAGAAATTCCCGCGGTGGAAGCGGAACTCTCCGCCCGGAGTGGGACCGGGCGCGCTTCGCGCGGATGGTGCGCGACGAACGGTTGCGGTGCGGCCGCGCCGAGATACTTCGGGGCCGCTTCGGCGAACGGCTCAAGTCGAAAACGACCGCGGTTATCCGACGCGCGGCGCCTCGAGTCCGGCCAGCGGTCCCGGCGGCAACCGCGCCGCGACGGTCAGCGTGAACGTGCTGCCCCGCCCCGGTTCGCTTTGCAGCGTCACGTCGCCGCCGAGCAGTTTCGCCAGCTCGCGGACGATCGACAGCCCGAGGCCGGAGCCCCCCTGCTCGCGCGTCAGCGGGTTCGAGGCTTGGCGGAATTTCTGGAACACCATCTCCTGCTCTTCGGGCGGGATGCCGACGCCCGTATCGCTCACGGCCAGGATCAAAGCTCGATCGGTAGGGGTCGCACTCAGGGTGATGCGGCCGCCGTCGGGTGTGAACTTCACCGCGTTCGACAATAAATTCGAAACGATCTGACGGAGCTTGCCGACGTCTTGGCGGATCTCCGGGAATTCCGGGGCGACCTGCACCAAGAGTTCGATCTCCTTCTTCTCGGCCTGCGGTCGGAAGAGCGTCGCGGCTTGGTCGCAGAACGCGGGCACGTCGAGCGTTTCGACCTTCACCTCCGTCTTGCCCGCTTCGAGCTTCGCCAAGTCGAGGATCTCGTTGATGATCACCAAGAGCTGCTTGCCGCTGGTGTGGATGTTCGCGGCCCAGCGCAGCTGCTTGTCCGAGAGCGAGGGGGAATTGACCAACATCTCCGAAAAACCGTTGACGATGTTCAGCGGCGTGCGGAACTCGTGGGACATCGTCGAGAGGAAGTCGGCCTTCATCCGCCCCGTCTGAAAGAGTTGCAAGTTGGCCCGCGCCAAGTCGTCGACTTTTTTGTCCAGCTCCGCGATCAACCCCCGGTTGCGCTCCTGCATTTGGATCAAATTGCTGAGCATGCGGTTGAACGCCACCGACAGATCTTCGAATTCGTCGCCGGTTTGAATATCGCTGCGGACCGCGAAGCGCCCGGCCGCGATGGCGTCGGCCACCGACTTCAAATGCTTCACCGGCTTCACGATCACGTAGCGGACGATCAGATAACTCCCCGCGAGCAGCGCGAGCGTCGTGCCCAACGCGAACGCGATCAAGATGGCCCGGTTTTGGTGCAGCCCCGATTCGATCATCTCCGACGACAGCCGGATCTGCACGACCGCCATCAGGTCGCCTTCTTCGAGGAGCGGATTCGCCATCTCTTGGGCTTTGAGGCGGGCCTCGGAGGTGTCGCCGCCGAATGCGGCCATCCGGGCGGCGTCGCGGTGGCAGCCGACGCACGACTTCTCGGCCCGGACGGCGCCGTAGTAGAGGTACGCCGTTTCGTGGCGCAGGAAGCGGGTGTCTTCGGTCAGCCCCGGTTCGTTCTGCATCTTCCGCAAGATCGGCTGATCCTCCGGCTCGGGGCGGTTCTCCGCCTTGGTCGAATCGGGCAGGATCAACTTGGCTTTGTAATCTTTGAGGTCGTCGGGCCAGCTCTTCTTCTGGTTCTCTTGGAACTCGTTCATCCCGTCGAACAGCTCTTTGTCCCGGCGGATGTGCGGCCGGGCGATGGTCGGCGCCACCAGCGTCCGCCCCGTGTGCGTGAGTTGATCGTACGCCAGATCTTCGGTCCGGTTCGCGTAGAACCCGAAGCTCGACGCCATCAATACGAGGACCAACGCCCCGAGCAGGTACCGGCTTTTGCGCTCGAGATGGGACTCGCCGAGCAGCCGTTTGAACGCGCGATACGACATGAGATCATCATACGGCGGCGCGACCGACCTTCGCCCCGCGCTTCCGTCCGTTACAATTGCTCCATGCCGCGAATTCTCCAGCTCACGTCGGACGTCGTCACCAAGATCGCCGCGGGCGAGGTGATCGAACGGCCGTCGTCGGTCGTCAAAGAACTCCTCGAAAACTCCATCGACGCCGGGGCGACCCGGATCGAAATCGACCTCGAACAAGGCGGCACCGAACTCATCCGCGTCGTCGACAACGGCTGCGGCATCGAAGCCGACGACCTGCCGTTGGCCTTCGCCAGTCATGCGACCAGCAAGCTGGTCACGGCCGACGATTTGTTCAATATCCACACCCTCGGCTTCCGCGGCGAGGCTTTGGCCAGCATCGGCAGCATCGGCCACGTCACGCTGCAATCGTGGCCGACGGGGGCAGTGCGTGGGCACGAAATCCGCTGCGAAGGGCACAAACTATCCGAAGTCCGACCTTGGGGCGGTTCCCCCGGCACCCGCATCGAAGTCCGGCACCTGTTCTACAACGTGCCCGTCCGCAAGAAGTTTTTGAAGTCCATCGGCACCGAACTCGGCCACGTCACCGAGACGGTCACCCGGTTGTCGTTGGCGAACCCGTCACTGCACCTCGTGCTCCGGCACAACGACAAAATGGTCTACGACATCCCGGCGTCGGCGAACTTGAAGGACCGCATCGGTCTCTTCTACGGCGCCGAGATCCGCGATGCGCTGTACGCCGTCGACAGCGGGCCGGGGCCGGTAAGCCTGCACGGCTACATCGCCGACCCGAAGTGCGACCGCGGCAACGCCAAGCTGCAGTATTTGTTCCTCAACGGCCGGTGGTTCCGCGACCGCAGCCTCGGCCACGGATTTCAGGAGGCTTACCGCGGCTTGCTGATGACCGGCCGCTACGCCATCGGGTTCCTGTACTTGCAGGTGCCACCGAACACGGTCGATGTGAACGTCCACCCGACCAAAGCCGAGGTTCGTTTCCGCGAGAACGCCCTGATTTACTCGCTCGTCCGCGGCAGCGTGAAGAATCGGCTGATGGAGGAGAACCTCATCCCGCAGTTGCGGATTCCCGAGCAAGAGCAGCAACAGCCGCGAGACTTCCGGGAGTTTCTGCCGCCCCCGCAATGGAGTTTGAATTCGCCGACTCCGCCGATGCCGCAATCGCTGTTCGGCCCGCGCCGCGATGCGGCCGAGCAGACCCAGGCCCCGTGGGAGTCGCTGGACCGCGGGGCGCAACTGTCGACACCCAAGCCCGCCGATCCGATTCTCGTCTCGGCCCCGGAAGTCGCGTCCCCGGATTTCTCGAACCTGCCGGCGTTGGCGCCCGGCTCGGCGTTGCAGATCCACGATTCGTACATCGTGCTGGAAACCAGCAATGGCATGCTCGTGATCGATCAGCACGCGCTGCACGAGCGCATCTTATTCGAGCAACTGCGCAAGCGCATCCGCGAGGGCAAGCTCGAAGTGCAGAAGTTGCTGATCCCCGAACCGATCGACCTGCCGGCCGAGCAAGCCGCAATCGTGCTGGATTTCAAGGATCAACTCGCCGAGTTGGGATTGGACGTCTCCGAGTTCGGCGGCACGACGATTCTGCTCTCGAGCTACCCGACGCTGTTGTCACGCCGGCCGCCGTTCGAGATCTTGCAGGGGGTCATCGATTATCTGGTGTCGAAGGATCGCCCGCCGACGAAGGAGATTTTGCTCGACCACCTGTTGGCGACGATGGCCTGCAAAGCCGCGGTGAAGGCCGGGGACCGGCTGACGCAGGAGGAAATCGCGTACCTGCTGGAATTGCGGAAGATGGCCGAGGATTCGCACCACTGCCCGCACGGTCGGCCGACGACGTTGCTGTTCAGCCGCAAGCAACTCGACAAGCAATTCGGGCGGACGTGAAGGTCAGAGATCGTCTTCGGTGAGGTAGTCATGGTGACTTCCCTGCCCGCGCATCGAGCCAACCGAGTTCGGCCCTGATCAACGCGAACGCTTCTCGGGCGGGAACTCCGGCCTCGACTTCCGCAATCCGTTCGCGCAGCAGGGCGATTTCTTTCTCGCGGTCGTACGGAGCCAGCGGGTGCGGGTACTCGTAGACCTCTTCGTCCTCGAGGTCCTCGAATTCCTCGGCTTCCAAACTCACGACGCGCGTCCAGTCGGGCAGGTCGGTCGGGGTGTCGAGTTCGACCCGGCCATTCACGATCGTTCCCAGCAGTTTCATGCGATGTCCCCGTGCGTTTCAATTAGTGTACCCGCGCCCCAGTTGTTCAGCTGCAAGCAATTTGGGCGGACGTGAAGGTCACAACTCGTCTTCGGTGAGGTAGTCTTGCGCGGCGTGACGGACTTTGACGATTTCAACACTCGCCTCATCGATCCGAAATAGGATTCGGTACACGTGCGGCCGTCGCCCCACCAAGCAGCACCGGAGGTCGAGTCCGAATAGGCCGGCCTCTTCGGCTTCGGGCCATTGTTCGGCATCTTTTGCGAGATTCTGAAAAACCACTTCGATACGCTTGCGCCACGTTCGAGCCGACGCCTCAGAGACGTTCTTCGCGATGGACCTAGCGGTTCTGGCCATGTCACGGAGGACATTTTGGGGCACCGACACAGTTCGTGGCATGCCTATTTCCCGAGGGCCGGAGTCGTCCAACCCATTTCGGCGTCGAGTGCGGCGAAAGCCTCATCGACCGTCATACACGGAGCCCCGGCATCCAATTCGGCGATTCGGACGCGCAGATCCGCGATGTGTTCCTCCCAGCTCTCCTGCGGCAGCGGGTAGTCCTCGAATTCCTCGGCTTCCAAGCTCACCACCCGCGTGCCGTCGGGCAGGTCGGTCGGGGTGTCGAGTTCGACCCGACCATTCACGATCGTTCCCAGCAGTTTCATGCGAAGTCCCCGTGCGTTTCGCGCATTGTACCCGCGCTCCAGCGGCCGGTCGATGGATCGTCCCGCTCCGTATCATTTCCTCAGCCACCTCTCCCGAGCCACGCTGGAGTCCGCCATGTCCACCCCTGTTGCGGCACACAACCTCTTCGAGAATTCCGAAGTCTTCCGCATGGCTTGCGAGCAGTTGCGGACCGTCGCCGCCGAACTGCCTGAGTTCGACGTCGGCATCATCGATCGTCTGATGTTGCCGAAGCGCTCGCTCGTCGTCAGCGTCCCCGTCCGCATGGATTCCGGCAAAACGCAGGTCTTCCTCGGCTACCGCGTGCAGCACTCCCTCACGAGCGGCGCCAGCAAAGGCGGCCTGCGCTACGCCCCGAACGTCGACATCGGCGAAGTCGCGGCGCTGGCCATGTGGATGAGTTGGAAGTGCGGCATCATGGGCCTGCCCTACGGCGGCGCGAAAGGCGGCATCGCCTGCGACCCCGCGAAGCTGAGCATCGGTGAAAAAGAGCGATTGACGCGCCGCTTCACCGAGGAAGTCCTGAGCATCATCGGGCCGCGCGTCGACGTCATGGCCCCGGATATGGGGACCGACGAACAGACGATGGCGTGGATCTACGACACCTACAGCATGAAGATCGGCTACGCCTGCCCGGAGATCGTCACGGGTAAACCGGTCGAACTCGGCGGTTGCATCGGCCGCCGCGAAGCCACCGGCCGCGGGGTCGTCTACTGCATCCTCGAAGCGCTAAAAGAATTGAATCTCGCCCCCGACACTTGCACCGCCGTCGTGCAGGGCTACGGCAACGTCGGCTCCGTCACCTGCGACGAACTCCACAAACTCGGGTTGAAGGTCATCGCCATCGGCGACCGCTACGGCTCGATCCGCAACCCCAACGGCATCAACATCCCCGCCCTGCAGAAATACGTGTCGGCCCCCGAGAACGAACGGCACACGATCGTCGGCTACCCGAAAGCCGAGGCGATCCCCGACGACGAACTGCTGACGACCCCCTGCACGGTGCTGATCCCCGCGGCGACGGAACGCGTCATCAATAAGGAGAACGCCGGGAAGTTGCAGTGCCGGGTGATCGCCGAGGGGGCCAACGGGCCGACGACCCCGGAAGCCGACCGGATCCTCGCCGCGACGGACGTGTTTATCATCCCGGACGTACTCTGCAACGCCGGCGGCGTGACGGTGAGCTACTTCGAATGGGTGCAAGACCTCCAGCAGTTCATGTGGGACGAAGACCAAGTGAACAGCGCGCTCCGCAAGCAGATGCACAAAGCCTACGCGAAAGTCCGGCACAAAGCCCTGTCGCGGAAGTTGACGATGCGCACCGCCGCGCTGAGCCTCGGCGTCGAGAAGGTCGCCAACGAAAAAGCGAAACGCGGCCTGTTCCCGTGATTGGCGCGGTGCCACGATTTTCGCGCTCCGACTGAACTTCTCATTCAGTCACCCGGAGGAAATCGGGGAACTTCGCGACAACCGACCTGTCCAACTCGCAATCCGCGGAAAATAATCGGTGGGAATAGCCGATTTCACCCGCGGATTCGGATGAGATAGGAAAGGCATTTGATTCGCTCGCAAAGCGCACTATAGGTTTTGAGCCACCGCGTCAGATCGTGAAGACAGGTTATCACGGTTGACACGGCGGGGTGACAACTCGAATCGCGTTCCGGCCGGTGCCGGGCCGGTTTTTCGGGCTGTACCCGCGCTTCCGCTCGGTTTTCCGCAAAACCCTGCGGCCGGCGGGCGCACCGTACCGCGTTCTCGTTTCGACGGTCGATAGCAACGTTCGGGGTTTACTGCGGAGACGGTTTTGAACCGCGCAGTCGGTCAGCGGCCCTTGCGGGTCGCCGGCGGGAGGATTCGCCCCACCCGCCGCGAAGTAGTCGGTTTCTTTTTAAAGACAGGATGACCCCCTCCATGTCGCGTCTGCGCCGATACAGCACCGAAGCCGTGCAATCCCCGCTCGAAACGTACCTGCGCGAAATCAACGAGACGGCGCTGCTCACGGCCGACGAGGAAAAATCCCTCGCCCGGCTCATCGGCGTCGGCGACACCGCGGCGCGGGACCGCATGGTCCGGGCCAACTTGCGGCTCGTCGTCAACATCGCCCGCGGTTATACCGGCAAGGGACTCGCCTTGCAGGACCTCATCGAAGAGGGCAACCTCGGCCTGCTCCGCGCCGTCGAGGGCTTCGACCCGAACATGAACACGCGGTTCAGCACGTACGCCAGCTACTGGATCAAACAAAGCATCAAGCGGGCGCTGGTGAACACGGCCAAAACGATCCGCATCCCGGCGTACATGGTCGAACTGTTGTCGAAGTGGCGCCGGGCGACCAACAAGCTCAACGACGAACTCGGCCGACCGCCGACGCCGGAGGAAATCGCCAAGCTGCTGGGATTGCCGAAGAAGAAACTCAGCATCATCAAGAAGGCGATCCGCGTTTACAACAGTACGCCGCAGACGGATCAAACCGAAGCGGGCTGGAGCATCGACGAAATGCTGATGGACAACCGCTCGAAAACGCCCGACGACGAAATGGTCGAAACCGACGACCTCAAGCAAGTGCTCGTGCTGCTCGAAAAGATGGACAAGCGCGAAGCGACCGTGCTGAAGATGCGCTTCGGCCTCGACGAAGAAGAACCGAAGACCCTCAAGGAAATCGGCGAGAGCCTGGGCCTGACCCGCGAACGCGTCCGGCAGATCGAAAGCGAAGCCCTGGCGAAGCTGAACGAGAGCCTGTGCGGGGATTGAGGGGGCGTGCCGCAATCCCTTTTCATTCGCCGAAAGTCCCTAAGAACGTATCTGAGTTAGAGTGCGATCGGGCGGCAGGCGACCCCATGGACTGGAAATGCGAAGAGGTGCGGGATCGCTCCCTGCGAGCAGCCGCATCACTTCGTGAGTTCGAGTTGCACATGGCGGCGCTCGAGTGGAGTTTGATCGATCCGATCATCATCAACTCCGAAGACGACATCAAAGCCACCAATTGGCGCGATCGCGGTTTGCGACCCTTCACCCATCAAATCCAAAACCTCATCACGTTTTGCCGCCGGTTGCCGGTCACGCTCATTGCCGACGATGTTGGCCTCGGCAAAACCATCAGTGCCGGGTTAATCTTGAGCGAACTGATCTCCCGGAAGCGGGTGAACCGCGCACTGGTGATTTGCCCCAAAGTGCTGACTGAACAATGGGTCGACGAACTCGATCAGAAATTCGGGATCACCGCCAAAGAGGCGTCGGGCGCGGAACTCGATGTCGAATTGCAGCGGAACACGCCGGTCGTCGTGACGACGTATCACAGCAATAGCAGACGGTTAGAAAGCTTGACACCGGGGCAGTTTGATCTTTGCATTCTCGACGAAGCGCACAAACTGCGGAATCTGCACGGTGCGCAGAAGCCCCCGGCGATGGCCGAAAACATCCGCGCGGCCCTGGAGCGTCGGCCCTTCAAATATGTGGTGATGCTCACCGCCACGCCGATCCAGAACAAAGTTTGGGATTTGTATTCTCTGATCGACTTGTTGAAAGTCGCCGAAGGCAAGCCGAATCCGCTCGCATCACCGCAGGAATTCAAAACGAGGTTTGTCCAGCCGGGATCAGACGGGCGCCGCTTGAGACCGGAGCAAGCCAAGACTTTCCAAAATTTGGTTCGGCCCAGTCTTTCCCGGACGCGCCGGACGGACGTGACACTGAAATTTCCCGTGCGCAAGCTAAATATGGTTCGGATCCCGCTGACCGGTCCGGAATCGGCCATGCAGCAACAAGTCGGCCGAATCATCGGGCACCTCAACGCACTTTCGCAGACGTCTTTAGCTCAAGCTTTCATGAGCAGCCCGCGAGCCCTTGTCAAACAAGCCGAGAACATGGCCGGGTTGGACCCCGATGCGGTGCGGCAATTCCGAGACTTGGCGTCACACGTGCCCATGCCGGCCAAACTCGCGCGGTTGCTCGCGCTGCTCGAGGATTTGCGCGTCCAACAAGGCCCCACGTGGCGCGCCGTCGTCTTCACCGTGCGACGCGAAACCCAAGAGATGATCGGCGAAACCCTCCAGGCGCGTGGTATCGCGGTCGGGTTCATCCGCGGGGCCGACACGACCGGGAATCGCAACGCTAGAGCTGGGTACGACGCCGACATCCCCACCGTGCATGTGATTGTGTCGACGGACGCCGGGGCTGAGGGCATCAATCTGCAAAAAGGCAACGTGCTCATCAACTACGACCTGCCGTGGAACCCGATGGTGGTCGAACAGCGGATCGGTCGCGTGCAACGACTCGGTTCCGACTTCGAGAACGTGGTAATCCTTAATTTGGTCGGCGCGGGGACGGTCGAAGATCGGGTTGTCGCGCGACTCATCGAGAAACTCCAAGGGGTGTCCCAAGCCCTCGGCGATATCGAAGGGATTTTGGAAGCGGCCGGTCTGGACGAAGACAGCAGTGCGAGCTTCGAATCCCGATTGCGGACAATGGTGGTTGAAGCGCTGCAAGGGAAAAATGTCGCCGAATCGCAACGGCTCCTCGAAGCCAACATCGATCAAGCTAAGAATTATTTCTAAGAACAACGTGAGTACTTGGATCGCACGCTGGGCCAATCGCGGGAGGATCCCGCAACCCATCGGCCACCGCCGAAGATCGAGCGCAATCCGCCGAGCATGGCGTACCGCGATTTCGTCTACGGAGCCAAGCGTGCCGAGGGCTGGAGCATCCGCGAAATCGACGAGCATCGCGCCGAGGCCACGGCGCCCGGCCGGGTGCTGGAGCGGATCAGTTTTTCCGACGAATCGTCGCGGGCGATTTTCGCGGAGAGCTTGGCCCGCTGCTACTTGCCCGGCAAGCCCGCCTTTGAACGACTCGTCCAGCACTGGACCGATCACCACGGGCACAGTATTGCCGATCAAAAATTGGCATCGGCCAAATCCGCCGTCGAACTGGCCAAGGCGTGGTGCCGCAGCAACCCCGGCTGCGAATTCGTCGCGGCGAAATACACCTCGAAAGTGGCGGCTTTCCAGGGTTCCGTGCAGATCAAAGTCACGGCGGGCACCGGCGTGGACAAATTCGAGAAATTGATCGAAGCGACGATCGCGCCCCCGGATCGTCACGCTCCGGTGACCGTAGCGAATACGACCGAATCCATTTCCTCCGATGTGGCCATTGGGAAGATCCTTCCGCAGTTCAATCCGACCGTCAAAGACGTCGTCGAAGCCGATGCCGAAGTGAAAGTGTTCTGCGAGTATTACCTCGGTCGGTTGCGGGAAGGCCAAGCGGAACCGGGGCGCGACCAATACCACCTCTCGAAGATGGAAAGCGATTTCCGGCCTTACGTCCAAGCCGATATCGTCGCGATCCGAGGCGTCAGTTACGACTCCGGCACCGTTCAAGTCCGCTACAAGGCCGACGGGGTCGAATACCAAAGTGACTTGGTCGCCATTCCGGCGACGGGGCAGTGGCTGGATGGGCTGGCCCGCGGGCGCTGCGCGATCACGGGCACCGATTGGCCCAAGGCGTGTGCCGAAGTGTGTGTCGTCACAAAATTGGGAGCACTCCGGCACCGTCTCAAATCGACGGCAAAAGGTACGCGTGTGATGCCCGCACTCACGGCGATTTGCTCCATCACCGGCGAACTCCATTTGCTCAGCGATCTGGCGACATCGACGGTCTCGGGGCAAATCGCACTGCGCACAAAAATGGTCCGCTGCGCGGAAACCGACGAGTGGATCCTTTGGAACGAAACGGGTGTATCGGATTTCAGCGATCGCAGGGTACGCAACGATTTGTTGTTGCCGTCGGAGAATCCTCCCCATCGCCGGGGAGTCGCCGGCGAATTCGGCCGATGCGATGCGACCAAGAAGCGATTGTTGAACGATGAATTGGCGATGTCGGATGCTTCCGACCGCACGGTCGACCGCACTTTACTCATACCCTCCACGAGAACGGGCCGGCTCGCGTTGAAATCGGAGCTGGTGACCTGTGAAGAATCCGGTGTCGGACTACTTTTGGATGAAACCGGAGTTTGCAGTATCAGTGAAAAACGTGTCGACGGCGCATTGTTACAGACGAGCGCCGTCTCAGGCAAATTGGCTCTGCGAGACTGTATGGTCGAATGCGGCGCCACCGCGAAGCGCGTGTTGCCCTCGGAGTTAGTGACCTGCGACGTGACCGGCACCAAGGCCATCGCGAGCCAAATTGGTCGATGTGCGTCGACGGGCCAGTCGGTATTGTTTTCCGAATTGAGCATTTGCGATATCCGGTGAGTCGTTGCTTAAGTCGCTCTTCAGCACTTCCGATTACAGCGGCCGTTGCGTTGCCAAAAGGCAGTTGATGCAATCGGAAAAACCGCCGCACCGCTCCGGGCTCCGCAAAGAAACCGGGCGCTGCGCAAAGACCGGCCGGCTATTGTTGAAAGACGAGTTGGGTCGTTCCGCGGTCTCCGGAAAAATCGTAGATAGCGACCTACTCGTCAATTCGGAAGTCTCGGTCCATCGAGCGATGCCCGAAGAGATGGAGCGCTGCCAAGTCACCGGCAAACGGGTCTTGCCGGACGAGTTGGAAGCGTGCGCCATCACGTCGCGTCGCGCGATCCGAAATGAAATGGTGATGAGCGATTCCAGTCGCCGATGGGCCACCCGAGAAAATGCCGTGCAATTGCCGAATCGCAATTGGGCGCTCACGGATGAAATCACCAAGTGCGTCTGGTCCAACGGGCCGGTGCTCAAATCCGACGCGGGGAGGTGTTCCCTCACCGGCGTGATCGTGTCCGAATCTCATTTGAACGCCGACGGACAGCTGACTGTTCTAGCTGAACTCCTCGATTCGTCGTTTAGGGCCCGAGTCGATTCCTCATTGATTGAACCTCTTCAGAGGCTGGATTCCGATTTCGCCGGATTGCAAGCCATCACGGTATTCCATTCGCCCGGAGGGGTTCAAGCGATCTGCTGCGAGGTGGTCACGCGGAATTGGTTCCGAAAGAAAGTGCAGTACTACGGCCTTCTGATCCGCGTCTCGGCCGGTCTTATCGAAGTCGTGGGCTGCGGTGTCCGGGGTTATCGGGATGAAAACTCGGAATTCGTCATCGAAGAAGACGGTTTGGTCTTCGGCTGATCGCGGACGAAGTTATCGGGATCAATTCACATCCGCACCTTGAACAGCTTCCGGTAGGCCGGCATCAGCCAGTTGGGGAGTAGCCGGCCGAAGCTGCTGCGGCGGGTTTCGCCGACGTAGATTTGATCGCCCGGTTGCAGCGGGATGTCGGTCCGCTCGTCGCCGTCCAAAAAGATCGCGTCGAAATCGACGTGGAACAATTCCGGCGGCGAACCCTTGGCCACGTTCGGCCGGACGACGCTCACCTCGCGCGGGTCGGTGCAGCCCGGCTTGAGGGCCCCCGTGCGTTGGAGCAATTCGACCGCGCGCTCCGGTCCCCGGTAGACGAGCATCTGCTGGCGATTCGCCTCCGGGCCGTGCACCGTCAGGAACTTCGCGCTCGGATCGACGAGCAGCACCCGCACTCGGGATGGCTCGAGACGGGCTTCCTCGGCGATGGCGTCGCGTGCGCCGTCCAGCTTTCGCCCTTCGACGCGCGGCCGGCCAGCGGAACCGAGGTGCAGGGTGCCGTCGACATCGACCGAAACGAGGGCGTCCCAAGCCGGGTGATCGGCGAAGCGGACTTCGAGCAGATCGGGGCAACCGAGGGCGTAGTCGGGTCGATCGACGGGGGGCAACGGCACCGTCGCGATGGGCATCGCTTCGGCGCGGCGCTGGCGGATTTCCCGCCCGGTGCAGCCCGCCGCCAGCGAGACGAACAGCAGAAGCAGCGCGGTACGGCTCATCGATAGGAGTATCGACCGGCCGATCGGGGCGACTTAAAGGATTGTGCGGATTCGGACGAGCCTGACACCCACGAGACTCAGTTTCGGTTCGTCCGCAGCGTCCGCAGCGTCCGCACGGGGGTGGGGGGTACTCTCCGCGGACTCATTTTTTGCGTCGAGCGAATCGAGATTTTCTCTCAGGTCACGCTACCGCCCATGAGGTAGGCGCGCAGGTCGATGAAGATGTCGGCGCAGCGGTCGCGCCAAGGTTTGTCGCCGAGCAGCGACGCGTGCGACGGGTGGAACAGGACGTGGATGCTGAGTTTGTTCGGCTGTTTCGCGTCCGGGCAATGCAATTGCAATTCGAGTTCGACCGGGCCGGTCGAGCGGCGCGAGAAGCTGAACCACGTCCCGGTGCCGCCGCCGCCGCGGGCGCGGTGCAAGCGGACCCGGACCAAGCGCGGGGTGCTCTCGAGCACTTCGCCGCCGTAGTCTTGGACGAACCCGCGCAACTTCATCAGGGCGATCGACTCCGGCATCCACGCTTCCATGCTGAACGGCAGCGCCAGCGATTCCCGGGTCTTGCCGCGGTGGGCGAACCCCCCGCGCGGCTCGGGCGTGTGCGGCGGGGCGCTCACGCGGGCGGCCGGGACCGTTTGCAACCCCGTGCGCACGGCGACGACGGCGGGCGTGCGCGAAACCGCGGCGATGGCACCGGTGGCGGCGTTTTCCAATTGCAGCAGAATCGCGTCTTCGCTCTCGCCGTCGGCCGCCGGCGCATTGCGCGGTTCGTCGACCAAGCCGGGCATCCGGTGGCGCGAGTCGCTCTTGGCTTGTTTCAACGCTTTGTCGAACGCCAGCGCCAGTTCCCGCGCCGATTGGTAGCGGTCGTCCGGGTCTTTGCTCAGCGATTTGCGGATGACCGCTTCGACGCAAGCCGGGATCCAACCGTCCAAGCCGATCTGCTTGAACGTCGGCGGTTCTTCGGTGGCGTGCGCCAGCAGCACATCCATCCCCGAGTTGCCGAGGAACGGCACGCGGCCGCTCAGGAGTTCGAAGGCCATGACGCCGACGCTGTAGAGGTCGCCGCGGTGGTCGAGTTTTTCACCGCGGACTTGTTCCGGGCAGATGTAAGCCGGGGTGCCGACGGCGAAATCGACGGTGGTGTCGGTGACTTTGCGGGCCAGGGCGTCTTCGATGGTCTTGGCCAAGCCGAAGTCCATCACTTTGATCCGCTCCTTCGGCGTGTCCGGGTCGATGACCATCAGGTTCGCCGGCTTCAAATCGCGGTGGATGATCCCCTCGTCGTGCGCGGCTTGCAAGACCTCGCAGAGCTGGCCGATGATGCGCCCGACGCGCGGGGCCGTCATCTTTTTCGCCTTCTCCAACAGGGTTTCGAGGTTACCGCCCTTGACGTATTCCATGACGATGCACGACCCGGCCGGATCGTTGAGCGAGGCGTCGTAGAGCGTGACGGCGTAGGGGTGGTGGAAGCGGGCCATCAGCAGAGTTTCGCGCTGGAAGCGCTCGCGGAATTTGTGGTCGGCGGCGATGTGGTCGTGCATGACTTTGACGACGACCTGCCGGCCGAGGTCGGTCTGGCGGGCCAGGTAGACCCGGCCCATGCCGCCTTCGCCGATTTGCCGTTGCACTTCGTAGCGCCCGAGGAAAGTCCGCCCGATCATCTCGCCCGCCCGCCGTGAGAGCTTTGCCGGGATTGCCGTTATCAAGCCTAGTGCGCGAATCGCCGCGCTGCGCGCCCCGGGGTCCGCTATTCTGAATCGGTAGGATCGCCGTCGCCCTGCGCCACCGGAACCGCACGTATGCCCGCCCTCGTCCCGCACCGGTTTCTCGTCCGGCTGTCGCACCCGTGCCCGTATCACAAGGCGATGCCCTTGGCGAAGGGCGATGCGCTGCTCGAACTGCCCGAATCGGCCCGATTGGCCAACTTCTCGGAACTCGACGGAAAATCGAGCTTCGCCGACCTGCGCCTCGCGTGGAACGACTTTGGCCTCGGCATTCAACTCACCGTCGTCGGGAAGAAAATCGCGCCGCTGGGGGACGCCGAGCGGCCGCGCTCCGCCGACGGCTTGACACTGTGGCTCGATACCCGCGACGCGCGTTCCGGGCACCGGGCCAGCCGGACGTGCCATCAATTCCATTTCTTGCCGACGGGCGGCGGGCCGGAAAAGAGCGAACCGACTTTCGGCCAAGCCAAGATCAACCGCGCCCTCCAAGATGTCCCGTTCGCCGACGAATCGACGGTGTTGTTCCGCCACCACAAATTGAAGGCGGGCTATCGGCTCGAGGCCTTCCTCCCCGGAGCCGCGCTCGCCGGGTTCGACCCGGAGCAACACCCGCGCTGGGGGGTCTACTACCACATCCGCGACGAAGAACTCAGCGACCAATACCTCGGCGTCAACGGCGAGTTCCCCTTCAACGACGACCCCAGCCTTTGGGACACGCTGGAACTGACACGGGGGTGAACCACCCGGTTTCTTCACATCGCGTCGGACCCCGTCCTGTAAACTGATCGTGCAGTTTCTGTTCGGTGCTAGACACTCGGTACTATGACGACTCTTCTCAAAAGCTCGCCGAAGCATCCCCCGTTTCGCCGCGTGCGGATGTTCGCCGCTCGGTTTCCATTGTGGATTCGAATCGGCTTCGTCGCACTGGTGGCGGTCGGGTTGTCGACCGGCGCGTACTACCTGTTTCACTTCCGTCCCGAGTCGCAAAAACAACAACAGATCTCGGAGCAGTGGGCGAATTTCGACCGCGCGGCGAAAACCGGTTCGGAGGCCGACCTCGACAGGGCCCTCGAAGAAATCCTCCGGTTGAACCCGGACGACACTCTGGCCCGGCAACGAAAGGCGACGCTCGAATCCGGCTCGGCGGACGAATCCGACCCCGTGATGCCCTTGTTGACGCTGCCGAGGCATTTGCGGACCGGCCGTTGGCCCGAAGCAGAACGTGAGGCAGGGAAACGGCTCGCGCACCAACCGAAGGACTGGCTCGCCCGCTGTACCGCGGCCAAAGCGGTCCTGCTCCGGAGCGACCGGGCCGGGGCCGCGCGCGATCTCGACAAACTCCCCGATCCGAAAGACCCCTTCGCCAACGTCACACCCGCGTCGCTGCTCTTCGCGTTCGACCTCTTCCGGGAACTCGACCGCGACGCGACGGCGCTGCGCGGGTTCGTCCGCGAGGTCGTCGTCGAAACGGCCCGGACTCCGGCGGCGGAATCGTTCCCGGCCGCCGTCAAAGTTCAACTCATCGAGTGTTACCTCGAAGGATTCGAGCCGAAGACCGACCGACCCCAGCCGAGCGGCCTCAGCCGCGCGGTGCGCCCCGTCGGCAAGCTCGTCGAACTGGCGCTCGCCGACCCGGCGCTCGACGCGACGATCGCCTCGAAACTCGGGCTCGCTTGCAATCGGCTCGTCTCCGCGTTCGCCCTGCTGCGGCGCGAGAACCAAATCACGGCCGAGCAATATGCGACCATCGCCCGGGACCACGAAGCCCGTACCTCGAAGGTCTGGCAAGCGTTGATCGCCCGGGACCCGAACGCGGCGCAGGCCTACCACGGCTTGGCGACCGCGGCACTCCGGGCCGACGACATCCCATCCGCCCGGCAGCACGTCCTCCGGGGGCTCGAAGCCTGCGGCGACGATCCGGCCTTACTCGCACTCTACTCGCTGCTGCTCCGCGCCGACGATCAGCTGCAGCCGGCGCTGGCGCGACTCCTCCAAGCAGTCGAGCGGGAACCGAAAAGCGTCTCCCTCTGGCTGTTGACGGCGGAAACGGCCGAGTCCGCCGGTCGCCGCGACGTCGCCCTCGAAGCGTGCCGAAAAGCCCGGGACCTCGAACCGAAGAATTCGTGGGCGATCCGGACCGAGGCGCGGATGAACATCGAAGCCGGGGGGACGTTCGCCCACGTCGGGGTGCAACTCTTGGCGGAACTCGGCGAGACGCTGCCGGGCGATCCCCTCGCGGCGCGGCTGTACGTACGCGGGTTGAACGAGGCCGGCTTGGGAATCCTCCTCGCCGATTTTTTGACCAAGGTCGAAGCCGCCGGCGCGAAGGCGAAGTCGGCGGCGCCGATCGCGCAAGCGCTGAGGGGCCTCTGCGATAGCCGGTACGACGCGGCGCTGGCCGAGTTGGCCCAGCGGACGGCGCGGGCCAATCTCGACCGCTTCCCCGGCGATGTCGAATTGCTCTCGGTGCGAGCGCTGATTCATTTTCAATCCGCCGAGCGGGGCGAACCGCGTTGGTCCATCACCGAAACCGGCGGGGCCATCCGCGCGTTCGAGGAGCTGCAAAGCCGGGCGCCGGATCGTCTCGAGATCGCCGCGGCGCTGGCGTGGACTCGGCTGAAGGGGAAGAAAGAATCGGCCGTGGCCCTGCGCGATGCGGCCGCACTGAGCGCCGCCGCCGAGCGGGGGGAACCGCTGTCGGCGTGGCAGTGGCAGGTCTTGGGCGCGACCCTCTTGGCCAACGATCAATTCGACAGCGCCATCCGCGCTTTGGAGAAAGCCGGCCGGATGTCGAAAACCGCGGCGGGGAGCCGAATTCACTTGGCGCTCGCCTACCACGGACAGGGGCGGAAGGCCGAGGCCCGCGCGACTTTGGAACTCGCCCGCGCCCTGCCGCGCACCGCGCAAGAACAAGCCGACTACCTCGACGCCTTCGCCATTCTGCAACGGGAGAAATCGTGACGCGTTCGCTTCTGGCCTCGCTCTGCCTCTTCGGATTCGCCGCCGTCGCGCTCGGCCAAGCCCCACCGAAACCGGCGCCGTCGCCGGATGTCGACAAAGCCTTGGAGACTTTCAAGACCGGCAAATTCGACGAGGCCTTCGAGCAGTTGAAAAAGGCCTGCGCGGCGAACTCGCAGTTGCAACCGCCGCGGGTCATCTTGGCCGGGTGGTTCGTCCAAGCCGAGCGCGGCAAAGACGCCCGCGCGACACTCGAACGCTTCACCACCGAGGAGCCCAAGCACCCGGATGGCTACCTGCTGAACGCCAGCTTCGCCTTCGGGGAAGGGCGCATCACCGATGCGATCTTGAGTTGCCAAGCGGCCTTGCAATTCTCGGCCGACGCGCGCTGGGACGCCGAAGTCCGCAAGCGCTACGTCCGCGAAGCGCGGCTCGGGTTGGCCGCGTCGTTCGAACAGCGCGGCGACTGGGCCTCCGTCAAAGAGCAACTGACGGGGTTGTTGAACGACGACCCGAAGAACGGTCCTTTGCGCCAGCGGCTCGGCGCGGCGACCTTCCAAACCGGCAAGACGGAAGAAGCCTTCGCCGATTTCCAAAAGGCGTTCCAAGACGACCCCGCCGTCGATCCGCCCGAGTTGCGGCTGGCCGCGCTGTGGGCGGCGAAAGCGGAGCGGGACAAATCCGAAGACTGGTTGAAGAAGGCGGTCGCGGCGCACGCCGCGAACCCGAAAACCCACCGGGCCTACGCCGGCTACCTCTTGGACGAAGGCAAGCCGGACGCGGCCCAGTTATACATCGACGCGGCCGCCAAGCTCGACTCCAAAGCGCGCGAAACGGCGACGCTGCAAGCGTTGTTATTCCGCCACAAAAAGGAATACGGCCCTGCCGAAGTTGCCTTCGAGCAACTCCACAAAGACGCCCCCGGCGATTCCTTCGCCCTCGGCAACCTCGCCATCGTCTTGGTGGAATCGGCGGACGACAAGAAGAAGAAGCGTGCCGCCGAATTGGCCGAGAGCCTCGTGAAGCAGAACAGCCGCGCCGCCGACGCCTACGCGGTGCTCGGGTACTGCTACTTCAAACTCGGCCGCATCGACGACGCCGATAAAGCGCTCGGCACCGCCGCGAGCGCCGGCCAAGTCGGGTTGGACACGGCCTATTATTTGGCGCTCGTTCTGAACGAAAAGAAGAAGTACGCCGAGGGGTTCAAGATCTTGGACGAAGCCGTGAAAGCCCGCGGGCCGTTCGTGTACCGGGCCGAAGCCCGCACGTTCCTCGCCGACTTGGCGAAGCGGGTGCCGGAGAAGAAAGACGAACCGAAGAAGTAACCATGCCCCCCGCCGCCATCCCGGGTCCGCGCCGACTGCTCGCGGCAGCTTGGATGGGGCTGGCCCTCGCGGCCGCGGCGGTGCTGATGTTGCTCGTTCAATTCTGGGGCGCGCGGCCGGAGTACGCCGACCGGTTTTTGATCTTGCTCGGCGCGGCGTGGGTCGCGTGGGCGAATCGCCGAACGGCGCCCGCGGGCCGACCCCAAATCGGGTTCGCGATCCCGCCGGCCCTGCTCGCCGGTGCATTAATTCCCGCCGCGGCGTTCCTGCAAACCCAAGCGGCCGGCGGGCGGACCGTCCTGCTGTGGCTCGACGCCGTCGCATTGTTCCTCGGCGCCGCGAGTTTGCTTCTCGCCGACGGGGGCTGGCCGAGGTTCCGGCACTTCGCCTTCCCGCTGATCTTCCCGTTCTTCGCCTTGCCGCTGCCGTCGCGCGTACTCGGCCCGCTCCAAAATCTTCTGCAGGAAGCGACGACGTCGATCGCGGCTCGGGTCCTCCCGCTGGTCGGTTTACCCGTGCGACGGCTCGAATCCGGCTTCGTGTTGAAACTCGCCGCCGGCGACCTCAGCGTCGCGGAAGAATGCAGCGGCGTGCAATCGCTGACGGCGCTCACGGCCCTCGCGGCGTTCGTCGCGCATCGGTCGGGCTTCGGCCCGGGCCGCGGACTGGCCCTGACCCTGATCGCGGTACCGGTCGTGGTGATCGTGAATGCGATCCGCGTCGTGCTCAGCGGGTGCATCCAAGAGTGGGCCGGGCCGCACTACATCCGCGGGGAATGGCACGATGCCCTCGGCTTCGCGCTGATTCTCTTGGGTTTGGCCGGCATCGTCGGCATCGCCCGGGCGCTGGGCCGGCCGGCGCCCGCCGTTCCTCAACCGGTCTCGAATCGCCCCGAGCCCTCCCCGCGCTGGGCTTCGATCACGATGGCCGTACTCTTGCTCGGCGGTCTCGCGGGCGGGGTGCTGACCTATTCCCTCGGCTCGTCGCGCGAATCGGCCGTGGTTCAAAACGCGCCGCTGGAACGGTTGCCGATGACCCTCGACGACTGGCGCGGTGAGGATCGCCCGGTCGACGATTCCATCACGGCGCTACTCGGACAGGATCGCATCTTGCACCGCATCTACGAGAACAATCTCGGCCAGTCGATCTCGGTCTTCGCGATCTACTGGTCATCCGCGAAACTGGTGAAGGGCTACCACCACCCCGACGTTTGCTTGGGGAATCAGGGATTTCGGGTGATCTCGCACCGCATCGAGATCCTGCGATCCCGCGATTCGGGCCCGATCCCGGCGACCGCGCGCGAATACGAACGGGACGGGAGTTCGCAATTCGTCCTGTATTGGACGCAAGAAGGGAATCGAATCTGGGACGAATCCGACGAACTCGCCGCGCAAAAAGAGACCGGGTTCTTGACCCGCCCCGAATGGTTCGACGACGCTCTCTCCGGCCGGATGACGCAACCGACCGGGCGGCTCGTCGTGCTCCTCGGCACCGGGGGGAACACCCCGCTCGACCGGCGTGAGGCGACGGAATTCGCCCGGCGGCTCGCCGAGGAAATCCACACCCTTTGCCCGTGGGCGAAGCCCTGAATCATTCTTCCAATTCGGCGGGGTCGAGCCCGACCTCAGCTTCATCGGCCATGGCACCTAAGGCCGTTTGAATGGCGGCGAAAGAATCGGGCCGGTTGTTCGCTTTGAATTCCATGCACTTGTGGATGAGCGAGACGAGCATCGGCGGGGTCGTCGCCACGATCTCGCCCACCGGCTTGTAAAGGCTCTTGTACGTCTTCTCGGTCATCGGCACGCCGGCCAAATCGGAGATCACCGACGGCGGCAGTTTAAACGTCACGAGGCGGTACATCGTCGCGCCGAAGTTGAAGATGTCGGTCCGCTCGTTGACGAGCTTGTGCGACGCCGTTTCGGGCGCGAGGTACTCCGGCGTCCCCTGCACGCGGTCTTTGGGCTCGCCCTTGATCCACGCCAAGCCGTAGTCGAGCACCTTCACGGTCGTCCCGCGGCCGAGCATGATGTTGCCCGGTTTCAAATCGGCGTGCAGCACGTTCCGCCGGTGCATATGGACCATCCCGGCCGCGATTTGCTCGAAGACCCGCAGCAGCTTGTGCCGCTTCATCAATTTGACTTTGTCGAGGGTGTCGCCCTTCACGAACTCCACGAGCAACTTGGCTTTCTTGATTTTGAAGAGCCAGTTCTTCTCGGTCTCGAAGGCCAGCACTTTTACCAAATTCGGGTGATCCAGCATCTTCCCGACGCGGAATTCGTGCTCGGCTTGCTCCAAAAACTTCTTTTCGGCATCGGATTCGATGTTCACCACTTTGAGCGCATATTCGCGGCCGTCCTCCTCCCGGCGGATGTGTAAAATACTGCTGTGCGCCCCGGCCCCGAGAGTGGCCAGCACGTTGAATTTCCCAATCTTATCGATGGCCATCGCGTACTGCTCCCAGCAAGGGCGAACTACTGATGAAGATACCGGATCATAACTCACGAGTCGCCGATTTTAAAAACCAAAGCGACCCCCGCATGACGAATTCACTCGAACCCCGCACCCAAGCCCTCGGCCACGACATCTTCGCCCGGCTCGACCGGGGCGGGCCACTGCTGTTCTCCCGCAACTGGTGGGACGACAAGCTCATGGGCCTCACCATGGGCAACGAGGCGCTGAAGGTCCAGCTCTTCCGCTTCGTCGACACCTTGCCGTACCTCACGGAGCCGCGCGAAGTCGGGCGGCACTTGCGCGAATATTTGAACGAAGCGCGGGCGCAATTGCCGTGGTGGGTGCGCTCCGGCATCGGTTGGATCCCCGAGACCGGCCTCGCCAGTCGGGTGTTGGCGAAGGTCGCCAAGGGGAACGCCGAGACGATGGCCCGCAAGTTCATCGCGGGGTCCAACGTCGACGAAGCCATCGCCGCGGTGAAGGCGATGCGCGAGAAGAAACTCGCGTTCACCATGGACCTATTGGGCGAAGCGACCATCACCGAAGCGGAAGCGGATCACGTCCAAAAGCAGTACTTCGATCTGCTGAACGGCTTGCCGCCGATCATCAACGCCATGCCGGAAATCCCCGCCATCGACCGCGACGACGCCGGGCCGATCCCGCGCGTGAATGTGTCGGTCAAACTCTCGGCGCTGTTCAGCCAGTTCGACCCGATCGACCCGGTAGGAACATCGAAGGTCGTCCGCGGTCGCTTGCGTCCGATCTTGGCGTTGGCCCGGAAAAACGGGGCGTTCGTGAACTTCGACATGGAGCAGTACGCCTTCAAAGATACGACGCTGCGCATCTTCCGCGAGATCCTCACCGAGCCGGAGTTCCGCGACTGGCCCCACGTCGGCATCGCCATCCAAGCTTACTTGAAAGACACGGAAGCCGACTTGCAACAGCTGCTGAACTGGGCCAGAGACGAGCGCCGATGCCCGGTCTGGATCCGCCTGGTGAAGGGGGCGTACTGGGATTACGAAATCGTGATCGCCGCGCAGAACGGTTGGCCCGTGCCCGTCTTCACCGAGAAATGGCAATCCGACGACAACTTCGAAATATGCTCGACCTTCCTGATGCGGAACCACACCTGGCTCCGCCCGGCCTTCGGCAGCCACAACATCCGCAGCATCGCCCACGCCTTGGCCATCGCCGAGCAATTGAAGGTGCCGAAGCCGAACTTCGAATTCCAAATGCTCTACGGCATGGCCGACCCGATCAAGGACGTGCTGAAATCGATGGGCCTGCGCGTGCGCATCTACACGCCGTACGGCCAACTCCTACCGGGGATGGCCTACCTGGTCCGGCGGTTGCTCGAGAATACCTCGAATGATTCGTTCCTTCGCCAAGGCTTCAGTGAAGGAGTATCCGAATCTCTGCTTCTCCGTGCTCCCCGTGAGAGTCATTCGTCATTCGTCCTTCGTCATTCGGCAAAAGAGAACTCCATGACAGTACCGCACACGAACGGCGTCTTATCGAATGACGAAGGACGAATGACGAAGGACTCTTTTCAAAATGAACCCCTCAGCGACTTTTCGAAGGAAGCCAACCGCGAGGCGATGACCGACGCTCTGCGCACCGTCCGCACCCAACTCGGGCGGACGTTCCCCGTCGTCATCGGCAACGCCCCTGTGGCTTCGATTGAGTTCGTCGAATCGTTCAACCCGTCGAAGAAGATCGAACTCATCGGCCGCACCGGGAAGGCGACCGTCGAACAAGCCAAGCTCGCCGTGGCGTCGTGTCAAATAGCGTTTGAAACGTGGCAGGAAGTCCCCATCGCCGAGCGGGCCGCGTACTTGCGGAAGGTCGCGTCGGCGATGCGCACCCGCCGGTTCGAACTGGCCGCGTGGATCGTCCTCGAAACCGGCAAGCCCTGGCGCGAGTCGGATGCCGACGTCGCCGAGGCCATCGACTTCTGTGAGTACTACGCTGCGGAAGCCCTGAAAATGTGGGGTGGGCAGGGTATGCCGGTACCCGGGGAAGAGAACCACCACTTCTACGAACCGCGCGGTGTCGCCGTCGTCATCGCGCCGTGGAATTTTCCATTGGCCATCCTATGTGGCATGGCCACGGCCGCGGTCGTCACCGGGAACACCGTCATTTTGAAACCGGCGGAGCAAGCGGGCGTTGTCGGCGCCAAGTTGATGGAGTGCTTCCAGCAAGCGGGCCTCCCGGCGGGCGTCGTCAACTTCGTCCCCGGTATCGGCGAAGAAATCGGACCGGTGCTCGTGAACCATCCGGACGTGGCGCTGATCGCGTTCACCGGTTCGTTGAAGGTCGCGCTGCAGATCAACGAGCAAGCGTCCAAAACTCCCGGCGGGCAGAACTTTGTCAAGAAGGTGATCGCCGAGATGGGCGGCAAGAACGCCGTGATCGTCGATTCGGACGCCGACCTCGACGAAGCGGTGCGCGGCGTCGTCGATTCCGCCTTCGGCTACGGCGGGCAGAAATGCAGCGCCGGCTCGCGCGCCATCGTCGTCGCGGGCATTTACGACCTGTTCTTGAAGCGCGTCGTCGAAGCGACCAAGAGCCTCACCGTGAGCCCGGCCGAGTCGCCCGGTTGTTCGCTGGGTCCCGTCATCGACGCCGAGTCGCGGGATCGCATCCGCAAGTTCGTCGAACTCGGCAAGACGCAGGCGACGCTGGCTTACCAGCACGACCTCGGCACCCTCGCGGATGAGGGCTATTTCGTCGGCCCGACGATCTTCGCCGACGTGCCCGAGACCGCGACCATCGCCCAAGAGGAGATATTCGGCCCGGTGCTGTCCGTTATCAAAGCGAAGGATTTGGACGACGCCTTGCGGATCGCCAACGGGACGAAGTACGCCCTCACCGGCGGGGTCTTCAGCCGCAGCCCGGAGAACATCGCGAAGGTCAAGCGCAAATTCCGCGTCGGCAATCTGTACGTGAACCGCAAATGCACCGGGGCCTTGGTCCACCGCCAACCCTTCGGCGGCTTCAAGCTCAGCGGCATCGGCAGCAAAGCCGGCGGCCCGGATTACCTGCTGCAGTTCGTGGTGCCGCGGACGATTACGGAGAATACGCTGCGGAGGGGATTCGCACCGGAGAGCGCGGCGCCGGGTGAGTGAGGTTCGGGGGGATGGGCGGCGGATATTGCCAATGCGAGTCAGAGTCATTTATCGCTTGACACGCGGAAATATGCTGTGAATGTGCTTGGAAAGTCTCCGGCCGGTACGCCAGAGAATAAAAAGTCCGGCGGCGGAGGGCGCAGGTGCTAGCAGAACCGCACCCCCGTGGGTTTGAGGTCGAGGTAACTGACCTTGGGATATGTTCCGTCCGATACCGCACGAGCGGAATGAAGGGAGCCGGTTGCTTCTTAGCATGTTGGCTGAGTATTTGGACCGTCGGTTGTGTCTTCGGCACTTACAGAGTCTTGATAGACGGCTGGGCCCATTGGCTCCTGATCGCTTGGCTGATTCCAGGGTGGGCTGCCGAAATCTTCGTGATTGGGTACGCACTGTGGTTTTTCTGGTCGGTGACGACGTTCAAGTTCGGCCCGGACGAACTGGTAGCCGAGCGTTCGCTGTTGCGCTACCGTCGCGAGCGGATCTTTCCGCGGGCCACGTTGAAAGAGGTCGTCCAAGTCAAGGACGGCGGGGATGGTGAGGACAGCTTCCCATCTTGGGGGCTGGTGGTGGTTGGAGAACAGTCGGTCAAGGTGTTGTCACGGCAGCGGATCGAGGCGAGCACATGGCTAGGCCCGGTCATTGCGAGATGGGCGGGGGTGTCGTTTACACCCTGGAAGCCTCCGTCACGGAATGCCTTCGAGTCGCTTTGACACGCCTCGCTTCCAGCTCATGAGGCACTCGTTCAGGCGGTCGCCGCTGAACTGGGTCGTTCAGCGGCAGGAGCCACACCCGTGCCTCACTTCGATCGCGTACCGGACAAGTCCGCTTGGCATGGATACCAGCACGATTTCGACGTCCGAGACTTACACGAGCGATTCTTCGGCAAGTCTCACGAACAAGTGCAGGAGTACTTCGGCGAAGGGCGTTCAATCTCGCGGATGGACGAGCTGATGTTCGCCCCTCGCCCCGTGTTCCAGTACTACGTCCAGTCGTTCGCCATGTATGTCCTGTCGCCCGCCGCGGCCGGGGATTCGACCACGGCCAGCGCCTTCCTATCACTTCTGGAATCGCGGCAGGACGCCGGCAGCGTCGAGGAGATTTACCCGCTCGTTGCGGAGTGCGTCGATTTCATCGCGACTCACCAAGAGCACTTCGACGCGCCCGCCCACATCTACGGCAGTTTCAAGGAGCGGTGCACGGGCATCGCTCGGGCGAACGGGTCCTGACCCGCGGTGAAAAACAATTACTTCTTGAACGCAGCAGTCAATCCCTCGGCCGCGTACTTCACGGCCTCTTTAGATTTGTCGACGACGGCACCCATGCCGAAGAACTCGTGGGTGACGCCTTCGTAGTTCTTGCATCGGACCTTCACCCCGGCTTTTTCGAGGGCCGCGGCGTACTTTTTGCCGTCGTCGCGGAGCGGGTCGATGTCGGCGGTGACGATCGTCGCGGGGGGTAGATCGGCCAGGCTCTTCGCTTGCAGCGGTAGCAACATCAATACTTTATCCGGGGCTTGATCCCCGGAATAATGGGCGAAGAACCAGCGCATCATCTCCTTGTTCAGCGGCTTCGCGTCGGCGTGCAATTTGTACGATTCCGTATCGAAGTTCGCATCCGTCACCGGATAGACGAGCAGCTGATGCAGGGGCATTTGAATCTTGGCATCCCGGGCCTTGATGCACACCAGTGTCGCCAAGTTACCGCCGGCGCTCTCCCCGGCGATGGCGATGCGTTTCTCGTCCCCGTTCCAATCTTTGGTGTGCTTGAGAGTCCATTGGTAGGCGGCGAAGGCGTCATCGAGTGCCGCCGGGGCCGGGTTTTCGGGGGCCCGTCGGTAATCGCACGACACCACGACGCATTTGGCCGCGTTGCACAGCGCCCGGCAGGACGCATCGTAAGCGTCGATATCGGCGATCACCCAGCCGCCGCCGTGGAAATAGACGAGCACCGGGAATGGTCCTTCCCCTTCGGGGGAATAGACACGCGCGGCCAACTTGCCGGCTGGGCCGGGGATCGTGATGTCCTTCGTCGCCGCGACCTTTTCCGGGTCGGTGCTCTTTCCGAGCTTCTTCAACAGAGCTTTCACCGCGTCGGGTGGCCCCGGTTGTTTCCGGGCCATGTCGGGCGTCGATTTTTCGATGGGCTTCCCGCCGAGGGCGGCCAATTGATCGAGGACGGCTTGCATTTGCGGATCGGGCGTGGCGGGGACGGCCCCGGCGAAGCAAGCGGAGAGAATCGCGGAAAATACGAAACGGGGCATGGTGCAACTCCAGCGGTGGAAAGAAACCGGTTTTCGATCCGCAACGCCGGTGCCAGTTTGCGGCTACCAGCACTAAGTCGCAAATGCCACCGAGGGTTTCTTCGCCCCGATGTGGCCGAACTGAACGAGTATCGTGCTCCGTCTTTCAACAGAATGGGAACGGCGCCTGAGTCGTGCCGCGTGGCACGTATGTTGCGTCGAGTTCGGATTGAATCGTCCACACCGATTGGAGAACGACCATGGTTGGCAAATTCGAAGCGGTGGCGACCGTGGCCGTCCGAGATCTGAAAGTCTCCCGCAGATTCTACGAAGACACGTTGGGTCTCGGTCCGAACGCTTCGGATCGCGAAGAGGTTCTCGCGTACGACACCGGCGGGAGCAAGTTCTTCGTTTACGTTTCGGAATTCGCCGGGACGAACAAAGCCACCGCTGTGACATGGATGGTCGAAAACGTGGGGAAAATCGCGAAAGCGTTGAAGGCCAAAGGAGTGGTGTTCGAACACTACGACTTGCCGGGCATGAAACGGAAGGGCGATGTGCACAGCGGCGGGGATATGGAAGCCGCGTGGTTCAAGGATCCGGACGGGAACATCCACGCCATTGTCAGCGGGTGACCGCGCTTTTTCATCTCCGGTTCCTGCCACTGTCCGGATTCGAATTAAGACGCACCGGCTCCCGAGCCGGTGCGTCTTACGCTCTACGGGAATTGGCTCACACGGCGTTGCCGGCTTTGTCCAAGCGGACCACGACGGAGCGGCCGCGGAAGCGGACGCCCTGCAGCGAGGTGATGACGTGCTCGGCGAGTTCGCCGGGGACTTCGACCAACGAGAACCGGTCGGCGACGTCGATGTTTCCGATGTCTTTCGACGACAATCCGAGTTCGTTTTCCAAGGTCGTCATCAGGTCGCGGCGACCGACGCCGGTTTCGCGGCCGGCGCCGATGAAGACCTTCGTCATGCTCGCGGCTTGGTTGGTCGGGCCGCCGCTATAACCGCCCGGGCGCGGGCGACCGGGGCCGGGCCGGCTGTCCATGGGCCGGTTGCGGCCGAAGGGCGGGCGCGACGGGCCGCTGTTGTTGTAGCCGCCGGGGGCCGGGCGGTTTTGGGGCATGTTCGGCGACGGGATGTCCGGGCCGTCGTCCGTCGGGTGCGTCAGCTTCACGAGCAGCGCCGCCGTGGCGAGGGCGACTTCGTTCGGTTTGAAATCCTTCAGCAGCGGTTCGATCAAGGCTTGGGCCTTCTCGACGCCGCCGGTCGTGAGGGCTTCGCGGATTTCGTCGCGGGTCCGTTCGAGCCGCCGGGTGACGAGGTCGGTTTTCGTCGGCACGGCCGGGGTGTTGAAGCGGCGACCCGTGAGGCGTTCGATCGATTGCAGCAAGAAGCGCTCGCGCGGTTCGGCGAGCGTGATCGCCACGCCTTCGCGGCCGGCGCGGCCGGTGCGGCCGATGCGGTGGACGTAGGTCTCGGCCGATTCGGGCACATTGAAGTTGATGACGTGCGACAGGTGGTCGATGTCGAGCCCGCGCGCCGCGACGTCGGTGGCGACGAGGACTTTGATCGTCCCTTCGCGGAACTTCCGCATCACGCGGTCGCGCTGATCTTGCGTCAGCCCGCCGTGGATCGACTCGGGGCGATACCCGCGGCCGTTGAGGGTGTCGGCGACGCCGTCGGCATCGGCGCGGGTGCGGCAGAAGACGAGCGCCGCCGTCGGCGCTTCGAAATCGAGGACGCGGGCCAAGGCCGCGGCTTTGTAATCGCGCTGGACGACGTACACGACTTCGCGGACCTTCGGGGCTTCCCCGGCGGCGAGCTTGGCCTTGAGCACTTCGATCCGCACCGGTTTGTTCTGGTGTTTCGCCGCCATCTGGGCGATGCGCGGCGGCATCGTCGCCGAGAAGAGGGCCGTCTGGCGCTCCTTCGGCGTCTCGGTGAGGATCGCGTCGAGGTCTTCGGCGAAGCCCATGTCGAGCATTTCGTCGGCTTCGTCGAGCACGACCGTCTGGATGTTGCCGAAGTTCACCGTGCCCCGGCGGATGTGGTCGAGGGCGCGGCCCGGCGTGGCGACGACGATGTCGGCCTTGGCCCGGATGGCCCGCGTTTGTTCCGCGAAGCCGGAGCCGCCGTACACGGCGACGACTTTGATTTTCAGGGGCGCACCGTACTCGGTGATGGCGTTAGCCACCTGGATGGCGAGTTCGCGCGTCGGTACCAATACGAGGGCCGAGGGGCGCTCGCGATTGGGGTTCAGATTCAATTTGTGGATGATCGGCAATGCAAAGGCCGCGGTTTTGCCGGTGCCCGTGGCGGCGAGGCCGATGAGGTCTTTGCCTTCCAGCAAGACCGGAATACTGTCGCGCTGGATGGGGGTCGGTTCGGCGTAGCCGTTGGCGGTGAGGGCTTCGACGAGCTTGATGTCGAGGCCGAGATCCGCGAATGTTTTACCGTCGGTCGCCTTCGGCGCAGTCGGGGTCGTGTTCGAGTCGGTCAAGAAACGTACCTTCCTCCCGGGGGAAATCCGGGAACGATTGAGGAGGATAGCAGGCCGGGGAAAGTGCCGCAGAAATGCGGGAGTAACCCCGATGCGTCATCGAGAACTAGTAGTATAGGGGGCCGGTCAAGTTTGGGAATGGCGAATCGCGGGGCCGGACGGTAGCATGGCGGGATTTCCGGAGGGCGATGGCGATGCGGACAACAATGGAAGTGCTCGGGATCGACCGGATGAGCATCCCGGAACGCTTGGCGCTGGCGAAAGAAATCTGGGCCAGCGTTATGGCGGAACGGATCGGTTCCCTTCGGTCCGGGAACTGCCTGAAGCCGAAGAGCCACTGCCGAAGCGACGCATCACACCCGAAGAAGCGAAGGAGTGGATGAGAACTTTCGTACCGCGGGATGATTGGGAACGCCGTCTGTTGACAATCGGGACGGACTGCGGCGTGTCTTTGCCGGATGAAGCTCTAACCAGCGAAGGGTTGTACGATTGATGGCCATCGATTCGGGAACGTAGGGGCGGGCCTCCGGGCCTGTCCAGAAGCGAAATCCCCGGCACTCGCGATTCCGCTTCTCGGACAGGCCCGGAGGCCTGCCCCTACGGTGCCCATTTTTGACGCAAGTCCTTGCGGCGCATAGGTCGTTCCGAAAATCGGCCGTCATTCCACGGTAGGGTGGGTGGGTTGACGCTGGAATGACGACTCCGAGAATCGTTGCTACATCCGGGAGGATCTCGCGCTCGACTCCCCCGCGTGGATCGCGTAAACTTAAATCGGGATCATGATCGCCGTATTCCACAACGCCCGCAATCCTTCGGAATGGCAATCGCGCACCTGAGGAAGACGACCGCATGGCCCGCCTCATCGACTTCCTCGAAACCCATTGGCTCGCGCTCGCGCTGTTCCTCGTGGCGGGAGTGCTCGGTTCGCTGGCGCTGCGCCGCCGGAAGATGACGCTCCTCGGCTATTGGGCCGGGGGGTTGATCGCCTTCGCCGCCGGGTCGATGGCCCTGGCCAAGTGGAAGTTCAAACTCAGCGACGACGGCAACACCACGCTCTATTCCGAGGTCGCGCTGCTTGTCCCGGCCGTCGGGTTCGGCCTCGCGGGGTTCGTCCTCGCCTTCACCCGCTATTGGTCGTCGCGGTTCGCGATGGTACTGACCGGCCTGCTGATCGTCGCCGTCGGCGGGCTGTATGGCCGGGAGTTGAACAAGGGGATCGCCGAAGTCGCCAAGGCGATCCGCTGGACCGAGTTCACCCGGCCGTGGTGGCTCGTGCTGCTCGCGTTCGTGCCGGTCGTCTTCCTCATCAGCCGGCGGAGTTTGTCGGGCCTCGGCAGTACGCGGAAGTGGTTGGCCATTTCGGCGCGGGCGCTCGTAGTGGCCTGCCTCGTCATGGCGCTCGCGGAGCCGCGCGTCCGCCGGCCGTCCGAGAACGTCACCGTGATCTTCGTCGTCGATCGGTCGTTCAGCGTGCCGCAGGATTTGCGGGCGAGTCAAGACGGCTCCGAGCCGGTCGACCAGCGTTGGGAACGCATTCGGGGTTTGATCGAAACATCCATCGCCAAGCGCGGCGTCGATCACCGGGCCGATCAGACCGGCGTCATCTACTTCGGCAAGCGGCCGAAGCTCGCCTACCCGCCGGCGGCCGTGGATCGCCTGCCGCTCGACGAGCGCGCCGCCGGGTTCATCGACGGCAACTACACCGACATCGGCGCGTCGATCAAACTCGCGCTCGCCTCGTTCCCCGAAGGAACCTCGCGCCGCATCGTCCTCATTTCCGACGGCAACGAGAACCTCGGCAGCGCCGAGGATCAAGCCGACTTGGCCCGCAAGAACGGCGTGCCGATCGACACCGTCGCATTGGCCCCCGGGTTCGTCAACGAGAACGAAGTGCTGGTGCAGTCGGTCGAAGCCCCGCCGCTGGCGACGCAAGGCGCGCGGTTGCCGATCCGCGTGCTAATCCGCAACGCCCACCCGACCCGCGAAGTCGACGGCTTACTCGAACTCACCCGCGTCGGCCGGCAGGGCGACGACCTCGAAGTCCAGCAACCGAACAAGGAATCGACGGTCGAAATCGAACCGACGGAGCAGGTGATCGACGCGAAGAAATCCCCGCCGCGCGTCCGGTTGGTGCCGGGGCTCAACGTCTTCCGCTTCCACGACCGCGATCAATCGAAGGCGGAAACGTCGTACACGTACAAGGCGTCGTTCGTGCCGATCTCGTCGGTCGAGCGCCCCGGCGACGCCGCGGTGGTGGGCTTGCCGGGCGATCGCGCGGCGAACAACCGCGCTTCCGCCGCCGTCGTGGCGCGCGGCCAGAAGCGCATCCTCTTCGTCGATCCGGGCTTGGTCGAAAACAAATCCCAGCACTGGCACCTGATCCAAAAGCTGCGCGACGCCAAGCAGCGGCTCGACTTCTTGCCCATCGATAAACTCCCCGGCGACAAGAACGACCTCGGCATCTTCCTCAGCAACTACGACTGCATCGTCCTCGCCAACGTCCCGGCCGATTTGTTCACCAACGACCAAATGGAAACGATCCGGCAGCAAGTCCACGACCAAGGCTGCGGTCTCGTGATGGTCGGCGGGCCCGATTCCTTCGGCCCCGGCGGCTACCAGCAGACGCCGATCGAAGCGGCGCTGCCGGTCGATTGCGAAATCAAGTCGAAGAAAGCGGCCGGGCGCGGCGGCTTGGTGCTCGTCATGCACGCCTCCGAAATGGCCGACGGGAACAAATGGCAGAAGGTGATCGCGAAGCTCGCGGTGCAGCGCCTCGGGCCGGTCGACATGGTCGGCGTCGTCGATTTCGGCTTCCTCGGCGGCTCGGTGAATTGGCAGATCCCGTTCCAGGAAATCGGCGACGACAAAGAGCGGCTCTACACGAAGATCGACAAGATGAGCCCCGGCGACATGCCCGACTTCGACCCGTTCTTGAAGGCCGCCGCCGATACCCTGGCCGACCCGAAGCACAGCCTCAGTACCAAGCACGTCATCGTCATTTCCGACGGCGACCCGAACTACTCGGGGCCGGGGCAAGCGGCCGTCGCCGCGATGAAGAAAGCCGGCATCACCTGCACGACCATCGGCGTGGCGACGCACGGCGTCAACGAAGACAACAAGATGCAGATCATCGCCGGCGGCACCGCGGATTCCGAAGGCAAGTCCGGGAACTTCCACAAAGTCACCGACCCGACGAAGCTGCCGGCGATCTACATCAAAGAGACGCGCCGCATCAGCCAGTCGTTCATTTACAACGTCCGGTTCACGCCGACTTGGGTCGCGCGCGGCGGCCCCGCCGACGGCTTGCCCGAAGTGCTGCCCGAACTCCACGGCTACGTGCGGACGACGAAGAAAGATTCGCCCGTGTGCACCATGCACATCGAGGGGCCCGCCGACGAACAATCCGGCGCCCGCTTCCCCGTCCTAGCTTCCTGGCGGTACGGTCTCGGCAAAGCCGTCGCCTTCACCTCCGACGCGCGTACGCAACCGGGCAAGGGCGAATTGTTTTGGGATCGCAAATGGGCCGCGTCGGACATTTACCAGAAGCACTGGGAACAGACCGTGACCTGGGCCATGCGCGAAGCCGAGCGCGGCAACATGACCCTCGTCACCGAGTACAAAGACGGCCGCATCCGCGTGTTGGTCGACGCGCGCGAGATCGGCAAAGACGGCAAAGACAAACCGGTCTCGGGTCTCAAATTGGTCGGGGCCGTCAGCCTCCCGAGCAAACCCGGCCCCGGCGAACGGGTGCCGACGCTCGAGTTCAAACCGAAAGGCGCCGGCCTGTACGAAGCGGAGTTCGTCGCCGAAGAAGCCGGGGCGTACTTCGTCCGCGTCGAAGGGAGCAAAGGGGCCGACAGTTTCGACAGCGCCCGCGCCGGCATCACGGTGCCGTACTCCCCGGAGTTCGCCGACCTCGAGACGAACGCCCCGCTGCTCGAACGCATCGCGGCCACCACCGGCGGCAATTACTTCAAGGAAGCCGACGACGCGGCGGGCGTCGCCAAGCTCGCCGCGACCGCCGACTTCTTCCGCAAAGCGCCGACCAGCATCCGGGCGCTGCTCCCCTTTTGGTACTGGCTCGTATTCGCCGCGGCCTTCTTGTTGCTCTTCGACGTGGGTGCCCGCCGCATCAGTTTGGAATCGAAGGAACTCCGCCAGTGGGGCCAACGCGTCTGGGCGACGGTTCGCCGGCAGACCGTCGAAGAGACCGAAGAAGACGGCGCCCTCGGAAACCTGATGAAGCGCAAGAAAGCGGTGGGCGATACGCTCGCCAAGAAGCGGGCGAGCCGCAAGTTCGACATCCCGGAGGTTCCCGCCGGCGAACCGGCCCCCGCCGGAGCGGACGATTACGCTGCCCGCGCGACCGGCCCGCCCTTGCCGGGCGCGCCGTCGGTGCGCGAGGAGAAGCCCGCGGACGACGACGGCGACGACTTCCTGACGCGCATGCGAAAAGCCAAGGATCGCGGGAAGAAATAGCGGTGGCCCATCAGCGGCGTGGCTCTGGTTCTTCGCTCAACTTTTCTTCTTCGCCACGGGTTGCGACTTCCACCGCCGGTGCAGCCAGAAATACTGCTCCGGATGCCGGCGGATCAATCGGGCCAGTGCATCGTGGTAGCGCTGCGTGATCGCCTTTACCGCGTCGGGCCGGGTCAGATATTCCCGCGGATCGATACTGTCTTCGCAGATGATCTCGTACCGACCCAATCCCCGGCTCGGGTTCTCCGCGATCCGCGGCACGCCGATGACGATCATCTTCGCGTCGAACTGCATCGCCATCAGTGCGACCGCTTTGTGCGCCGACGCGGGGCGGCCGAGGAACTCGACGAAGACCCCGCGCGGCCCGGCGTCTTGATCGCCGAGAGTGGCCACCTTCGCGCCGGATTGGAGGACGGCGGAAAGCCGGTCGAAGTCGTCCTTCTTCGCGATGATGGTCTGCCCCGTCGCTTGGCGGAACTTCTTGAGGAAGCGCTCGAGGTGCGGGTTGTCGAGGACGCGGGCGATGGCGTAAGTTTTGAAACCGAGCCGACCCAGCGCGAACCCGGCGAACTCCCAATTGCCGAAGTGCGCCGTCACGATCAACAGCGGCCGGTCGGAGAGCAAGCCGTCGAGGATGAGATCGCCCCGCACGAGCGACGCCGAGGCACGCCAGTTCTCGACGACCAACTTCCGTGGCAGCAGGATGATTTCGATCAACAACAAACAGCAATGGCGGTAACAGCGCCGCACGAGCGCGTCGATCTCGGCCGGGGATTTCTCCGGAAAGGCGAAGCCGAGGTTCTCGGCTGCGACGCGGCGATGCCGTTTATCGACGCGGTGGGCGAACCGGGCCAGCCACTCGGCGAAGCTGTGGGATGTCCGCGCCGGCATCGCTTGGACGAGGCAGACGGTCGATCGCACCAGCATCGCCACGAGCCAATCGAGCCGCGGCTTTCGGGGTTTCAGCGCCATGCGGATGTTATAGTCGGGCCGGTTCTTCGACACTCGTCGGCGGGGCCTTCGGCTCCGGGGGTTTGTTCTCCGCGTCCTCCTTCGACATCAACACCAAGAACGTGCCGATGGCGACGAAGAGAATCCCCAGCGGGAGTTTCCAGCCGGGCATCTCGAAGTGGAAGATCGCCCACTCGCCGGTCTTGGCGTCCGGGTGCCAGAATAGGCTCAGCAGCGTGTTGATGAGCGGGGCCAAACTGAAGATCAGCGGGGCGATGAACATCCGGTACTTGGCCAGGAACTGCTTTTTGGCCGCGGGCTTCTGCAACTCGGCGACGCGATCCAAGATTTCCTGCTTCTTCACGGGGTCCGCGGTCGACCCGGCCAGCACCGTCAATCGGGCCGATTCTTCTTTCAACTCGTCGCCCGCGGTCCGCACGGCGGCGCTGCTGGCGAAGATGACGCAGATGGCCCCGACGGCCCCGGCGATCCCGGCCAAGCCGCTGAACACGAGGCCCGGTTTGACATCCCAACGGGCCTTCGGGTCGTCCCGCAGCGACATCATCACGAGCGGGATCACGACGGCCATGAGGAAGTACGCCGCGCCGACGCAGAGGATCGACGCGAGCCGCCCCGAGATCCCCGGCAGCGGGTTGCCTTTGTCATCCGTCGGCGTCAGGAGTTGCCCGCCGTAGAAAATGATCGGGACGTAGGTGCCCCACGAAAGGCCGGCCAAAATCACATAGCCCCACCAAGGAATCGTCATGGTCTTACCCGCAGCGTGCGAAGATCGAATACCATCACTTTAGGGAGTGCGATCGGGTTTGGTCGAACCCATCTATCCCACGGTGCAGTAACCTGATCCCATGAGCGAATCGACCGACCACGACCAGTTGTTCAAAGAAGTAATCCGGGAATTCTTTCCGGACTTCCTCCGGCTGTTTTTCCCCGACCAAGCCGCGCGGTTCGACTTGGACCGCGTGAATTGGCTCGACAAGGAACTGTTCGCCGACCCGCCCGACGGGCCCAAGCACATCCTCGACCTCGTCGCCGAATTGACCGACCTCGGCGGCGACTCGACATTAGCGTTGATCCACATCGAAATCGAATCGGCCGAGTCGGTCACCGATATCGAACGGCGGTTGCCCGAATACTACTTCTACCTGCGCCGCGCGAAACGCAAGACCGTGCTGCCGGTGGTGGTGTTCCTCAAGGTCGGCTTGGACGGGCTGGGCGTCCGCGAGATCCGCGACCCGGCCGAGGGCGACCCGACGCTGATTTTCTTCTACCGGTACGTCGGATTGCCGGCCCTGCCCGCCGCAGAGTACCTGCGGGGCGACAACTGGCTCGGCGTGGCGTTGTCGACCCTGATGAAAGCCGGGAAAGAGCAGCGGGTGCCGTTCGGCATCGAAGCGATGCGGCGTCTGGGCGACTCGCCGCTGACCGACGGCAAGAAGTCGCTGCTGGGCGACTGCGTGGAGACGTACATCGATATTCCGGACTCGGATTCGGATCGTTTTCAGGATATACTGGAAGCCAACGCCACGGGTAAGGTACCGGCCATGCACAAGACACGCGTCCAAGTCGCCCACGAAAAGGGCATCGAGCGGGGCCGGGAAGAAGGCATCGAGCGGGGACGGGAAGAAGGCATCGAAAAAGGCATCGAGCGTGGCGTCGAGGAAGGGCAACTCTTGGCGTTGCGCGCCGCGATCACGGAATTGTTCGAGGCCCGGTTCGGGTCGGTGCCAGCGGGTTTCGCCGATTGGCTCCGGCCGATCCCCGAACCGGCTTCGCTCCGGCGGATTTTGATCGCCGCCGGCACGGCGGCTTCGGGCGGGGAATTCCAAACTTCGACCGGGTGGGCCGGCTGAATCCGCTACTTCTCCCCGTGGATTCGTCCCAGTGCCGCGATGGCGTGGGCGCGGACGCTCGCATCCGTATCTTTGGTCGCCGCTTCCAATACCGATTGAGCCGATGCGGCCGGCGGGCCGATTTTGGACAGGCCGAGAACCGCCGCATCCCGCACTTTCGTGTCTTTGTCTTGGACGGCTCCGATCAATGCCGGGATCGCCCGCGCGTCGCTCGGACCGATGTTCCCGAGGACATCCGCGGCCTTTTTGCGGACTTTCGGATCGCCACTTTTGATCCCGTCTAGCCAATGGTCGACCGTCTCGCCGCCGAAGTATTTTTCCTTCGGCCCATCCGAACGGCCGCAGCCGATCAGCGCGAGCGCGAACAACGACCCGAAGAGTGAGCTTCGCACGGTAGCCCCCGATCATTCGATGGCGTGCGTGAAGTCGCCGTCGGCGCGGGTGCCCGTGGCCCAGTACGCGAGGCGGTCGGCGGGCGGGGGCTGTCCCTTCGCCCCGCCGATATTGCGCAGGAACCGCACCGAGCCATCGCCGTACAAATGGTTCGCGCCGCCCGTGTGGAAGCTCGACGGATCGTCGGTGCCGCCGTCGTCGGACTGATCGTTGGTCGCATTGATCCAGTTCGCGTGCATCAAGCCGAACAGGTCGGTGTCGTAGTCCATGTTCGGGTTGATCGGGTAGACCGGGTTCTTTTGGCCGAGTCGCATACGGGCACCGGACAGCGCCCCGGCCCACGTCCCTTGGGTGATGCCGCACGCCCGCTCCGCCGCCAGCGCCGTGTGACTGGTACCATCGGTGATGTCGGTGATCCGCGTTTTGCTGTTGCGGTAGAAGCAGCCGTGGAATTGGCCGTTGCCGTCGCCGGTGGTCACTTCGGTTTCATCGCCGCCGACGAACGCGGCGTAACTGCTCGGTGCCGCGGTGATGCCGGACAACGGCACGCCGCCGGGCCCGTACACCGGGAAATTCTCCGACTGAATGTCCGACGGGCATTGGTAGATTTTGAGTTTCTGCCGGAGCAACGGCGACGCCGTCACCGCTTGGTTCAAGTTGGTCTGCGAACGGAAGAGATTGTCTTGCTCGATGTACGGCAAGATGTGGAACGACCAGCCCCAGCCGGGGCTGACATCGCCGCCGGGGCCCGCGATCGCCGTGAATCCGGGGGGGAAGACCTGATTGGCGTCGTGGTAGCCGTGGAGTCCCAAACCGATTTGCTTCAGGTTGTTTTGGCAGCTCATGCGCGCCGCGGCCTCGCGGACTTTCTGCACGGCGGGCAGTAGCAAGCCGATCAGAATCGCGATGATGGCGATGACGACCAGCAATTCGATCAGAGTGAACGCGGTGCGGGGTCGGGGCATGACGGCTTCACCTCGGTGTCGGTGCCGACCGAAATGGCAAATGCGGTGCCGGGCGATTCCCTCTAAAATCGGGTGATTTCATTCGGTGGTCCCGGGCCGACGGGCAATCCGCGCCCGGCGGTGGTCGGGAAGTGGCCCCGTGGCCCGCGCGCGAACTAAAGATAATGGCATGTTGAAGCGCACAATCTTTTACGACGGCCTGTGCCAGCTCTGCTCGCGGGAGATCGCGATGTTCCAGCACCGCGTCCGCGACGACAGCCTCGCTTACGTCGATATTTCGCTCCCGGATTTCGACGCGGCCCGGCACGGCATCGACCTAGTCCGTGTGAACAAGCACATGCACGTCCGAAACGAAGAAACCGGATCGATGCTGATCGGCGTAGACGCCCTGCTCGCGATGTGGGACTGCGTCCCCGGCTTCCGCTGGCTGGCGAAGCTCACCCGCGTCCCCGGCATCCGCCAACTCTCCAACCTCGGCTACGCCCTGTTCGCCTGGATCCGCCCCTATTTGCCGAAACGCAAACGACCCTCCTGCGACACTGGGGCGTGCCCGACGGGATAATATCCGGAGCAATCCCGACAGCCGCATCACCCCCGCCCCTTTCCCGGACCCCCGATTCAGGACTTTCTCATTTTCTTCGGTTACCATGACGATGGGAATACGTCGCCGATGCCTTTCCGAAGCCGGTCCTTATGCAATTGATCGATTCGCTCGCCGACCGCGGTCTGTTCTCGCCCGAAGAACGGGTGCGCGCCAAGGACGCCGTCGCCGCGGCGCCCGGCAAGCCGGCCCATGTGACCCTGCTTGAGAAAGGGTTCATCAAAGAAGAGGCTTTGTTCCCCGCGCTCGCGGAAGAATACGGTCTCGATTTCATCGACCTCGCGAACACCCCCGTCGAACCGGCGGCGCTCGTCGGCATCCCGCAGAAGTTGATCCACCGCAAGAATCTCATGCCGCTCAGCCGGCAGAACGGCACGCTGGTCGTCGCCACCGGCGACCCCCTCGACACCTACGCCATCGACGAACTCGGCACGATGACGGGGTTGCACATCCACCCCGTGCTGGGCAACCCGCGCGAAATCGCCCGGCTCATCAAGGCCCACTTCGGCGTCGGCGGCGACACCGTCTCGGCCCTGATGCAAGAGACGAAGTCGACCAAAGACGACGTCGAACTCCTCGAAGACATCGAAGCGGACGACTCCGAATTGGCCAAGCAGGCCCAAGACGCGTCCGTCGTGAAACTCGTGAACACGATCCTGATCGAAGCCGCGAACGAGCGCGCCTCGGACATCCACATCGAGCACGAAGAGCAGACGCTGCGCATCCGCTACCGCATCGACGGGTTGCTCCAGGAACAGCGCCTGCCGCCCGAGATCAACCGGTTTCAATCGGCCATCGTCAGCCGGTTGAAGATCATGGCCCGGTTGAACATCGCCGAGAAACGCCTGCCGCAAGACGGGCGGATCAAGATGAAGGTGCAGGGCCGGGAGATCGACGTCCGCGTGTCGATCATCCCGATGACCCACGGCGAAGGCATCGTCATGCGGTTGCTCGACAAAGGCCGCATGGTCTTCAGTTTGAAGTCCGTCGGCTTCCTCCCGGACACCGAGAAGAAATTCAAAGCCCTCATCGACCGGCCCCACGGCATCGTCCTCGTGACGGGCCCCACCGGCTCGGGCAAATCGACGACGCTGTACTCCGCCCTCAACGAGATCAAAGACGAAACGACGAAGATCATCACCGTCGAAGACCCGGTCGAATACCAGCAGGACGGCATCAGTCAGATCCAGGTCCACGCCAAGATCGGCCTGACCTTCGCCGGGGCGCTCCGCAGCATCTTGCGGCACGACCCGGACGTCGTGCTCGTCGGCGAAATCCGCGACTTGGAAACCGCCCAGATGGCGATCCAAGCCTCGTTGACCGGGCACATGGTCTTCAGCACGCTGCACACGAACGACGCCCCGAGCGCCTTCACGCGGATGATCGACATGGGCGTCGAGCCGTTCCTCGTGAGCAGCACCGTCGAAGGCGTCATGGCCCAGCGGCTCGTGCGGACGGTCTGCCCCGAGTGCAAAACGACCTTCGTGCCGGAGGCCGAGGAGCTGCCGATCGACTTCCCGAAAGTCCATCCGCAGACGGGCGAACCGTGGTCGCAGCTTTACAAAGGCCTCGGCTGCCGCAACTGCCGGCAGTCCGGCTACCGCGGCCGGATGGGCCTCTACGAATTGATGATCAACAGCGACATGCTCCGGGATCTGGTGGTCCAGCGGGTGAACTCGTCGGTGATCCGCATGGAGGCCCTCAAAGCCGGCATGCGGACCCTCCGCCAAGATGGTTGGTTGAAAGTCCTCAGCGGCAACACGACGATGGACGAAGTCGGCCGCACAACAGCCGGTGATCTCAGCTAAGCCCGGGTTTTCGCCGCAGAGAAAGAAGAGACCGCCGAGAAAAAAAAGAGTAACCGCAGGATCGACTGCTTCCTTGTCCTGCTTCTCTCTGCGTTCTCTTCTTTCTCTGCGGTGAAAAATCTTCTCATTGGAACCGACATGCCGGATTTTACCTACACCGCCCTCGCCGGCACCGGGGCCAAAAGCGTCGGCAGCATCACCGCGACCAGCGAGCGCGAAGCCGCGTCGATGCTCGACGCCCGCGGGTTGTTCCCGCTCCACATCGCCGCGGCCAACGCCGACGGCGGCACCGGCTACAGCCTTACGTTCGGTAGCGGTGTCAGCAAACGCCAACTCTGCACCACGTACGCCCAACTCGCGGATTTGCTCGGGTCCGGGGTGCCGCTGTTGCGCTCCATCGAATTGCTCGAGCGCCAATCGGCGAACAAGCGACTGGCCTCGGTGCTGCGCGATGTGCGGATGCGCGTCGCCGACGGCTCCGGGTTGGCCCAGGCGATGGCCCAACACCCGAAAGTCTTCGACGAACTCGTCGTGAGCATGGTCCGCGCCGGCCAAGAGGGCGGCTTCCTCGAAGACGTGCTGAAACGCACCGCGACCTTCGTCGAACACCAAGAGGACATGAAGGGCAAGGTTATCGGCGCCCTCGCCTACCCGGCCTTCCTGATGATCGCGGGCTTCGGCGTGCTCGGCATCCTCGTCATCTTCTTCGTGCCCAAGTTCGAGCCGGTGTTCAAGAAGCTCAAGGAAAAAGACGCTCTGCCGGTGATTACCAAGTACCTGCTGATGCTCAGCAACTTCCTCTCGAACCCGTTGTACGTCATCCCGGCGATCCTCGTGCTGGTCTTCGCGGCCTTCGCCTATTTCCGCTGGGTCAAGACCCCCGCCGGCCGGCGCCGCATGGACATCGTCCGCCTGAAGATACCGGTCTTCGGGAAGATCTATTTGGCGCTTGCACTTGCGCGGTTCACCCGCATCTTGGGGACGATGCTGCACAACGGCATCCCCATCTTGAAGGCGTTGAACATCGCCAAGGATTCCACCGGCAACAAGGTGCTGACCGAAGCCATCGAGCAATCGGCGGAGAACATCACGGCCGGGGCGAAGCTGGCCGACCCGCTGCGTAAGAACGCCTACTTCCCGACCGACGTGGTCGAGATGATCGCCATCGCCGAGGAATCGAACAGTTTGGAAAAAGTGTTGGTCGACATCGCCGACGGGCTGGAACGCCGGACGACCCGCAACCTCGAATTGATGGTGAAACTGCTCGAACCCGTGATGCTGCTGGTCATGGCCCTGCTGGTGTTGCTTGTGGTCTCCGGGTTGTTGCTGCCGGTATTCAAGATGGGGCAAACCGTCCAAGATTGAGGCAAAAAGGCGAGCCGGCCAGCGTGAGCTGCCGGAGTCTGAAGCTAAAAGAGAATCCGGCAGCTCACGCTGGCCGGCTCGCCTTTTCTCTCATAATTTCTGAATCGACCGTCGGTATATTGTTGTTGGGTGCGTTCCACCTTGTTTCGCCCGGAGAGAAAGCCATGTTGCTATCCGCCCACCGCCCGCTGGCCCGCCGCCGCGGCGCCTTCACGCTCCTCGAAGTCCTCGTCGTCGTGGCCATCCTCGTGGTATTGGCCAGCGTCGCCGGCGTCTACGCCTTCAAATACCTCGAAGACTCCAAAATCGATGCCGCCCGCAGCCAAATGACCATTTTCGAGAACGCCGCCAAAAACCATGCCACCCAAAACGAAGGTGTTGCCCCGCCCAGCTTGGAATACTTGGTCGCCCCCACCGATGGCACCAAGCCCCGCGTCGACGGCGGCATCATGACGATCAAATGCCCCGTCGATGGCGGCACATATAACTACGATGGCGGCCATCTGGATCAGTACAATTCGCCCGACCCGATGGTGACGATGACAACGCCGGATGGCAAAACTTGGTACAGCACGGGACGCCGGGGCGCCCGGTAGTGCTCGATCTTTCATCTTCGTCCGAGGTTCCTCCTATGATCGCCCGGCGCGCTTCGAATCGGGACGGATACACCCTGATCGAGTTGCTGGTGGTCGTCGCGATCATCGTGCTCCTCGGCGCGCTGGTCGCGCCGACGCTGTCGGGGCAAGAGGGGAATACCAAGGTCCGGGCCGCGGCCGACGCCGTCACGGGCGACATCGCCATGGCCCGGTCCCGCGCGATGGACGAGGGGCGTAACTACCGGGTGTCGATCTCGCAAGACGGCACCAAAATCCGCGTCTCGCCCGATGACCCGGACGCGCAAACCGAAGACGAACAAGCGAAGCCGTTCCATTCCGAAAAGCAGATGCCCGAGAACGTCACGCTCGTGCCGATCATCACCGGGTCCGAAATGTCGATCGCCGATTCCGAAGGTTGGGTCCGCTTGGCGACCTTCCTCCAAGACGGCACCTGCCGGGAGGATTTGGTCGACTTCGAAATCCGCGAACCGGGCGTCATCCCGTTGGTCGTTCAAATCCGCGGGCTGACCGGCCACGTGACCGTGAACGCTGCGGCCGCCAAACAGCAATGAGGGGCGACCGATGTTGAAGCCCCGACGGCGCCGGCGCGAGGGGATGACCCTCTTGGAAGTCCTCATCGCCATGGCCGTGTTCCTGCTGGCGCTGGCCGGGATCGCGCAGTTGATCGACTTCGGCAGCAACAACGCCCAAGAAGCCGCCCGCACGACCACGGCCACGCGGTTGTGCCAATCGAAAATGGCCGAGGTCGAAGCCGGCGTCGTCTCGATCACCGAGGGGGGCTCCGGGACGTTCGACGAAGAACCGCTCTGGCAATGGTCGGTCGAAGTCGGCACCGCCGTCGCCGCGAACACCTACCCCGTGACCGTGCGGACGTGGATCGAACAAGGCCGGCGCGTGGAAGTGTCGCAGACGCAGATTCTCTACGACCCGCAATTCCTGGGCAACGCGGCCCCCGCCGTGGACCCGGCGACCGCGACCGGAGGGTGACCCATGCGACTGACACGCCGCGCCGCCCGCCGGGGCTACACCCTCCTCGAAGTCCTCATCGCCAGCGCCATCGCCGTGCTGCTGCTATCCGCGCTCTACTTCGCCTTCGACCTCACCATCCGCTCCGCGGACACCGGCCGGGCGCTCGTCGGCGAAAGCGACCTCAACCGCGCCGTCATCAACCGCATGGCCATCGACCTCTCGAGCCCGCTCGGGGTGCTCCCGCCGATGTCCGGCGGCGCCATCGACGGCGCGGCCGCGAGTTCGACGACGACCGACACGACGGCGACGACCGGCACGACCTCGACCGCGACGACCACGGACACGACTTCGACTTCAATGACGACTACGACGATGAGCGCCGAGCCGTTGATCCGCTTCGATGCCGGGGTCATCGGCACGGGCGAACAGTTGATCGTGTTCGTCTCCAAAGTGCCGACGTGGCTCTCGGATCGGGAAACGGCCGCCGACCCGAATGCCCTGCTGCCGTCGGATGCCCACCGCATCGGCTACTACCTCCACAGCAGCGGCAAGGGGCTTTGCCGACAAGACAAACCGTGGATCACCGCCGACAAAGTCGGCAACAGCACCGAGATCGACCGCACCAACGAAGACGGCGAAGTGATCGCCCCGGAAATCGTGGCGATCCTGTTCGAATACAGCGACGGCACCGGCTACATCAGCGAGTGGGACGGCTCGCAAGCGTCCACCGATGCCAGCTCGCCGACCGGCCCACCCCGGGCCATCAAGGCGACGATCACCTTCGAGTTCACCGACCGCGAAGGGAACAAAGCCACGAAAAAGATCGTCCACATTTTCGCGATCCGCTCCGGCGTCGGGTTGATCCAGCCCGACGCGACGACGACCCCGGACGCCGCGACCACCACGACGGGGGGCATGTGATGCTGACGAAACTCCGACCCGTGACCGGGCCGGCTCGCCGGGGTTACGTCCTTTTCGCCGTGCTGATCGTCGTCGTCGTTTTGTCGCTCGTGGCTTACCGCTACGCCGAATCGATGTCGACCGAATTGCAGGTGTCCGTCCGCGCCTCCGAAGCCGGGGAGACCAAAGGCTTCGCTTCGTCAGGCGTGCATTATGCCATCGGGATGCTGGCCGACCCGGACATGAAGGGCACGCTCAACGGCAACCCCTACGACAACAAAGACCTCTTCGGCGGCATCGCCGTCGGCGACTCGGCGGGCAAGCGCGGCGGCGGACGCTTCGCGCTCATCAACCTCTCCGACTCCGGTGCCACCGGCAGCGATCGCTACCCGCTGCGCTACGGCGTCGCGGACGAATGCGCCAAGCTCAACGTGAACTCGCTGATCTTGCAAGACCCCACGGGCGAGGTCTTGTACGCGGCGCTGTTGAAACTGACGAACATGACCGAGGAAATCGCCGACGCCATCGTCGATTGGCTCGACACCGACGAAACCCAGCGGCCCAACGGGGCCGAGGCGGGCATTTACCAAGGATTCAGCCCGCCCTACGCATGTAAAAACGGCCCGATCAGCAGCTTGGAAGAACTACTGCTCGTCCGGGGCGTTACACCGCAATTGCTCTTCGGCAACGACCGCAACCGCAACGGCGTTCTCGACGCCGGGGAAGACGACGGCTCGGAACTCAACCGCGGCTGGAGCGAGTTCCTGACATGCTACGGCCGCGAGGTCAATATCGACTCCGAAGGGCTGACGCGGATCGATTTGAACACCGCCGATTTGGCGACGCTCTCGGGCCAATTGACCCCCGTCGTCGGGCAGGAACTTTCCGATTACATCGTCTACGTGCGTTCGACGAACAAAGCGGTCGCCGCGGCGCCGCTGACCGCGATGCAAGTCGCGGCCCCCCCCGCGGACCTCCGCGACCTCGTGCAAAAAATCGTCGATTCCAAAGGCCAAGGGACGCGGAAACTCAGCTCGACGATGACCCTGTTCAGCACGCAGATCCCGTTGACCGCCCCGCCGGCGGCCCCGGGCATGCCGCCGAACCCGGTGCCGGTGGTCGCCTGCCCGCTGAACGACCCGGCCCAGCTGCAATCGCTACTGTCGCTACTTTTGGACAAAACGTCCGCGAGCACAGGTTACGAACTCAGCCCGCGCATCAACGTCAACACCGCCCCGCGGGACGTCCTGCTCGGGCTCCCCGGATTGATCGAGACGGAAGTCGATACGATGATCACGACGCGTTCGACCCTCACGCCGACCGACCCGGCGACCCTCTCCGGGGCGTGGATCGTCACGCAGGCCAAACTTTCGGCCGATAAGTTCAAGATCATCGAAAAATACATCGGCGGCCGCACATTCACGTACCGAATCCATTCGGTGGGGTATTTCGGCAAAGCCGGGGGGCCGGTCTCCCGGGTCGAGGCCGTGGTCGATGTGGCGCTCGGCGTGCCCCGGATTTTGTACTACCGAGACCTCACCGACCTGGGTCGCGGATTCACCGACGATAAACTGCCCCGCTGAGCATCCCGGAGGATCGCCTTGTCACGCTTTTTGGCCATCGACGCCGACGCCGGGGGACTGTTCGTCGCCGCGGGGAGCGTCCGGGGCGGGGGCGTTCAAATCGAACGGACCCTCGCCGTGTCGGATGAGGTCCCGTCGAACCTCACCGCCGCCAACGCGACGGCCCTCGGCAACCGGCTGAAAGCGCTGTTGAAGGAAGCGGGGATCGCGCCGGCGCCCGCGCTGCTCTGCTTCGGCCGCGACCGCGTCATCATTAAGGATGTCAAATTCCCGCCGGTCGCCGCGAGCGAGGAAGCGGCCGTCGTCCGGTTCCAAGCGCAGAAGGATCTCGCCGACGCCGCCGACGACGTGGTGATGGACTACTTCACGGTGCCCGGTGCCGCCGGCGAAATCCAGCAGCGGGCGACCGTGATCTTCGTGCGCAAGGCGCTCTACGCCGCGGCGCAGGAGTTTTGCACGGCCGCCGGACTGAAACTGGCCGCGGTGTCGGCCCGGCCGTTCGCCAGCCTCGCCGCCGCACGGCGCGCGATCGCGACCGGGTCCGCGCCGCCGCCGGACGAGC
>JAYSYN010000102.1:0-5967 GCA_043727575.1 Fimbriiglobus sp.
GAAGTCGCCGCGCTCGAGAAGTGGATCGCGCTCGGTGCCCCGTGGCCCGCGACCATCAAGCTGCTCCCTCCGAGGGAGATCGAAGCCGCCGGCGCCGGCCATTGGGCCTTCCGACCCGTGAAGCGCCCCGCAGTGCCGGCGGGTGCCGCGCATCCCATCGATGCGTTCGTGAATGCGACACTCGCCGAGAAGAAACTCGCCCCGTCCCCGGAAGCGGATCGGCGCACGCGGATCCGCCGGCTGACCTTCGACCTGCACGGTCTCCCTCCGACCCCGGCCGAGGTCGCCGCATTTGAAGCGGACACCTCCGAGGACGCTTGGGAAAAGCTGATCGACCGGTTGCTGGCCTCCCCGCGCTACGGCGAACGCTGGGCGCGGCACTGGCTCGATGTGGCCCGCTACGCGGACAACAAGGGCTACGTCTTTTTCGAAGACAAGAACTACCCGTGGGCCTGGACCTACCGCGATTATGTCATCGGGGCGTTCAACAAGGATCTGCCGTACGACCGATTCGTGGTCGAACAACTCGCGGCCGACCGGCTCGAACTCGCCGATAAGAAATCGCTCGCCGCGCTCGGGTTCCTGACCGTCGGCGGCCACTTCATGGGCAACACCCACGACGTGATCGACGACCGCATCGACACCGTGACGCGCGGCCTGATGGGGCTGACCGTGAGCTGCGCCCGCTGCCACGACCACAAGTTCGATTCGATTCCCCAGGCCGATTACTACTCGCTGTACGGCATCTTCCGCAGCGCCACCGAGCCGCTCGTCCCGCCGCTTTACGGGACGGTGCCGGACACGCTGCCGAACCGCATGATGGCGAGTTTCATCGCGATGCGGGAACGCAAACTCGTCGAATTCGTGACGTCGAAGCACGGGGAATTGGTGAGCCAAGCGCGGGCGCGGGCCGGCGATTATCTGTACGCCGCGCACCTTGCGAAAGATCAACCGTCCGCCGACGACTTCATGCTGATCGCGGACAAGGGGGATTTGAACCCGGCGATGATCTCCCGGTTCAAATCGTTTCTGGAAGCGACCCGCAAGCGGAACGATCCCGCGTGGGCGCTCTGGCACCGCTGCGCCGACGCGACTCCGGCGGAGCTGGCCGCGGTCCGATTCGTCGATGGTGATCCGGCCATCCTCCGGGCGCAATTCGCGGTGCCGCCGAAGTCGATGAAGGAAGTCGCGGAACGCTACGGCCGTGCGCTCGCCCTCGCCGATGCCGCGCGGAAGTATTCGGGCTTCGCCCTGCCGGGAACCGAGCCCCTACTCGCCGCGCTCTACGGTCCGACCGCCGCAGCCGACGCGCCGAGGTCGCTCGATTGGGGCTTCCTCTCGTTGTTCCCGGACCGCGGCACGCAGGGGGAATACCAGAAGCTCATCAAGGAGGTGGAGACGTGGACCGCGAAAGGCCCGCCGCGGGCGATGGCGCTCGTCGATGCCGAGCGGCCGTACGATGCGAAGCTCTTCCTGCGCGGCGATCCGAACCGTTTGGGCGCCGCTGTGCCGCGTCAATTCCTCGGGGTGCTCGACGCGGCCCGCAAGCCCATCGCCCGAGGGAGTGGCCGGCTCGAGTTCGCCCGGTCCATCGCCTCGAAAGACAATCCGCTGACGGCGCGGGTGTTCGTCAACCGCGTTTGGATGCACCACTTCGGAAAGGGGATCGTCGGCACGCCCGGCGACTTCGGCCTCCGCGGCGATCCGCCCGCGCACCCCGAACTCCTCGATTGGCTCGCGGCCCAGTTCGTCGCCGACGGATGGAGCGTGAAGAAGCTGCACAAGCGGATGCTCACCTCCGCCGCGTATCAGCAAGCGAGTCTCGACCGCAAAGACGGGCTCGCGGGCGACCCGGAGAACGCCTTGCTCTGGAGACAAAATCGTCGGCGGCTCGAATTCGAATCGCTGCACGACGCCATGCTCGCTGTCTCCGGGAGTTTGGACTTCACCGAGGGCGGACCATCGGTCCCGCTGTTCGCGGGTCGGACGCGCCGCGCCGTGTTCGGCTCCATCGACCGCCTCGAATTCCCGAGTTTGCTGGCGACCTTCGACGTGCCCAACCCCGCCGCGACCAGCCCCGAGCGATCCAACACAACCGTGGCCCCGCAATCGCTCTATTTGATGAACGGCCCCTTCGCCCGGGATGCCGCGAAGCGCTGGGTGAACTCCCCGGGTTTCAAGATGGCGACTACACCCGCCGCCAAGCTCACCGCGCTGTTCTCGTCCGGATTCGGTCGCAAGCCGACCGACGCGGAAGGGAAGAACCTGCTGAAATACGTGGCGAAAGGGCCGGAGGCCGAGCGCTGGTTGGACTTGGCCCACGGGCTGCTGATGACGAACGAGTTCGCGTTTGTGGATTGAACGGACAGTCTCACCAACGAGCCACCGGGCTTGTCCGAGTGGGTTTGCGAGCGTCGGGCCCCCACCGGGATAAGCCCGGTGGCTCGTGATGCCATTGCATAGATGAACGTCAGAAATGAGGCAGGCACAACGTATGCTCCCCTTCACCCGACGCGACCTCCTGACCAAAACTGGCACCGGCCTCGGCATGCTCGCCCTCGCCGGCATCCTCGCGGATGACGCCGGCGCCGCCCCGGCACTCGACCCGCTTGCGCCGAAGGCCCCGCACTTCAAGGCGAAGGCGAAGCACGTCGTCCACCTGTTCATGAACGGCGGGCCGTCGCAGGTCGATACGTTCGACCCCAAGCCCGCGCTCGACAAGTACCACGGCAAGCCGCTGCCGTCGACGAATCTCCGCACCGAACGCAAGACCGGCGCGGCCATGCGCTCGCCGTTCCAATTCAAGAAGTACGGCAAATCGGGAATCGAAGTCAGCGACTTGTTCGCCAAGACGGCGGAGCACATCGACGACATGTGCATCATCCGCTCCATGCACGCCGATGTGCCGAATCACGAGCCGTCGCTGATGTTGATGAACTGCGGCGACGGGCGGTTGCCGCGTCCGAGCTTCGGATCGTGGGTGACGTACGGACTGGGCAGCGAGAACCGCAACCTGCCGGGGTTCGTGGTCATGTGCCCCGGCGGTTACCCGATCGTCACGACGCAGAACTGGCGCTCGGGCTTTTTGCCGGGGGTTTATCAGGGCACTTACCTCGACAGCAAGCATTCGGATGTCGACAAACTCGTCGCGTTCATCCGCAACCCGGAGATGCCGGCGGCGCGGCAGCGCGAACAACTCGACCTGGTGAAGATGCTCAACGAAGAGCACCTCGCCGCGCGCCAAGCCGACGCCCAACTCGAAGCGCGCTTGCGGACGTATGAACTGGCGTTCCGCATGCAGACCGAAGCGACCGACGCCTTCGACCTCACTAAAGAAACGAAGGCGACCCGCGCGCTCTACGGCGACACGGTCCACGGCCGGCAACTGCTTTACACGCGCCGGCTCATCGAGCGCGGCGTCCGCTTCGTCCAACTCTGGAGCGGGGCCGGGCAGCCGTGGGACAACCACGAGAACCTCGCGGCGGAACACGAGAAGCTCGCGGCGGAGTGGGATGGTCCGATCGCGGCGTTCCTGAGCGACCTGAAGCGGGTCGGGTTGTTCGAGAGCACGCTCGTCCAATGGGGCGGCGAATTCGGTCGCACGCCGGTGGCCGAACTCCCGTCGCTCAACGGCCGCGATCACAATCACTACGGTTTCACCTGTTGGCTCGCGGGCGGCGGGGCGAAGGGCGGCACCGTCGTCGGCGCGACCGACGAGTTCGGTTTCAAGGCCGAGGAAAACAAGGTCCACGTCCACGATCTGCACGCCACGATGCTCCACCTGCTCGGCTTCGATCACGAGAAGCTCACCTACCGCTACGCCGGCCGCGACTTCCGCCTCACGGATGTGCACGGTCGCGTGGTGAAGGAAATCACCGGGTGACAACTCCTTCCGAACGCCCGACTCGGGCGCGCTTCACGCTCGCCCTCTGGCTCTGCGGACTCTCCGCGATCCTCTACCTCGATCGCATCTGCATGGCGCAGGCGGTCGATCCGATCCAGCGCGAACTCGGGTTGTCGAACGCCGAGATCAGCTACGTCATGATGGCGTTCGCGCTGGCCTACGGGCTGTTCGAGATCCCCAGTGGACGGCTCGGGGACCGGCTCGGTTCTCGATCGGTGCTGACACGCATCGTCATCTGGTGGTCGGTCTTCACGGCGCTCACGGGGGCGGCCAATGGTTTCCTCACGCTGATCTTGGTGCGGTTTGCGTTCGGGGCCGGGGAAGCGGGAGCGTTCCCGAACATCGCCCGCGTCATCGCGCGCTGGTATCCGTTCCGCGAGCGCGGCCGGGTGCAGGGGATCATCCTCGCGGCGGCGCAATTGGGCGCGGTCGCCGCGCCGACGGCCGCCGCGGGTTTGATCGAAACGGTCGGCTGGCGCTGGTCGTTCGCGGTCTTCGGCCTGCTGGGGCTGGCGTGGGCCATCGGATTCCGGCGCTGGTTCCGCGACGATCCCGCCGCGCATCCGAATGTGAATGCCGCCGAACTGAACCTGATCCGAGACGACGCGGCGCCTCCACCGCCGCTCGACCCGGGGCCGGTGCCCTGGCGCGAAGTGCTGACGAACCGGGGCATCCTCGTCCTCGGCGCGCTCATGATCCTCGGCAGCTTTTACACGTACTTCTTCTACTCGTGGTTCCCGAAGTACCTCACGGCCGCGCGCGGCGTCGACAACCTCCGCGCCGGGACACTCGCCTCGATCGTGCTCGCGGGGTCGGCCGTCGGGATGCTCTTCGGCGGCTGGCTCGCGGATTTCATCCCGCGCAATACGGCCGACCCTCTGCGGGCGAAGAGGTATGTGAATTCCGGCTGCTACCTCGTCGCCGCCGCCTGCCTGTACCGCGGCATCCGCTGCGACGACCCGTTCGCCTTGGCCGGTTTCTGGGGGGCGTCGTTCTGCGCCATGCACATCACCCTGCCGATCTGGTGGTCGGTCGCCATTCCCCAGTGCGGCCGGCATATCGGCGCGCTGAGCGGACTGATGAACGGCGTCGGCGTGATCGGAGCGATGGCGTCGCAGTCCTTCGCCGGTCAATACTCCGATTGGCGCGAGCGCCAAGGCTACCTCGGCCGCGATCGGTGGGATCCGATGTTCGACGTCTACACGGGTGCGCTTGTTCTCGGGGCCTGCGCCTGGTGGGCCTACCGCTTTCGGCCGCTGCGACGGTGAGCTCATCACCACCACCAGCGTCTCGTCGAGGCTCCGGAATCGCCGAGGTCCCACGTCACATTCACGAAGCGCACGCTTTCGTCGATCAGTTTGCGGGCGATGGGCGTGCTGTGCCCGAACAGAGTCCGGCCGAAGCGGTCGAGCCAGCGCGGGTCGTCGGTCTGAGTGGGAATCTTTCGCCACTTGAACAGCGGCCCCGGCGCGGTCGTGTCGGTCTCAGACATCGCGTCACCCGCCGCGTAGACGTGGAGTTCGCTCAAGATACCCGCGGCCAAACAATTCGAGTGCGTCGCATCCCACTGGGTACTCAGCGGCAAAGCCGGTCCGCCTTGTTCATTCGCGACCCAGACCCCGCTGGTATCCGATGCGACCAGCGGGGGAACGTACGGCGGCACGTTCAGCCGCAAGACGTCATTCAGGTGCCCGCATGAAATGCGGAATCCGGAGCATCGGCAGTCCCGCTGCGGAGACTTCCCCAGTTGGTGACGAGCTTCCACAAAGACATGAGTGTCACCTTTTTACAGAGGGGTATTCGATTCGGCGGTCAATTTACCAGAGCGCCCAGTGATCCGCACATGAATTTGCAGTCGGTAATGCGAACACGATCACCCGGCTTTGTGAGTCGGGTCGCACGAGCCGAAGATCGAACTGGAAATGAACAAACTGACGCGCGTATTGTCACGAGGAGTGTTCCTCTCGGGGAGCTTTCGCCGACGATTCACCACTTCCGCCGACCGGCGAGTTGACAGAAAACGCCGCGGGGTAGTCTCTCGCGGCGTTTGTCATTTATCGCCT
>JAYSYN010000103.1:0-17702 GCA_043727575.1 Fimbriiglobus sp.
CCGAGTCTTCGAAGCCCGACGCCCGCGATGTCGGGCTTCCGAGACCCGGCCCGAGCGACACGCAGCGGCGACCCAAGACAACCCGAAGGTTGAACTCCAACAACGACCGGTAACGCTATGCTTCCGCCCTGAGCTGAATACGGTGGTCCCGTCGGGGCGGTCGATTTGGAATTGCGGATTTCGGATTGAATCAAAGACACTGAGGGTTCGCCGTGAACGATAGTCTCGCCCGCTTCCTGTCCAATCCGAATGCGGGTGTTTCCCGCCGCGAGATGCTGGCGCGCACCGGCACGGGCTTCGGCCTCCTCGGCTTGGCCGGGGTCCTCGCGCAAGAATCGCAGGCGGCACCGGCCGTGTCCGGATCGCCGTTGGCGGTGAAGGCGCCGCACTTCCCGGCCAAGGCGAAGCGCGTCATCCACCTCTTCATGAACGGCGGGCCGAGCCAAGTCGACACCTTCGACCCGAAGCCCGAACTCACCAAGCAGAACGGTAAGAAGCCGGCCGGGGCGGACATCAAAACCGAACGCAAGACCGGCACGCTGTTCGCTTCGCCGTACAAGTTCAAGAAGTACGGCCAATCCGGGATCGAAGTCTCGGAAATCTTCCCCAAAGTCGGCGAGTGCATCGACGACATTTGCGTCATCCGCGGCATGCACACGAACGTGCCGAACCACGAACCGTCGCTGCTGATGATGACCTCGGGGAACACGCAGCCGATCCGGCCGAGCTTCGGATCGTGGCTCGGCTACGGTCTCGGCACCGTCAATCAGAACCTCCCCGGCTTCGTCGTGCTCTGCCCCGGCAAACCGGTCGTCGGCCCGCAACTCTGGGGCAGCAGCTTCCTGCCCGGCGTCTATCAAGGTTGCCACATCGCCAACCTCGACCCCAAGCGGATCATCGACCACATTCAGAACAAGAACCTCGGGGCCGAATCGCAGCGGGCGCAACTCGATCTGCTCAATGAACTCAACAAGATGCACCGCGACACCCGCGACGGCGACGATCAACTCGACGCCCGCATCCAGTCTTTGGAAATGGCCTACCGGATGCAGACCGAAGCGCAGGACGCCTTCGACGTGACCAAGGAAAAGCAGACGACCCGCGACGCCTACGGCAAAGGTTACTTCGCCGACGCCTGCCTGACGGCCCGTCGGCTGGTCGAACGCGGCGTCCGTACGGTGCAGGTCTACTACGGCTCCGGCCAACCGTGGGACGATCACGGCGACCTCGAAAAAGGGCACCGCGCCAAGGCGAAGGACAGCGATCAGGCCGTCGCGGCGCTGCTGAAGGATTTGAAGGAGAAGGGCCTGCTCGAAGATACCCTCGTGCTCTGGGGCGGCGAGTTCGGCCGGACGCCGACGAGCGAAGGGGCCAACGGGCGCGACCACAACAACCACGGCTTCAGCGTCTGGCTCGCGGGCGGCGGTATCAAAGGGGGCATGACCTACGGTGCCACCGACGAGTTCGGGTTCGCCGCCGTCGAAAACAAAGTCCACGTCCACGATCTGCACGCGACGATCTTGCACCTCATGGGCATCGACCACGAGAAGCTGACCTTCCGTTACAGCGGCCGGGATTTCCGGCTGACCGATGTGCACGGGCGGGTGGTGAAAGAGATTCTGGCGTGAGCACCGCTCACTTCTTCGCGGGGGCCAGCAAGGCTTCGAGTTGCTCGGGCTTGCGCTGGATGTACCGGGCGATGCCGGAGAAGAAGAAGAGGAATTGCTCGGCCCCTTCCTCGGCCATTTTCGGTCCGCTGGGGCCCATCATTTTGACCATGCCGGCGCCGACGCGGCTCTCGGCGAGCAAGTAAACTTGCACCGTCGGTTTGAACGTGGCATCGCCGGTGACTTTGTCTTGCGGGCCGCGCGGCGCGTGCAACACCGCCACGGCTTTCACGGGCACCGATGGTAGCAGCGCCCCCGGTTTCACTTTGCCGGTGGCGTACCAGATCACGCCGTTCTCGAATTTGCCGACCGTCTGCCACGTCAGTTCGCTGCCGGATTCGTCGCTCCAGAAAAACTGCCCGCGGCCGAGGTCGGTGATGTCCACGGACGGCACCTTCAATCGCTTCCACGCCAGCGTGGTGCGGTCGGGGTGCGCGAGCAGCCAATCGTAGACGTTCGGATGCGCGACGAATTCGAGGTCGGACGCTTTGACGGTGATGGTCGGCGCTTGGAGGATGGCCGCGACCGCATCGCGGTGTTTGTCTTCGACGAGTTCGAGCACGGCCTTCGGCTTGGCGGGCGCCACAGCTCCCGCCGGGGCGATGGGCGATTTCGGTTCGGCGGCCAACGCCGGGAGGCCCGAGGCGACGGCCAAGGCCGAACCGAGCAGCCAAGATCGAAGCGGGATCATTGCGCACCTTGGCGAAGCGGGGGAACTTCTGCCGACTCTGATAATTATCGAACCCCGAGCCGGCGGAACATGAATCTTTCCCCTCGTTCGCCAACTCCGCCGGAATGCCAGTTCCGTTCGGCCGCGCGGGACGATAGGATTCCAATACCCCGCGAGGCGCCCTTCCGATGTTCCCAATCGACCGACGGCAGTTCATCGGATCCGGCGCGGGCGGAATCGCGGCCCTGTTAGCGGCGCCCGCGGTGCTGTTGCGGCAAGATCTGCCCACCGCCGCGGACACGTTCGCGCCGGACACGCTTTTTTTGACTTGGCGGCGCGACCCGACCACGACGATGATCGTGCAATGGGTCGCGGAGCCCTACGCCACCCAAGATTCCACCGTGTACTGCCGCGCCGCGCCGACCGCGTTTTTCGAGACGACCCCGCCGGAGTGGATCGAAGCGAAGCCCGTGACCACGGCGTTCCCGCTCACGGATCTGACGAATTTCCGCGCCGAACTCACGGGGTTGACCCCGGGGACCGAATACCGGTTCAAGATCGGCAAGACCTCGCCGCCGTACAAATTCCGAACGATGCCCGCGAAGGCGACCAACGACTTCACGTTCGTCTCGGGCGGCGACGCCGGGGTGAACCCGCACGTCGTCGAGAACAACAAACAGGCCGCGAAGCAGGACCCGTATTTCGCCGTCGTCGGCGGCGACTTGGCCTACGACAACGGCACGAGTCCGAAGACGTATTTGGCGTGGCTGCGCGACTACAGCAAGCACATGGTCGACACGAAGGGCCGGTTGATCCCGATGGTCGTCTGCATCGGCAACCACGAAGTGAAGGGCGGTTACAACAAGACGCGCGCCGACGCGCCGTTCTTTTTCGCCCATTTCGACGGCCTATTCCGGGACACCAGCTTCGGCGTCCTCGATTTCGGCGATTACCTGAGCCTCGTGCTGATGGACACCGGGCACGTCTCCAAAATCGGCGGCGATCAAGCCGATTGGCTCGACAAAACCTTGGCCGCCCGCACCGAGCGCGATCATTTGATCGTCGTCAACCACGTCCCGTGCTACCCGAGCTTCCGGGCGGCGGCTGTGACGGTCGGCCCTTTCGGCAAGGTGGGCGCCGGCGGCACCGGCGAGGAACAGCGCAAATATTGGGTGCCCTTGTTCGAGAAACACAACGTCGACCTCGTGCTCGAACACCACGACCACACCTTCAAACGGACCCACGCCTTGAAAGGCGGATTGAAGGACAAGAACGGCATCGTCTACCTCGGCGACGGCTCGTGGGGCCAACTCCGCAACGCGAGCAAAGCCGAGGAGCGGTCGTACATCGCCCACGCCAGTACGTCGTACCACATCACCGTACACCGCCTCCAAGGCGACCAGCGCTTCCACATGGCGCTCGAAGAAGGCGGCAAGATCGTCGACGTTTGCACGACGGAAAAGAAGGTGCGCCGCAAGGGATAGCCGACTCGCGTCTCGCGGCGAATTCCTTCCCTAAGATAGCTCTGGGTTTTCGCATCACTCCCGGAGTCGGCTCGATGAAATACCAACTGGCTTTGCTGGCGGCGCTCGCACTCTCGACCGGCCTTCGCGCTGACGATTGGCCGCAGTGGATGGGGCCGAAGCGCGACAACGTCTGGCGCGAAGAGGGCATCGTCGAGAAGTTCCCCGAGGGCGGGCCGAAGAAACTCTGGAGCGCGCCGCTCGCCGGCGGTTACTCCGGCCCCGCGGTCGTCGGTGACCGGTTGTTCGTCACGGACTACGTCAAGAAAACCGGCGAGACCGACGAAGGCAACTTCGAGCGCAAAGAGACCACCGGCACCGAGCGCGTCTTCTGCCTCGACGCCAAGACCGGCAAAGAAATTTGGAAGCACGAGTACCCGGTGAAGTACGCCATCAGCTACCCGGCCGGGCCGCGGGCCACGCCGACGGTCGATGGCGACCTCGTGTATACGCTCGGCGCCGAAGGGAAGCTCATCGCCTTCGATGCCAAAGGCGACAAAGCCAAAGTCGTGTGGGAGATGGAACTCAAAGAAGTCTACAAAACCAAGTCGGCTCTCTGGGGTTACGCGGCCCACCCGCTGATCGACGGCAAGAAGCTCATCACGCTCGCCGGCGGCGAGGGCAGCCACGTAATCGCGCTCGACAAAACCACCGGCAAAGAAATCTGGAAGGCCGAGACGCAGCAGGAGCAGGGCTACAGCCCGCCGACGATCATCGAAGCCGGCGGCAAGCGCCAGCTCATCGTCGTCGGGCCGAGCGCGATCCGGTCCCTCGACCCCGAGACCGGGGAGCGCTACTGGAGCGAAAAATACGAGGCCACCAGCGGCTCGGTGATCATGACGGCGATCCAGTACAAGGAGTACCTGTACTTCGGCGGCTACTCGGCCCGGAACATCTTGCTGAAGCTCGACCCGGCGAAACCGGCCGCGAAGACGGAGTGGAAAGACAAGCCGAAGTCCGGCCTCGCCGCAGTGAACGTCCAACCTTTCTTGGAAGGCGACACGATGTTCGGCTTCGACGACAACGGCACGATGTACGCCGTCGAACTGCCGAGCGGTAAGCGGCTTTGGGAGAGTACCGAACTCGTCGGCGCGGCCAAGGGCTCCGAGACGGCCTTCCTCGTGAAGAACGGCGACCGCTTCATCAGCTTCACCGAGCGCGGCGACCTCGTGCTGTGCAAGCTGACCAAAGAGAAGTACGAAGAAATCGATCGGGCCAAGGGGATAATCGCCCAAACGAACACCGCCTTCGGCCGCAAAGTCGTCTGGTGCGCCCCGGCCTTCGCCAACAAGCGGATGTACGTCCGCAACGACAAGGAAATCGCATGCTTCGACTTGGCGAAGTGATGGACTGTTCTCGCGGATCCCGAGGCGGCGTCGCAACGGGGTCCGCGCGCTCGGGCCAAAGTTTGAACTGTGTCGAACGCGGCTATCGCTTGGTAACATGGAACGAGAGTCGGTGGACCGAGCGGAGAAGACTGTGGAACCCACTGCGTCGCGCTTCATCGAGATGAGGGAAGTGCTCGATCCCATCGAGTTGGCGAATGCCCGCGCGCAAGATGAACGATTCGAACGAAATTGGAGTTGGTTCGAAGCGCGCGCCCAAACGATTTACTCCCAGTTTCGGGGGAAGTGCCTCTGCGTCGCCGGTCAAGAACTATTCGTGGCGGATACCGTCGAAGAAGTTTTGGCGCAGGCCAAGGCCGCACACCCCGACGACGACGGGCGATTGATCCGCTACATCCCCAAAGAAAAGGCACACCGCATTTATGCGAATCGACGGACTCTGGTTCTTGTGCGACGACGGGATGATTCGGCCCGTGATCCGGGGTGAAATCCGAGCGCGCGATCAATCGTGGGTGAAAACCGTTTTTCTCGTTGACTCCGGCGCAGACCGAACGGTTTTCAGCGCCGACCTATTCGCGGCCGTTCAACTTCCTCCCATCGAGAGTAGCGAAAAGTTGAGTGGCGTCGGTGGGGTCGCCGAGTCGGTGATCGTCGAAACGCAGATTCGACTGAGTCACGACGACAATGGCAAAGTCGCTTTCAACGGGCAATTCGCCGGGTTCATCAAGCTCGAAACACTCGACATGAGCGTTCTCGGACGGGATCTCCTCAATCTCTTTTCGCTCATCGTCGATCGCCAAGGCGAGACCGTTTGCCTGATCGGTCAACAGCATCGATACACCATTTTGAGGCAGTGAACCCACGTCGTCGCAGTTGTCGCGGCGGCACGATTCGGAAGCCACTGCAAGATTGATCGCGTCCCCTTCCAATCCGCACCCCCTCCGGGCGAATCACTCCCCATAGGATAATCATCCCCTATCGGGAGTGTCGGCCGTGCAAGAGCTTCTGCAAGCCTCCGGGTATGCGGCTCTCGTCTACTTGTTGTTCAGTTACCTCGTCTCCTTCGGCAGCGGCCGGCCCCTCGTGGAGTGGATCAACCCCGGCCGACGCTTCTTGCCGATACTGGCGGTCGGCCTGCTCGGTGCGGCCTACTCGCTGCTGCTCCGCGGGGTCTGGCGCTACCAATCGACGCACCTCGAATTGTTGATACAGCTCTTCAACGAGGAGAAAGCCAAGTCCGAGGTCGTGGGCGCGGTGTCGTTCACCTGCTTCGCCCTCGCGATTTTCCTGCTGTTTCTGTGGACGTGGTGGAACTTGCCGCGCGATCCGCGGACGTTCTCCGCGAACCCGAACAACCACGTCGCGGAGTACCGGCGGGCCCTGCGACATTTCACGCATTGGAAAGGCGGGATCGACTTCGCGTTCCTCGCCGAGGTGCGCAACGGCGTCACGACGATCGTCGCCGAAGGGGCCTCCGAGCGGGACATCCGCAAGGGCCTCTACCGTCTGCCGGACGTGTCGAATGAATTGATCGACATCGAGCCGCGCAAAGCGGTCGAAGACCAGAAAGAAATCTGGCGGAAGGAAGCCGAAGTGCTCTTCCGCGATCTGCCGCGGCTCGACGAGTTGGTCCGCCCCGTTCGACAAGGGTCGAACGTGACGTTCTGTTTCGACGTGCAATTCGGCGCGTTCTATTTCGAATTGATCGAGCGCGACATGGCCCGGCCCGAAGCGCCGACGTGCCTGTACCTCTTCGCCGCTTCGTTGAACGAGCACGAAGTTTCGACGATGACCGCCGGCCGGCATTTCTACAGCATGGCCGAGGCGATCCGGTACATCCGCCGCGGCGTGACCAAGCGGTAACTCGTTCGACTGCGCCGGCCGGGGCCGGTTCGCTAAACTGACCAATGCCCGATTCGAGTCGCCATTTTCTTCGGAGGGGTTTCGATGCTCGCCCGTATCCGTTGGATCGTCATCGCCGGGATCGCGCCGCTGCTGCTCGCCCCGGCCCCCGCCGCGCCGGTGCCCGCGCCGAATGCGAAATACGAACCGCCGACGATCGTCTTCCAAGCCCGCGATGGGCAGAAAATCCTCGACGACTTCCGCCTGTACTTGAAGCTCAACGGCGGCGGCGAGGAGACCCAAAAGAAAGTCGACGGGATACTGAAAGAAGCCCTCGGCGAGAAGGGATTCGACGGGCTCGACCTCGCCCGACCGATGGGCGGGTACGCCTACCTGCGCGGGAAGTTCGAGAGGTCGCACCTGGTGCTCGTTTTGCCGATCACGAATGAGAAAGACGCGCTGGGATTGTTGGAACGCCTGCACCTCGGCGTGCAGGACTCCAAAATCAAAGGCATCTACGAACTCACCGGCGACCCGTTCCGCGACATGAAAGGCCACCTCCGCTTTCACGACAAACACGCCTACCTCTCGATCCACGGGCCCGAAATCGAAGCGCGCGATGCGCTCGAGGCCTTGGCCGTCACCGAAAAACTGATCCCGATCTCCCGCCTCGTGGACGACAAAGACCCCGCGCTGTTCTCCGCGACGATCACCGGGAAGCACTTCCCCAAAGAACTCGCGGACATGGCGTACCCGCTGTTCGACGAATGGAATGGCGACGTCGACCGGATGCAGGCCCGGGGCCCGAACGGGATGCCCAAAAGCGCCCCCGCTTTCCTCAAAGAAATGCTCGGCTGGGGGCGACGCAGCTACGATCTCCTCCTGGCCGATGGCGAGACGCTCTCGTACCGGATGATCTTCGATTCCAAATCGGGCGAATTCGACATCGAATCGACGCTGGTCCCGAAAGCGAAATCCGTTCTGGCCGCGGATTTGGCGGCGATCGTTCCGGCGAAGGGGCGCTTCCAGCAACTCGTCACCAAGGACGCCGTCGCCGGGGGCTGGCTCGTCCTGCCGGGGGGAATCCCGAAAGGCGTGCTGGCGACGTTCGGCAATCTCATCGGCGAATGGCTGCCCATGGCCGGCGGCACTTCCGGCTTGCCCGCGGAGTTCGGACCGGTGTTCGTGTCGATCGGCACCGCGTTCCAAAAGTCGATCACCGCCGGGGAAGTCGACTTGGGCGCGGCGCTCTTCGGCCCGACCAAAGCGGGCCACTACACCGCCGTCGCGGCGCTCGGCCTCGACGACCCGGCGACGTTCGTCAAAATCATTCTCGCCCTCGCCAAGGATCTGCCCAAAGACTTCGCGACGGCCATCAAACTGAACGCCTACAAAATCGGCGATGTCCCGGTCCACACCGTGACCTTGGACAACTTGATCCCCGGGGACGTCCTGAAACTCCTCGGCGACAAACCCGTGCTGAACGTCGCCGTCGGCAACAAAGGCCTGTTTTTGGCGGTCGGCCCGGATGCCGAAGCGGAACTCAAGCGGGCAATGGCGCTCAAACCGGCCGCGGCGACCGCATTTGATGTCGTCGCAAATTTGGCCAAGGGGATGGAATTGATCAAAGCGGGCGGGGGAAATCTACGCGGGATCGAGTCGCTCCCGCTGCCGGATCGCCTGATGTCGTACTACGGTTACGATGTCCGCGGCGGCAAAAACCTGACGATGCGCACCAGCGGCGGGCAGTACGCCCTCTTGATGATGATGGCGGCTTTCGGGCGCTGACCTCAGCGCGGCACTTCGAGCAAGTTCACGATGCGGCGGCCCTCGGCGACCGGCCGCATCGATTCTTGCGCCAGTTGCTTGAGGTAATACGACGACACCGTGCCGCGGAGGACGATCGATTCTTCGCTCTCTTGAACCCGCACGCGGCGCAATTCCGGGTTCGACGACTTCAGCAACTGCGAGCTGGCTTGCGCCGGACAGAGTGATTCCGTGACCATGATGAACTCCCGGTGAGGGAAAGTGCCGGACGACGAACCGTTGCAAACATCGCGTGGAGAAGTGGGCGATTCCGTCCGAGTTCCACGATTTTGCGGGATATCCGTTCCGCTTTAGTCCAATGCTAAAGTGACCTCGGTTCGATTGCAACAGTTATTTGGCGAAAATTACGAAGGCCGGTTCCGCATGGTCGATTTGCCGACAGCGTCTCGATTCCTCCGAATCTGGCGAAGCCCCCGACTGCCGATGGCCTTGGCCGGGTTGTTGCTGATCGCGGGGGTGCCGATTTTCCTGCGGCTGCCCCTCTGGTGCGATGTCTCCCTCTACGATGTCGCGGCCCACGCCATCCTCTCCGGCGGCGTCCACTACCGGGATGTCTTCGATACCAACACCCCCGGCTACGTCTGGTGCTTGACCCTGTTGCGGGCCACACTCGGCGACAGCAGCCTCGCCGTGCGCGGCGTCGACCTCGCCATTTTCGCCGGCGTCGCGTTCCTCCTCGACCGACTGGCGAAACTCGGCGGCGGCACCCCCGCGACCCGGTGGTGGGCCCTCGCCGGCATGGTCGCACTTTATCCCTTCGGCAGCGAATCGCTCCATGCGCAGCGCGACGTCTGGCTCGCGCTGCCGATGTTGACGGCCGTCTACCTCCGCGTGCGCCGAATCGTCCGCAGTGCCTCCGGATTGTCCGATAGGTACTTTTGGCCGGCCTTCGCCGAGGGGTTGCTCTGGGCCGTCGCAACGTGGATCAAGCCGCACGTGATCCCGCTGGCCTTGGCCGTCTGGCTGTTGACGGTTCGGCGGCTCGGCGGCGGCTCCTGGCGGATCGCCGGCCGCGACTTGGCCGGGAACCTCGCGGCCGGGATCGCCGTCGGCTCGGCCGGAATCGCCGCGCTCGTCGCCTCCGGAACGTGGCCGCATTTTTGGATCGTGATGACCGAGTGGAACGGGCATTACGCCGACCTCGTCTACGGCGAACTCGGCTTCCGTCTGCGCCATGAATTGGGCTGGTTCCCGCCCTGGAGCCTGCTACTCGTCCCGTCGCTGCTGCTCGCGGTTCTGACGTTGATCGACGGCCGCGCGTTTTCGGCCCGGTGGCTGCCCGCCGGTGAACGCGGACCGATGGGCCGGGAGATTGCGCCCCGTTGGTACGACCCCGCCCCGGACGATCCGACGCGCTTCGCCCGCGCCGTCCTCGCTTGGGTCTACGTCGTCTGGGCGTTCGAGTCGCTGGTCTTCCAGCGCGCCTTCGAGTACGTCCACGTCGTCGAGACGCTGATGATGATGGCCCTCTGGGCGTCGCACCGCTGGTGCCTGCCCGCCTTCGCCCTGGGTTGGATCGCGTCGCTGAGCCTCATGCTGCGCCTCGGCGACGACGTCCCCGCCATCGGCGACGCGTTCCGCAACGGCCCGATCAGCTTGGCGAAGCTCGACCTCCAATACCGGCACCCCCTCGCGGAACCCGGCTTCGGGGATCGCTGGCTCGACGCGTTCCGCACCCCGACAACGGGGCCGGACAACGCCCGCTTGAAAGACCGCTTGAAGAAATGCCATCACCACGTCGCCACGACGAGCTGGGAAGAACTCGGCGAAGTCGAAGCGTTCCTGCGCGAGCGGAACGTGAAAGATCGCGAACTGATCTGCTGGGACGAAGGGACCCACCCGCTCTATTTGCAACTCGGCGTCCGACCGGGGCTGCGGTTCATGCACGTCCACACGGCTGAGAACATCGGCCCCGACGCCGATGCGATCGTGCGCGCCGAACGGCAGTCGAACCGGACCGCGCGCTTTTTGGTCGCCGATCTCGAATGGGTCGAATACGCCGATCACCCTTACCCGGACTACGCCCGGCACGAACTCGCCGGCCGCTACCGCCCCGGCCGCGCCCCGGACGACCCGGTCCCCAAACTCACGCCCCTCTGGAACGGCGTCTTCCCCTACGATGGCCCGAAGGCCATCTTCCGCTCCGGCGGCGGCACCGGCCGCTATCTGGTCTTCGCGCTGGGGGAGTGACACAAGTGCCGCTCGCCCGTCACTTCCCTTCGGGATAACTGAGCTTCCGCTCCGGGTCCAAGAAGCGGGCGTACAGTACCGCCTCGGCTTCGCCGGTGATGATCCGCAAGGTGTGCTCCCCGGCGGGCAGGGTCACCTCGAAGCCGTCGGTGTCGGGTTGGATCGCCTTGCCGGTGCCCGTGCCTTTGCCGAGCGGTTTGCCGTCCAGCTCCACGACGAACTCAGTGCTCGACCCGATCAGCAGTTTCGTTTTGAGTTCCTTCGCCGCGGTGAATTTCGCCTCGATCGTCCCGCCTTTCGTCACCGCGATGCGGCCTGGCACGCCGACCGACACCGGCTTGCCGCCCACGGTCACGTCGGTCAAATAGGGGCTGTTCATGGCATACCGGAGCAGATCGCGGAAGTCCTGCGGGGTCATCCCGGCGGTCAGCCCTTCGGGCATCATCGACTTCTCCGTGATCTTCACCGGGCCGTCGAGGTCGGCCTTGGCGATCTTCTTCAGCACGCCGTTTTCGATCTTGAGGGTGAGGAATTTGTCGTCTTCCTCGGCGAGCAATCCTTGGATCGCTTGGCCGTCGAGCGTGTTCGCCGTGCGCAAAAAGTACGGCGCGCCGACCACGCGGTTCGGGTCGATGATGTTGGCCAGCAGATACTCGATGTCCCGCGCGGCGCCGTCGAGCGGTGGCCCGACGTCTTGACCCTTCCCCTCGAATTTATGGCACTTCTGGCACTGGTTCTCGAAAACCTTCTGGCCGCGATTGAAGCTCGCCGGGGAGGTATAGAGTTCAACGCGGGTCTTGTCGATCAGCTTGTTCAGTTCGTCCGGCGTCGGCCGGGTGCGGCCCCACGCCTTCTCGATGAGGGCGTTGATGTCTTTGTCGTTGAAGGCCTGCATCTTGATGACGGTGTTGTCGGTAAGGACGGTTCGGTCGATCTTCTTCTCGCCCATGGCCGTCAGCAGGGCCTTGGCTCCCTCTTTGCGACCGGCCAAGCTGTTGGCCAAGTCGGCGTGAAGTTCCTTGGGGTATTTCGACCAAAACCCGAGCACCGTCGCGGTGAGTTTGGCATCGTTGATGTTGGCCAATTGCCGGGCGGCTTCGAGTCGGAGTGCAGAATCTTGTTCTTCGCGGCGGAGAATCTTTTCGATGAGCATCGCGCTTTGGGGGTGTTGCAACTGAACGAGTTCGCGCAGGGCTTGGACGAGTTCGTCCGAAGTCTTCCCGGTCTGCAAAGTGTCATACGCCCGCTTCAGCGCCGCCGGATCGCGGAAGCTCACCGCGAGTTTGTTGACCAAGCTTACCAACCGTTGATCCTTGCGCAACTCGGTTTGCAACGCGGTCCACGTCGCCGGGGGTTTCACGGTTTGATTCGCCAGCGCCGCGACCAAGCCATCGAGCGCCTTCTCGCGGGTGTTGGTGTCGGGCACATCTTTGACGAACTTCAAACACAATGCGAGGTCGTCCGCCTGCCCGGTGGCGACGAGCCGGCGCATGACTTTGGGAACGATCTGATCGCGGACAAAGATGTTGTCCGGCGCTTCCTTGGCGAGGAACTCGAGTTCCTTCTCGGCCGCGGACTTTTTCGAGATGATCTTCTCGTAGGCCAGCCAAGTCAAATGCGGAATCAACGGGTCGTTGGCGTCTTCCTTGCGCTTCATCAACGCGCGGACGAGTTCGGTGACATCGTGTTTTTCGGCGAGTCGAATTGCGGCGGAAGCGAGTTCACGGCGGACGGCCGCATCTTTTCCGGACTCCGCAATCTCGACGAATCGCTTCAGAAACTCGGCGTTGAACGGGGAGCGAGTGGCCAACGTGCGGATTGTGAGAGCGCGTTTTTCCTCCGGGTCACAGTCGAACCAATCGGATTGAATTGCCGATTCGGAATTCGTGAACCCGCGAGCTTCCACTCCCGCTCGTGCTGAGAAGTTGTTTCGATCTTCCGGCTGACCTTTCGCCGCAAGTGCTTTGTCGGCTCGCTCCGAAAGTAGACGCAACGCTGTCCTCGCACGATAAGGGTCATCTTGGGCGTTGAGCGATTGCAATTCATTCAAATTCTTCTTCCCCAAATCCTCCGCCTTCTTCCCCTTGCGATCTTTCAACTGAATCCGATACACCCGCCCCCGTTCGTAGTCCCACTCCTCGGCCTTCGCTTGGTGGCAGGGCATTTGATCGTGCCAGTCGATGAGATAGATATCGCCATTCGGGCCCCACTTCATGTTGATGGGGCGGAAGTTCTTATCGCCACTTTGCAGGAAATCATCGCCGCGGCTGGCGGTGTAGCTCGATCCGTTCGGCTTCAAGATATTCTGCTTCAAACTGCAGCCGTGGATGCTGCCGAAGATCACGCTGTTTTGGAATCGTTTGGGCATGTGCGGCACATCCAAACTCAACAGCCCGGCGTGGGCCCAGCCGCTTTCTTTGTGAAATGTATGATCCGAAATCTCTTGGATGGCACTGTATGCATACGGGTTATAACTCGCCCCCGCCTGACGCTTGTAGATGCCGCCGGGCACGATGTGGTAGAGGTGCGGGATGACGCAGCACGCGAGGATCGCTTGGCCGTCGGTGTTGCGGAAGTCGATCCCCCACGGATTGCTCGTGCCCTCGGCGAAGATCTCGAACTTCTTCGTCTTCGGGTGCAGCCGCCAGATCGCGGCGTTCATGCGCGTCTCGGGGCCGTCGAGCGGCTTCACGTTGCTCTGGCTGAAGACGCCGTGCAGCCCGTAGAGCCAGCCGTCCGGCCCCCAGGTGAAGGTGTTGAGCGTTTCGTGCGTGTCCTGCGAACCGAAGCCGCCGAGGACCGTTTCAAATTTGCCCGGCTTGTCGTCCTTGTTCTCGATGAACCAGACGTACGGCGCCGCCCCGACCCAGACGCCGCCGTGGCCGACTTCGAGCCCGGTGCAGAGGTCGAAGGCGCCGAGGCCCGCCTTCTTGCGCTCCTCGCTCACGGGGAAGTCTTTGCCCTCGCAGAAGACGGTGCGCTTGTCGCAGAGGCCGTCGCCGTCGGTGTCTTCGAGGATCACGATGCGATCGCGCGGCGCTTTGCCCTTGGGGGTTTTGCTCGGGTATTCGAAGCATTCGACGCACCAAACCCGGCCGCGCTCGTCGATGCTGAAGGCGACGGGGTTGACGAGCTGCGGTTCCCCGGCGAAGAGCTTGACTTCGAACTCGGCGGGCACCTTGAACTTCGCCACGGTCTCTTCGGGCTTGAGGTACGCCTGCCCGGAACCCTTGCGGTTGTCGAAGCCGAATTCCTTCTGTGCGAACACCGGTGCGACGGCGAGCAGGGAGATGGCGAGGGCGATGCGGAACATGCGAGTACCACCGGGGGAAGGGAGGCATTTAGAATTTGAATCCGTAGAGCTGACTGAGCCAGTCCAAAAAGGCAACTGCTTGTGGTGAATTGTGGCGGAGGCTCTGATTGTTGATGGCAGCGCCGAAAGGCAATCCTGGTTCTTCTTGCCAAGCGAGCCAAGTGCGGAGTTCCGCTTTGATTTTGTCCTTGTTACCGAAACACTTCCAATTTAGTCCCGGTTCAACAATATTGGCTTGATCAACCAAACTAACCGCATCGGCAGTGCATTTTTTAGTGTGAGACCAGAGAGGATCGCCCGTAGGGATGAGCGTCTCGATAAGATTTTCGAGTTTGAGTAGATCGCTCTGACAATCCGGCATCAACCAGACGCCGAATGGATGCGGATAATCCTTGATTTTGCCGATGTAACCATCCGGGGGACAGGCATCCGGTACAAGTGACTCGAGTGTCGTATTTGGATCGCCGGCGAATTTTAGCTTGTCATTTATTGATTGCCATCGACTGGCGATTGCAATGTCGATATCGAGCACAAAGCCGCAGGGCGAATTCACTTCGGATTTGACCGTAGCCGGAATCGATCGCAACAATTCTTCAACGCTGCTCAAAGATTTAATGTAAAGATGTTTTTTGCCTTGGTCGGTATCATAGCCGTGTCGCTTCAAAAGTCCGGCGATCGCGGATACGTCGTCAGGCCCTTCGACATATAACTTTGGAATCGTCTTCTTTTGCATGTCGCACACTACCGCGGGTCGATGTGATGTTTGGCCATGCCGACGATTGAATCGCCGTCGAAGACCACATTGCGGGCCAAGTTTCGATCTAAGGTGTGAACGGCGACATGTTTCTGCCACTCCGGTTCGAGTTCGCACAATCGAGCAAGCCCCTCGATGCAGTCCCAACTATGTGTGGTGGCGAAAACTTGGATATTTTTAGTTATAGCTTGATCAAGCACGAGCTTCCACATTTTCGGCATCACCGAATAATGGAGCCCAGTATCAATTTCATCCACGCACAAAACGCTATTATTGGAGCTGGCGAGGTTCAAAGCGAGGGACAGAATCCTCAGCATGCCATCACCCATACTGCCAATCGGCGTGAGTTTATCGTTTTTTCGCCCGATCAAAATGCTTCGACTAAATGAATTCCCTTCGCCAATGGCTAGAACTGGTTTCACAACCCTGTCAACTGCTGAAATCCGTGGGCTTTATGGGGTTGTGAAACCGGTTCTAGGAATTCATACGTTTGAACATCGGGATCGAGTTTTTGCAGTGCTCTGACAACTTGTCCTTTTGTACGGTTGATTGTTAGCTCGTTAGATATCAACGACAGATCCGATAGATTTTTAATTTCTGTGCTGACAAAACGTATCGTTGGAAAACTTTCGCTATGAAGCATCGCAGACAATTTGGTACGGGAGAAATCAACTCCACCTTCTCTCGTCAACTGGTAAGAATATCGATTATGAGGGCTTAGCAAGCCACCTTCAAATTTCAGATTGAATGCGGGAGGTTCCGGGGCGATGTCTGCGACGTCACTTTCGTCAGGCTCATCTAGATTTAAGATAACGTCAGCACGCACTAAAATTGGCTCGTGACCAATGTCACTCGAAATCTGGATCGCACTCTCACGGTAAATCTTGTGTCCGTGAAAAAAATGGCTCGCATCGATCATTTTTCTCCCAGCGCGGGTCATTACAAATTCGCCGCGACGGCGAGCAATCGAGTCTAAGACCAACGGATCGCCACCGGACGCCAAGAACTGGACCGCTTCCAGCAATGCCGTCTTCCCGCTATTGTTCTTCCCCACCAGCAAGTTGACGCGCGCCAGCCCATTCATCCGAAAGGATGGAAAACACCGGTAGTTTTTGATCTCGATCTTTGATAGCATTTGATCAATCTCAGCTAACTCAGTGCATCAGGACACTGATTAGTCTATAGAGCTGGTTTCACAACCCCAAAAAGGCCCACAAATTACAGCAGTTGACAGGGTTGTGAAACCAGCTCTAGCCAAATCGCGATTCGGTCGAGCCAAATCGTAGCTCCCAATCTCTTTCCACACGCCTTCCCGGAGCCTTTCGCCAGTTGAAGCCGCATTGCTGTACGGTGGACAACCGGTGTTGTTGATCATAACGGCAACCGAGACCGGGTGCCAATGTCGGTTGTCACTCCTGCGGGTAGAGCGCCGTACTCAGGTAGCGTTCGCCCAAGTCGGGCAGGATCACCACGATGAGCTTGCCGGCGTTTTCCGGCCGCATACCGACTTTGACCGCCGCGGCCGCGGCCGCGCCGCAGCTGATGCCGCAGAGCATTCCTTCTTCTTTGGCCAGCCGGCGGGCCATCTCGAACGATTCGTCGTCCGTCACTTGCATCACTTCGTCGAGGATCTTCGTATTCAGGTTCCCGGGGATGAATCCGGCCCCGATGCCTTGGATTTTGTGCGGCCCCGGTTGTAGGGTCTTCCCGGCCAAAAACTGCGTGATCACGGGGCTGGCGCTCGGTTCGACGGCGATCAGTTTCACCCCCGGCTTGCGGGCTTTGAAGACTTCGCCGCAACCGGTGATGGTGCCGCCGGTGCCGACGCCCGCCACGAAAATATCGATCTCCCCGGCCGTATCGCGCCAGATTTCCTCGGCGGTCGTCGTGCGGTGGACGTCCGGGTTGGCCGGATTCTGAAACTGCTGCGGGATGAACGCCTTCGGTTCGCCGCCGTACTCGCGGAAGAGTTCTTCCGACCTGCCGACGGCTCCCTTCATGCCGAGTTCGCGCGGGGTCAGGTGCAATTCCGCCCCGAAGGCCTTTAGCAACCGCCGGCGTTCGAGGGACATGCTCTCGGGCATCGTAATGATGAGGCGGTAACCGCGCGCGGCGCAGGCGAAGGCCAGCCCGATGCCGGTGTTCCCGGAAGTCGCCTCGATGATGGCCGTGTCCTTGGTAACCTTGCCCGCGGCTTCGGCCGCATCGAGCATGGCCACGCCGATGCGGTCCTTGACGCTCCAGAGAGGGTTGAAGTTCTCGAGCTTCGCGCAAATGCTGGCGACACAGCCCGCCGAGACGCGCTTCAATTTGATGAGCGGCGTATTCCCGTAGGTCTCGGTGATGTTTTCGTAGGTCCGACCGCGGAGCAGAGCGGGGATGGTCATGGAGGAATCCTGAGCCGGTAATTGCGTCGGTGGAATCAGGAATATTATACCGCCGGCGCCGGGAAACAACCGAGAGGGCCGGCATCCGGGTATCCCTCCGGATTTTGCCACGGCGTTAGGCGGCGGTCCAGAGGTCGTTCCACTCCGGGGTGTCGCAGAGGGCTAGGAGTTCCACGAGCGGGC
>JAYSYN010000104.1:0-17694 GCA_043727575.1 Fimbriiglobus sp.
GGGTCGAATCCATGACTCCGCTCCGCAATCGGGGAAAGCGGATAACGTGCTCAGAAACAAACCTTTACGAACAGGTCACTTTTCGGATAGCTTCTTAGCGTTCCTTCGACGCGGACAGCGGCATTCGAGATTTTGTGCGTCGCCTACCGAGCTGGGCGTGAACCCCGTCTGCGATTCGTTATCGCCAATGCCCTTTCGGCGATGTCGCGGTTTGACGAATTGACCGAGCTACCCGGCATTCAAAAATTTGTCGCTCTATTCGACTCGAAAACTGCTGCTTGAGTTGTCGCGAGCAGATTCTTCAATCCGCAAGGCGCCCATCCCAAGACTTCCGGCGCTTCACCGTACGGTGACTCACTCCCCCAGCCACCAGCGGCGGCGCATCTTGGCCCCGTAGCTCAGGCCGAACTTTTTCATCGCGATGCCCGTGACGTGCGCGGCCACTTCGCGGGGGTCGTCGCCGATGTAGAGCTTCTCGAAATCGACCGGGTCGATCGTCTTTTCGGCCACGAACTTCCGCATCTGTTCGATGCCCGGCGCCCAATACTCGCGGCCGACCAGCGCCACCGGGAAGTCGGCGAGTTTGCCCGTTTGGATCAGCGTCAGCACTTCGAACAGTTCGTCGAGAGTGCCGAAGCCGCCGGGGCAGACGACGAACGCGTAGCTGTACTTCACGAGCATCAACTTGCGGACGAAGAAGTTCTCGAAGTCGACGAACTTATCGAGGTACGGGTTCGGCTTCTGCTCTTGGGGCAGCTTGATGTTGCACCCCACCGACCGGCCGCCGGGGACGTCCTTCGCGCCGCGGTTGGCGGCTTCCATGATGCCGGGGCCGCCGCCGGTCATGATGGTGAAGCCGTTCTCGGCGAGCCGTCGGCCGATGAGCCGGGCTTGCTTGTAGAAGACGTGATTCTCGTCGAATCGGGCCGAGCCGAAGACGGTGACGCACGGGCCGAGGAAGCTGAGCTTGCGGAAGCCGTAGATCATCTCGCGCATCACGTTGATGGTGTGCCAGAGTTCCAACCCGCGCGGCAGGGGGCCTTGGAGGAACTTGGTCTCCGGGACGCTGTCGGTCTCGGGGGACGGGGCTTTTCCCCAGTGGAGGATTTGGGAATCGGTGACCGGCCGGGTCGACGATTCGAGGGTGGGTTCGGGCATGGAGGATCGACTCGGGGAATCGCCGGAAAATCGGAGAGCTTCAGATAAGCTATTGTAAGCCGGCCTCCCACCCCGACTATCGCCGAGATCGACCCATGGCCGTCCAACTTCAATGCCCCGGTTGTTTCGAGGAAATCGTAGCCGGAGAAACGGATCGCGGTACCTCGCTGACCTGCGGGGGGTGCGGCACGGCCGTGCCGGTGCCGTCGGTCGATTACCCGCGACCGAAGTTGAGGCGGATCGAACCCGTTAAGAAGCGCCGGGTTGTCTTGCGGCTTCTGCTGATGAGTTCTCTCTGGCTCCTGACGCTGCTGGCCGGCGGCGCGCTCGGTTACATCTTCCGGGAGCGGGTGGCCGACGTCGTCACCGGTCGCGGTGGGCCGTCGAGCGATCCGGAAATTCCCCGGCATTGGCGACGGGCCAAGGGAGACGGCTTCACGATGTACGTCCCCCCGGAAGTGCCGCGGCGGCAACCGGACGAACGCCTGCAGGTCGGGATGGATTTTCATACGAGCCGCAGTTACCGGTACTCCGACCGAGGCGAACTCGACAGCTACCAAATCGGCGTCGTGGTCTGCACCCTCGGCAACGACCTGTTGAATCGCCTGAGCCACGCCGAGTTGCTCGCGTCTGCGTTCACTACTACGGACAAACACCGAGAAATCGGCGACCGCAGCATCGGCGGGCACGCCGGCAAAGAGTTCTCGCAAGACCAGTTCGGCGAAGCGTACTACTGGATCGGAAAAGTGGGCGATCGCGTCTATGCGTTTCAATTCCACTGCAGCGGCGGTCAACAGGATCGGGCCGTGACGGCGCGGCTGCGCGAAGCGTGGTTGCGCAGCGTCACGATCGACTATCCGGCCGATGCGACGTCCGAGTCCGACACGGCGACGGTCGAGGCTTGGGCCACGGTGCAGAAAGACGGGTTTAGCGTCGACATGCCCAAAAACGCGAAGGATGACCAAGACCCATTCCCGCGGCGGGCGGTGCGAAAACATACGGCCCGAGACAATCGCTGCAGATACGTCGCCGGGTATTCCGAATGGACCGACGGCGGTCTCGACACGGCGGCATTCGTACAAGAATTATTGGGGCACGGCGCGAAGTTTCAGTCTTCGGTCGACGTTAAGATCGACGGGAGGCCCGCGAAGAAGTGGACCTTCAAGGATTTTTTCGACGGGCCAGCCTACGCCGTGACGATTCGAACCGGCAATCGCATTTACGCGTTCAGTTGCACGGTGCCGGAGGGCATTCATCGAACGGCCGACCCGGTACACGACGCGCGGGCGGAACGTTTTTTCAACTCGATCAAAATCCAATACGATCCGAAAAACACCGATCCGCTCGCCCATGAACCCGCTTGGGTGCCATTGGTCAAGAACGCCGGTTTCTCCATCTCGGCACCCGAAGAAGGAACGGCCGCACCGCATCGGCTCGGCTTCGCCAAGGACGCGGTCGATGGCATCGGATACAAATGCGAAAAGGATGCCATTATTTACGAAGCGTACCAGTACAAGCTCCCGCCGAATCGTCCCAATGATACGGACCTGCAAACCTTCTTAATCGGCGGGGCCACGAAACTCGAAGCGTCCAAAGCGATCATCGATGGGCGAGAAGTGTTGAACTACCGATCGCAAGATCTGTTTAAGCGTTCGTTTTTCGTCCGGGTGATCCGTGCGGACGATCGCGTCTTCGTGCTCAGACTCGCGGTGAAATTCGTTGCCAAAAAGATCTCCGAATCGGAACTCGAAGCGCGGCGGGCGAAATTCTTCGACAGTTTCCGGATCGACGCCGATAAGAAATGAACTCCGCCGACGTTGCCGGAGTAGCGAATGCTGGACGAAGTCGAATTGTTCGGTTGGAGCGCGGAGCCGTGCGAGCGCCGCGGTGAACCGGTGACGGTGGGCGTGCCGTGGCCGCGCGGCGTGCTGCGCGATGCGGAGCATTTGGCCTGCATCGGCCCGGATGGGGAGGTGCCGCTGCAAACGGAGGTGCTCGAACGCTGGCCCGACGGCAGCGTGCGCTGGGTGCTCTGCGATACGCTGCTGAGCACGAAAGGGAATGGTGCGACGGGGTATCGGTTGGTGGTGCGCGACTCCGTCTCTGAGCTTCGGAGAGAGGGCCGGGGGGTGAGGTCTGGCCTGCCGATCCGCGTCCAGCTCGATGAATTGGAATCCAGCGACGTGTTCGAATTGCCCGATTCGGTCGGAGAAGCGACCGTTCGAATCCGAACGCAATTCCAATTCCGCCGCCATTCCGAAATCGAAGTCACCGGATTTCGGGACGACTTCCCGAGCGCCAACGCAGTACGCGTTCACCTCACGATCACCAACCCGGATGCGGCCGGACACCCCGGTGGCAACTGGGATTTGGGCAACGAAGGATCGATCCTCCTCCGTGGACTGCAAGTGACGATTCCCGCAGCCCCCCCCTTTCGGATTTCCTCCTTGCGCGGGATGCCATTCGAAGAAGCGCATACCGTCGAACTGTATCAAGCCTCCAGCGGCGGAGAGAATTGGCAAAGTGAAAGCCACATGGACGAGGCGCATAAAGTGCCGCCGCCTTTTTGCGGGTATCGGCTGAATGGAAAGACCGGGCTTCGCGCCACACCTGTTGTGATGGCAGGCGATATCGGAATCGCGATGCCGACTTTCTGGGAGAACTTCCCAATCGGCGTTCAGGTCAAGGATGATCGTCAGAGGCAAACCGGCGATCCCGTCGCAGGAATCACTCTTCAATTACTCGACGAAGGCCTCACAGGACAATCCGTCGAACTCCAAGGCGGCGAAAGCAAGACCCACACCTTCACCGTCGCCTTCGGTGACGCCGACATCACCGATCAGCCGCTCGTCTGGGCGCGGTCGCCGCTGCAAGTCTCGTGTCCGCCCGAGTGGTACGCCCGCTGCGAGGCGCTGCCGCACCTCACGCCGAAGGCGACCGACCCGCATGCCCTCTACTTGAAGCTGGTCGATCAGGCCATCGAGGGGCCGGATACGTTCCTGCACAAGCGGGAAAAGATCGACGAATACGGCTGGCGGAACTTCGGCGACATCTACGGCGACCACGAGGCCGTGCGGCACACGGGGCCGGCGCCGATGGTGTCGCATTACAACAACCAATACGACTGCGTCGGTGGATTCGCGGCCCAGTTCTTCCGCAGCGGCGACCCGCGCTGGTTCTCGCAAATGATCGAATGCGCCGATCACACCGCCGACATCGACATCTACCATACGACCGGCGACAAAGCCGCGTACAACGGCGGGCTGTTCTGGCACACCTACCACTACGCCCACGCCGATACGGCAAACCACCGCAGCTACCCGAAGCGCATCCGCAGCGGCCCGCAAGACACCCGCGTCGAGAAGCTCGATTCGCTCGACGACGCCACCAAACAGAAGCTATTGAAGGCGTACAGCGTCGGCGGTGGGCCGGCGCCGTCGCACGTTTACACGACGGGGATGATGATCGCCTATTTCCTCACGGGCGATCCGCGTTACCGGCAAACCGTCATCGGCCTGGCAGAATACATCCTGAACTGCGAAGACCCGTCGAAGACCGTCTTCCGCTGGCTGTCGCGCGAGTTCACTGGGCTCGCCACCGATAGCCAAGCGGGCTACCACGGCCCCGGCCGCGCCTCGGCGAACTCGGTGAATGCGTTACTCGATGGCTTCCGACTCACCGGGGATCGGAAGTATTTGGACTTCGCCGAGATGCTGATCCGCCGGGTCGTCAGTCCCTCGCAGGATTTGAAATCGTTGAATCTACTGAACGCGGAGCTGCGCTGGTTCTACACGATGTTCCTGCAAGCCCTCGGCCGCTACCTCGATTGCAAAGTCGAACTCGGCGAGTTCGACCGAATGTACGGTTACGCCCGATTGTCGCTGATGCACTACGCGCAGTGGATGGCGGCGAACGAACGGCCGATCTTGGATACGCCCGAAAAGCTGCAATACCCCACGGAAACGTGGGCGGCACAAGATCTGCGCAAAGTCGAAGTGTTCCAATACGCGGCGAAGTATACCGGTGGCCCGGCGCGGGAGTTGTTCCTCGAACGCGCGGCGTGGTTCTTCGGCACGAGCCTGAACAAGCTCGACACTTTCCCGACGAAGTCGCTCTGCCGGCCGGTGGTGCTGCTGATGAATCACGGTTACAGCCGCAACTGGTGGTTGCAAACGGAGGTGCCGACGTTCGAACCGACCGACGACGGTACCTTCGGGCCGTGGGCGATGTTCGTCCCGCAGAAAGCGAAAGCGATGAAGCGCGCGAAGTTACTGGCACTGGCCGGGATACTGGGGACCGCGGCGCTGATGCTGGTGGCCGCGATTCAGTTGTGGGGTTGAGCCCTCAAATGCTGCCGCCGAAGAGGGAGTCGCCGTCGCGGAAGAAGCCGCCGCCGGCGAGGACGGGGAGTTCGATGAGTTGGTAGGGGAAGATCAGTTCCACTTCGACCCAGGCCCCGAGCGAATCGATGCGGGTTTCGACGCGTCCGCCGACATTCCATACGAGCGAGGCCGCTTCGCCCGCCGGGTGGCCGTCGTCGTCTTCCAAGGTGTTGTCTTTGCGGATGCGGTAATTCGGCGACCAGATGCGGGCCAGTTCGTTCGCGTCGGCATCCCGGCACGGCACCCGTAGCGTCAGGCTCAAGTGTTCGTGCGTCTCGTCCGGTCGCAAACTGAAGCGGGCCGGCCCGGCTTCGCGGCCCATGGGTTTGCGGGCGAACGCGATCAACTCCACGGCGACGAGCGCGAAACTCTCGAAAGGGATCACGAGGCCGCGGTCGGGCATCGGCCCGTGGACGGCGACGGTGCTGCCGGGCGGGGCCGCTTGATCGACCCAGGTTTGCAAGACGGGGATCGTTTCGTCGTGCTTGGCCCCGCGCCCTTGTTCCGCCGTCTGGCAGCGCTGCTGCGATTTCGACACCGAGACGCGGATTTTGTGTTTCTGCGTGGTGCGGAACGACCAGACCGATTGCCGCATGCGGCGCTCTTCGGTGATGTCCCGGAGGCGAATGACGGAATCGGCGGAGGTGTCGCCGGGGACGGTGAACTGCTCGAGCAAGAACCAGACGCCGGTGCCGTCGGGCGTCTCGGGCCGGACCAAATAGATCGGCGTCGACGGCAGCGCGGCTTTCAACTCGCGACCGACGACGACGTGGTCCGACGACGCGGTGATCCAGAAATCGCGGCGCGGGGCATTCGTCGGCAGGTGCAGTTCCCGGCGGGCCGCGGCGTTCGCGTACGTCATCTTCCCGTGGCGGTCGAGCGTCAGGTAGCCGTCGTCGGCGTGCTCGACGACCCAGTCGAATTTCACCCGCTCTTGGTGCAGCCGGCGGTAGCGATTCAACCGCAGCAGCGTCCGGATGCGGGTGCGGAGTTCGATGCGGTCGTAGGGCTTGACGATGAAATCGTCGGCGCCGTTTTCGATGCCGCGGATGCGCGACCCGCGGTCGTCGAGCGCCGTCACGAGGATGATCGGCACCTCGGCCAGCACGGGGTCGTCCCGCAGTTTCGCGCAGACTTCGAAGCCGTCCATCACGGGCATCATCACGTCGAGCAGCACCAAGTCCGGCGGCTCCGCGCGGGCCATCTCGATCGCCTCCCGGCCGTTGGCGGCGAAGAGCAGGCGCATCCCTTGGTTCGTCAGCAAGGCTTCGAGGGTGTCGCGGCAGGGGGGTTCGTCGTCGACGATCAACACGAGGGGCAGAACGGACATCGGCGGTCACTCCGGGTGGTCGGTCGGTTGGGCGCGCAGCAACTGGGCGACTTTCGCCGCGAGCGCCCGTAGCGTGAACGGCTTGCTGAGGTAATCGGTCGCCCCGGCTTTCAGCATCTTCTCGCGGTCCCCGGCCATGGCCTGCGCGGTCACGGCGAGGATCGGCACTTCCGCCGTGATCGGGTGTTCCCGCAGCAGTTTGATCGCGTCGATGCCGTTCATCCCCGGCATGTGGCCGTCCATCAAGATGATGTCGGGCCGCGTTTCAAAGGCGTATTCCAAGGCCATGCGGCCGTTGCGGGCGAGGGTCACATCGTAACCGCGGGCCCGCAAGTAATCGGTGACCATGCGGATCACGGCCTCGGAATCTTCCACCAGCAAGACCCGCAAGCCGCTGCCATCGCGGGTGGGCGGCGGCGTGACGATCGTTGTCGGCGTATCGTTTTTGCGCGCGGCGGCCGGTTGCCACGGCAGTTCCACGGTGAACCGCGCGCCCGAGCCGGGTTGGCTTTCCACCGTCACGGTGCCGCCGTGCAGCTCCGTCATTTTCTTGACGAGCGACAGCCCCAAGCCGGTGCCCACGAACTGCTTCGACAAGCCCGCGTAGACCTGGACGAACGGCTGGAAGAGCCGCTGTTGATCTTCCGGGCTGATGCCGATGCCGCTGTCCCAAACGCTGAAGCGGATCGTGCCCGCCGCGGCGTCGGACGAGACTTCGAGGCCCACGGAACCACTATCGGGGGTAAACTTCACCGCGTTGCCCAACAAATTCACCAATATTTGTTTCAACCGCCGCGGATCGGCCGTGACGAACTGCGCTTCGGGCTCGGCCGTAAAATTCACGCGGAGCCGCTTCTTGAACGCCGTCGGTTTGACGAACAGCAGCGCCATCTCGCACATCGGGGCCACCGGCACCGACTCGGTCTGCAATTCGAGCATCCCGGCTTCGACTTTGGACAGGTCGAGGATGTCGTTGATGAGTTCGAGGAGGTGCCGGGCGCTGCTCGTGATCGTCTTCAAACTGCGCAGTTGCATCTCTTGGAGGTCGCCGTAAACCCCTTCGCTCAGCGCTTCGGTCAGGCCGAGGATCGATGTCAGCGGCGTCCGGAGTTCGTGGCTCATACTGGCCAGAAATTCGTCCTTCAACTTGGCCGCGCGGGCGAGGGCTTCGTTCTCGGCTTTCAATTCCGCGGTGCGCCGTCGATCGGTGTGATCGACCGAGACGCCGTGGAGCATCACGCCGCCGGCGGCGGTATTGCCTTTGATAATGGTCGATTCGATCCACCGGGTTTCGCCGTCGGGCCGCACGAGGCGGTACTCCACCGCGAGGCGCGACGGCGCGCCCTCGACGAATTCACGGACCTGCCGCCGCAACCCGTCGACATCGTCCGGATGGATCCGTTGCCAAGCGAGTGCGGCGTCGGCGTAGAGTTGCTCTTGGCTCACGCCCCAGACCGAGGTGCACGACGGGCTGACGTAGGCGAAGCGGTCGTGGCCGGCCGTACCGATTTCGTACTGGTAGACGACCCCGGGGACGGAATCGAGCAATTTGCGGAGGCCGCCGTTGACCAACTCCGGCGAAGGCAGCGTTCGGGTGTCGGGGTCGCTCATCCGGTAAACTCGGTTCATCGTCGCCGGGTCCGCAGTGTTCGCAATTTGTTATCGAAGGAAATAGCACAGAATTTCAGGCCCGCGCCGAGTTCGCGCCGGCGCGCGGATTTTGCAGCCCGTGCACGCGGTGCGCGCCGCCCAGGAGCGGCTCGTCGGTGTGGGGGACGCCGGGGAGCCTCCGGTACGGGTTTGGCGTCACGCCAAGCGCGACCTACGGAAACCTCCCGAACCGGCATGGAACCCGAAAGGTCCGTTCGGTCAGCGGGCCTTTCCGGTATTCTTCCAACGGCGATTGTTCCAACACGCCCTTGCTTTGGCACAGGGATTCTTTCGATTCTTATGACGTAAGTCATTGCTGTGCGTAAGGTTCGGCCACACGGTCCCTTTTGGATCCGATTCTTCCAATTCGTCCAGATTGTTCCAGAGTGGGGTGTCACACACTCTGTTGGAAGCATTTCCCCCGGATGGTTCGACGTCAATCGACCTCGCGCCAAGTATCGTTGCGACATCCAATTTTTCTCTTGCGTTCGACCGACATCGACGGTATCGCCCCGTCACTCGATCCAAAAAATCGACGTTCGTGGGCGAGCGCACCGTCTTCGGGGGAAGCGCGGGGCACCGCCGGGGGGACGAGCCGAGGCTCGTGCCCGGACTCGGGTCGGCGACACCGACCCAGAGCCGAGGGCCGAACTATGCGATCGTGGAAGCGTTTCGTCCGGCTGGCCGCCTGTGCGGCGGCGTGGGCGCCGGCCCCGGACATCTTCGGACAGAGCGATCCGCTGCCGCCGCCTTCGTTCAACGGTGTGCCGGCGCCCGCCACTCGGGCGCCGGTCGACGGCGGACTCGTGCCGTTGGCGCCGTCGACTTCGCCCTATCCGTTGCCGGCGCTGCCCGCGCCGACTGTATCCAACGGCGGCTCCGGCGCGGGGTCCGTCGCCGTGATCCCCGTGACGGGCCAACCGTCGCTGAGCGTCAAACAAATCCTCCCCGAAAGCATCGGGCCCGGTCAAGCGGTCGCAGCCGAAATCAGCGTGACGAACAGCGGCGGCAAGATCGCGGAAAACGTCGTGCTGTCGGGTTGGTGGACCGACGGGTACGACCTCGGCGAGACTTCCGTGGCCAGCTATTCCATGAACGGCAAGCGCGCCTGGGGCATGGGCGCCATCGCCGCCGGCGAGACGCGCTCGTTGAAAGTGAAGCTCGTCCCGGGTTCGAACGCCCGCCCGACCGAGTTCCGCAGCGGTTTCGACGCCACGTTCAGCTCGTCGTCGACCGACACGCGCAGCGTCAAAGTGTTGAAACCCGAACTCGGCCTGCACATCGCGGCGCCGGAGACCGCGCTGCTCGGCCAGCCGATCACGGTGACCGTCAAAATCAAGAACTCAGGCTCCGGTACGGTGGGTAAGATCACCGTTCAAGCGCTGCTGCCCGACAGCCTCAAGCACCCGAAAGCGCAAGACCTCATCACCGACGTCGCCGCGCTGGCGGGCGGGGCGAGCGAGTCGATGCCGCTGGAACTCACGGCCAACCGGGCGGGCGAATCGAAAGGCAAAATCCGCGTCGAAGCCGAGGGGTGCGAAGCGGTCGAACAAGAATTCCGCATCAACGTGATCGAAGCGAAACTCGCGGTGACGCTGAGCGGCCCGAAGGCGATCTACCAGAACTGGCCGGCGACGTTCGAAGCCGTCATCGAGAACCAAGGCGCCTACCCGGTGAAGGGGGCGAGCCTCGAAGTGAAGCTTCCGACGGGCCTGACCGACCTCCGCGCCAGCGACAAACCGGGGCACAACGCCGGCCGGAATCTGATCGTCTGGTCGCTCGACACGCTCCAGCCGGGCGAGAAGAAGACGGTCATCTGGTTCGGTTTCGCCAAGCAAGCCGAAGACCTCTTCTCGGCCGGGACGCTGTCCGTCGGCGGGGCGCCGCTCCGCCGGGCCGAATGGACGACGAAGAATTTGGGAACCGAAGCGAAGTGATTGTGCGTAAGTTGTGGCGAGCGGCACAATGATTTTGTCGGAGGGTCTCTCGCGTGGACGCGATCATTTTAGCGGCGGGCAAGGGCACCCGGTTGCGGCCCTACACCGAGCATCTGCCGAAGCCGTTGTTGCCGGTGCAGGGCCGTCCGATTCTCGATTGGATCCTCGGGGCGCTGCCGCCCGTGGACCGCGTCATCGTCGTCGTGAATTATCTGGCCGAAGCGATCGAAGGCTATTTGACGACGCAGTCGCACGTTCGGGATTGGACGACGGTGCGCCAAGACGTGCCGCGCGGCACCGGCGATGCCCTGATGAGCTGCCGGGACGCGGTGCGGTCCGACCGGGTGCTGGTGCTCAACGGCGACGACCTCATCGGCCGCGACGACCTCGCTCGCTTGGCGGCCGTGCCGATGGGCATCCTCGTGAGCGCCGTGCGCGAACCGGAAGCCTACGGGATCGTCTTCCCCAACCCCGACGGCACGCTGCAGCGGATCGTCGAGAAACCGGCGGGCTTGGTGCCGCCGCAGTTGGCCAACATCGGCGGCTACGTTTTCCCGAAGTCGGTCTTCGATCTGACACTACCGCTATCGCCGCGCGGCGAGTACGAGATCACCGACGCCGTCGGTCAACTCGCCGCGAGCGGGGCATTTCACGTCGTCGAATCGGAGGCTTGGCTCCCCATCGGCACCGTCGAACAGTGGTGCTGGAGCCAACTCGCGGACGTCGGGCCGTTCCAGTAAATTGATTCCGCAGAGAGTACCCCCACCCCTGTGCGGACGCTGCGGACGCTGCGGACGAATCGGAACCGAGATCGTGTCCGGCGAAATTCTGTGTAGAGTATCCGGTGTTCGTCACTTCGAACCGGAGACTTCCGTGCGACAACTCACGTTCTTCTCAATTCTTGTTTCCACAGTCGCTGCGATCGGGTGCCCGGCGAAAGCGCCGGAGCCGACGCCCGCGCCCGCACCGGTCGAGTTGCCAGTGCCGCCGCCGAGCGACGCGCCTCAAACCTTAACGCGGTACGTCCGCGCTGAGAAGATGTCCGCCGAAAGTTGGAAACTCGCATTATTACGCGAATACCCGGCACCACTTCGCCGTGGTAAAACCGACGAGCGATTGGCATCCGACTTGGATCTGCGCGCTTGGTCGTATGAATACGCCGGCGGACCGTTGCAGTGCTGGTTGGAATTCGAAGAATCGGGGCAATCCACCGTTCCCAGAAGGATTCCAGAGCGGGGATCGTGGAACGGCCCGGCGGACTCCGGGCGCGTTGTTTTTTCCGTGGGCCGATTCGCGTCCGAATGGATGACAACCGTGCCACCGAAAATTGCCGACTCCGCCTCCGTCGGCTTCCAGATGCAGTTTCTGAGCGCGGCCGAGAACCCGAAGAACAAGACATTCACCGCGCGGTCCGAAGCTCCGCTCTGGTACGGCTGGCCCGGCGATATTCAGAGCTTTGCCATCGCCGTTTCCAACATCGGTGCTGCTCGCGATGGCGAGGAATTCACTTTGCTCACCGTCCAAACCGACGATACGACCGACACGAAGACGGTCGCGACGAAAAACGTGAAGCTCGTTTTGAAAGGCGTATTCGGCAAACCGGCGCATGACTGATTTTCCCGAGATTCGCCCCGAATCAAACTGGGATAGGCGCAATTTCGCCCGCGCGGCATCATTCTTTCCTCGGAGCAAAGTCGGTCGTGTCTCGCCGGAGGTTGGTGCCATGCGGAATTTCCTCGCGTTCGTCGGGTTGGTCGTCGTCGCGTTCGTCGGCGTCGGCTGGTACCTCGGTTGGTACAAACTCGCGTTCTCGCCCGGCAAAGACGGCAAGCAAAACATCAGCGTCGAAGTCGATGTTAAAAAGGCGGAAACGGACATCGGCAAAAAGGTGGAGCAAGGCGGTCAGCTCATCAAAGACAATTTGAAAAAAGAAGACGCGACCCCGCCGGAGGAATTCGTCGGCCCGCCGGAACCGAAGGCCAAAGTGAACACACCCGCCCCGCGCTGAGGTGCCGCGATGCGTACGCTCTTCGGGATGTTGGCACTTTGTGTCGGTGCGGTCTCGGCGACGGCCGAACCACCGCCGGCGCGACTGGCGAATGACCCGCTGCTCGATGCGGTGCCGACTTTGGTCGAACTGCCGAAAGCCCCGGTCGAAGAATCCATGCGCGTCTCGTTCGACGTCGGTTTGCCGACGGGTGTGCGCGTCGGTGCCCGGCTGTTCGAATCTCGCTTCTGGGCCGAATTCGGCGTCGGCGTTTGGTGGGTCGTCCCGTACGCATCGACGGCTTTACGCTACGACCTCCACCTCTACGAAGGCCGGGCGAACACCATCGCCGTGCGCCCGAGCGTGAGCGCCACGATCATCCCGTTGAGCGAAGTCGCTTTCGGCGTCGGTTGCGATGCCGAAGTGATCTGGCAGCACCGGTTCACGAATCGCTTGGTCACCGACCTCGGCTTCCGCGTCGGCCTGTCGTCGATCTACGCCCACAGTCGCAGTAGCCGCAGCGACCTCGGCGATTGGTGGCCGGTGCCCATCGCCACCCTCGTTTTCGCAATTCAGTTTTGAACCATTCCCATCGGCGCGGTCATTCCGGCAGCAAGTGGCCGAGCTTCGCTTTTTTCGTGTTCAGATAGCCCCGGTTGTGTTCCCCCGGCACCATGACGATCGGCACACGCTCGACGATTTTCAGCCCGTAGCCGTCGAGCCCGATGACTTTCCGCGGGTTGTTCGTCAGTAGGCGGATGTGCCGGACGCCCAAGTCGTGCAGGATTTGGGCGCCGATGCCGAAGTGGCGCAGGTCCGGGGCGAAGCCGAGTCGCTGATTCGCTTCGACGGTATCGAGCCCCTCTTCCTGCTGCAATTTGTAGGCCCGCAGCTTGTTCAACAACCCGATGCCCCGCCCTTCTTGCCGCATGTAGACGATGACGCCGCGGCCCGCCTCGGCGACCTGTTTCATAGCGTAGGCCAACTGCGGTCCGCAATCGCACTTGGCGCTGTGCAAGGCGTCGCCGGTCAGGCATTCGCTGTGCATCCGCACGAGGATCGGGGCCTCGCAGCAGGGCACGGTTCCCGTGCCGTCGACCACGCCGACGCCGCCGAGCGTTAGCGCGAGGTGCGGCTCCTGATCGACGATGGACGTGTAGGCGATGAGGTCGAACTCCCCGTACTCGGTCGGCAGTTTGAGTGCGATTTCGCGCTGCACGAGCTTCTCGGTGCGGCGCCGATATTCGATGAGGTCGGCGATGGAGCAGAGCTTCAGATTGTGCGTCCGGCAGTAGTCGCGCAAATCGGGGAGACGGGCCATGGTGCCGTCTTCGTTGAGGATCTCGCAGATGACGCCGACTTCGCGGAGGCCGGCCAAGCGGCAGAGGTCGACGCTGCCTTCGGTGTGCCCGGCCCGCACGAGCACGCCGCCGGTGCGGGCGATCAACCCGTCGACGTGGCCTTTGTCTTTCACCAGCTGATCGGCCCCGGCCGCGGGGTCGGCGCAGATTTGGATCGTCCGGGCGCGGTCGAACGCCGAGATGCCGGTGGTGATGCCGGTGCGGGCGTCGAAGTTGTGGGTGAACGGCGTGGCGGAAGGATCGAGGTGGACACCCGGCAGGAGTTCCAAGCCGAGGCGGCGGGCGACCGCCGGGGCGAAGGCGACGCAGAGTCGGCCGCAGGCTTTCCGCACCATGAAGTTGATGGCTTCGGGGGTCGCGGCTTCGGCCGCCATCACGAGGTCGCCTTCGTTTTCGCGGTGTTCGTCGTCGACCATCACGACCATGCGCCCGGCCCGGATTTCGGCCAACGCTTCGTCGATGGTGCAAAACGGGGAGCGGCTTTCGTTCGTCATCGCGGTGGCTCGAAAAAGAAAGACCCCTGGGGAAGTCCCCCGGGGGCATTCTAGGCGCGAGGCATTGGGCGGAGCGATCACATGCCGCCGGGGCCGCCCGGTCCACTGCCGGCCGGCGGGCGGATGACCTTCAAATTGGATTCGATCCGCGTCACCTTCCAAGGGCAATTCGCCGGCAAGTCCGCCGGGATCGCCGCCCAATTCCCGCCTTTGGCGCCTTCGGCCCGGGCGGCATTGAGTTTGGCGAGCACGTCTTTGTCGTCGAGGGTCAACACCATCCGGCCGAGCGCGGCCGAGTTTTTCGGGTCGGATTTCAGAACCTTCAACTCGATCGCCACGCGGACTTCCACGCGGTCGTCGAAGAACAGGATGAGGCTATTTTTATCGGTCGAATTGGTGAGGTTCCGACCCGCGGGCGTGATCTTTTCAAAGGCGATGTTGTTCCAGCAATAGTAAAAGTCCTCCCGGCTCGCCTCGTGCGTCATCTTGCCGTCGGGCAGCGGCGTCTGCACAAAGAAGTCCTTCTGCAACCCTTTGGCATATTCGGGGCTCGCGGGCCAGAAGAAGCCCAATGCCCCGGTCACTTTCATCCGCTCGTGGGCGGTCATGGCGATGCGTTCGCCGAGCCCCTTCGGGAGTTTCCCGGCCACATAGGTTTCGTAGGCCAGCGGTTGGGAAAGAAACCCCTCGGGGATCGGCCGGGGGAAACCGTCCATGTTCATCGGCGCCCCGGCCGATTGCAAGAACTGCTCCGCGGTGCCTTTCGCGGTGGCGTCGAGCCATTCGATCATCCAGCCGTAGTCGGTGCGCTTGGCGCCGGCGCCGTCTTGCACGAAGCCGTCGAACGACTTGATTTGCCACTCGCGTTTGCCGTCTTTCACGGTGGCTTCCATCGGGATCAACATGGGGAACTCCCCCTCGGGGCACCGGAGGGTCGCGGCCATGGAGCACTCGATTTTGCCCGGCGTCTGCTGCCATTGCTTCAAGCCTTGCGGCTCGAGTTCGCACTGCCCCGCGTTCCGCAGCAGCATCATCAGCAATTTGTTTTGGCGGAACGTGGTGAAGTCGAGGCCGAATCGATCTTGCATCGCCGTGGTACTGGTCGGCGCGAACGCGTTGCGCTGTTCGGGCGGGAGCGTTTGGTAGAAGGCCGCGGCCAAGGCGGGGTCGTTGGCCGTGGCCGGTTCGATCTTTTGCAGGTTGTCGGCCCACGCCGTGAATTGCTTCTTCGAATCGGAACGGATGGTGTATTCGGTGGCGCCGAGGTAGGCCGCGTAGCAGAGGCCGCCGACGACGCAAATCCACCACGACACCGTGGCCAATTGCAAACCCGTCCGCGTGCCTTCGGAGTTCTGGATGTGCCGGCGGGCGGCGATGGCGAGCACGATCCCCGCGATGGGGAAACCGAAGAGCCAGAATTCGACGAGCGGCTTGCTTTGGCTGAAGGCGATGAACGACAGACTCACCAGCACGAGGGCGAATAGGCCGGCGAACGCCAGCGACGACGCGGCCATCCACGACAGCGGGGCGTATTCGGCGGCGGCATCGACCGGGTTGCTGTTCAATCGAGGCGTCGAATCGGCCATGAGCCACCGGGTTGCAGGGCGCGGAAATCCGGACGGGACGATCCCACTACCAGCGGTACGCCCGCCCGGCCCCTCCGGTTCGCCCATGGCAGGCGTCGGGCGTCGGCATCCACGGCGGCGTCTGAGAATATTTTCACATTCGTGAAGAAAATCACTCGACACGCGCCCGAAACTTCTTTACAAGGGGAGTGTTGATCGCCCATCACGTTCGTGATTCGTTTCATTTTTCTCTTCTCGCCGTGTGAGGTCCGCCATGTTTCTCTCTCGACGTCGGCGCCGGTACTCGGATCGGGGTGCGTTCACCCTGATCGAACTCTTGGTCGTGATCGCGATCATCGCGATCTTGATCGGCCTGCTTTTGCCGGCCGTGCAAAAGGTCCGCGAAGCGGCCGCCCGCATGCAGTGCAGCAACAATTTGAAGCAGCTCGCGCTCGCCGCCCACAACCACCACGACGCGCAGGGCAGCTTGCCCAACGGGGGCGAAGGCTGGTGGCAAGCCCCGGTGTACAATTCCGTCGGGTCCCCGGCCGTGGGCCGGCAGCAACTCGCCGGGTGGGGCTTCCAAGTCCTCCCGTACATCGAACAAGATAACTTGTTCAAAGGCTCCGGCACCGGCAGCATCGCCGCCGCGCAGATCCAAGTCATCAGCGCCGCGCCGAAAACGTTCTTCTGTCCGAGCCGGCGCGGGCCGACCGTCCTCCCCGCGACCGGGGCCTGGTACGGGCCCGGCGGCAGCTACGGCCACGGGGCTTGCGATTACGCGGCGAGCCAGGGCACGGGCAACAACGGGGCCATGGCGTACAACCCGGGCTCGGCGCCGAACGTTTTCACGCTCCTCGCCATCACCGACGGCACGTCGAACACCATCCTGTTCGGCGATAAGATGATGGATACCCGCTACCTCACGCAGTACCAAGGCGACGACAACGAAGGTTACACCTCCGGTTGGGACCACGACGTGATCCGCCGCACCGACCGCGCCCCGATGCCGGACACCCGGACCCTCGGTTGGGGCGAAGAGCGCTTCGGCTCGTCGCACACCGGCGGCTTCATGGCCGGCCTCTGCGACGGCTCGGTCAAGTTCATCCGCTACTCGGTCGACCTGACGACGTTCGCCCGCCTCGGCCAAAAATCCGACGGCCTGACCCTCGGCGACTATTGATCCGCCCCGATTCTCTCTCCGGAAGACCGAGTCGGCCCCGCGCCGCTCGGTCTTTTCCCGTTCCCTCTCCGCAGGAGTTCCATCCCATGATTCGCACCCTGGCTACCGTGGCCGCATTCGCCGGCCTCTTGGCCGCTATCGGTTGTGCCCCCAAAGACGACGGCCCGCGCGTCGTCGCCAAGGGCAAGCTCCTCGACAACGGCAAGCCGTACATTTACGAAGCGCCCAAAGGCAAAGGCGGCGCCGCGATCCCGCCGCCGAGCGCCGGCAGCAGCGGCACCGGCTTGCAGATCCAATTCACCCCCGTCGAAGGGGGCGACACCTACTACGCCGCGTTCAACGGCGAATCGAGCGCGTTCGAAGTGAAGGGCAACGACGGCAAAGGGATCAAGCCGGGGAAGTACAAAGTCTTCTTGACGGTCGTCGGCGGTCCGCCGGGCACGCCCGAAATCTTCAACGGCAAGTTCAACCGCGACAAATCGAAGATCGAACGGGACATCGCGGTCGACGGCCCGGAGATCGTCATCGACGTGAGCAAGCCGGCGGGCTGATGGGTGGGTGCCGAACTTACAGAGCCGGAAGCGTGAGCGACGTTCTTGCAAGAACGTCGCTCACGCTTCCGGCTCTGTAAGTTCGGCACCCACCCA
>JAYSYN010000105.1:0-5886 GCA_043727575.1 Fimbriiglobus sp.
CGAGGCGGCGGGCGAGTTCCTGCGGGATGGTCTCGGGCACGCGGCGATGCGGGCCGGGCCCGGAGTGAGCGGGGCCGAGTTCGGCGAGCAGTTCTTCGACGAGCGGGACGAGCAGGTCCGGGTCGAAGACGCGGCAGGATTCGGAAAGGGAACCGAGCGAGACGCGCCCCACGCCCAACTTCTTTTGCACGTTTTTGAGCCGGGACGCCTGCCGGAGTCCGCGCAGCGACTACAGGGCCGGGTTGAAGAAGCCCAAGAAGATCGGCGAGGCGTAGTGGGAGTCGAGGAACTCGCGGTTGCGGGACTTGTCGACGCCCGCGCCGCGGAGTCGCTCGAAGAGGGCGTTCGCGCGGGCGACGAGCTTGAGCGAGTGGACCGGAGGGGGTTCGACCGCGGGCGCATCCGACGATTCCATAGCGGCACTCCCCGGAGAGATGCCGTAAGATAACCAGTCCCGACACCGGGCGCCAGAGCGCAAATATCGTGCCGAACACGATAGGGACAAGCCCGGTGGCTCGTTGCTGTGTATCCATCAATGCCGGAACAAGAACTCGCGGGTGTTGAGGATGGCCCACAGCACATCCTCCCAAGCCTTGCGTTTGTCGGCGCCTTTGGTTATGTGGGCCAGGGCCGCTTTCGCTTCGTCGTTGTCGGCTTTGCGGGCCATGGCCACCAGGTACAATTCGTCGAGCATCTCGCGGTCCGGCTTCTTCGAGGCCAGCAGGGCGCCGAGGCGGTTGGTCGGGTTCTTCACCTTCTCGTTCACCGTCGGGCCGTTGATCAACTGCAGCGCTTGGGCTAAGTTGCCGTCGCTTTCGCGCTCGCATTCGCAGGCGAGTTCGCGGGCCGGTTGACCGAAGGTTTTGAGGAACGGGTGGTTCACTTCGCCGTCGGGGAGTTGGATCGCCCGCGTCCCGGCGGGGAGGCCGGCGAACTTCTCGGGGACGCCGGTGAAGTCGCTCAGCGCATCCAGAATCTGCTCGGCCGTCAGCAGTTTCGTCACGGCGTGGCTGAAGTACTTGGCGTCGTCTTTGTTCGTTTCGTTCGGCACCGCGCTCAGTTGGTAGGTCCGCGATTTCAAGATCAGGCCGACGAGGGCGCGGAGGTCGAACTTGGACTTTGTGAACTCCGCGGCGAGCGCTTCGAGCAGTTCGTCGTTGGCGCTCGGGTTCGATTCGCGGAAGTCGTCGACCGGATCGACGATCCCCTTGCCCACGAGATGGAACCAGACGCGGTTGGCCACCGACTTGGCGAAAAAGGCGTTGCCGGGTTTCGTGAGCCATTCGGCGAAGGCCGCGCGGCGGTCGGTCCCCTTCGGCAGATCGGCGTCGCCCGAACCGGGAAAACGCGGCTTCATTTGCACGCCGGTGCGCGGCTGGGTCACTTCGCCATCGCGCGTCGTGTAGATCACTTCCGCCGTGGCGGCGGGGTTCGGTTTCGCGGTGCCCACGGCCGGTTCGGGTTTGAACTTCACGCGGGCGAACACCGCCGAGAGGCCGTAGTAGTCGTCTTGGCTCCAGCGCTCGAAGGGGTGGTTGTGACACTTCGCGCACTGCATCCGCACGCCGAGGAACAATTGCGCCGTCGACTCGGCGAGGGCCATCGGGTCCTTGGCGATGCGGTAGTAATTCGCCGGCGGGTTCGCGTACGTGTTGCCGGTGGCGGTCAACAACTCGGTGACGATTTTGTCGAACGGCTGATTCGTGGCGATCTTCTCGCGCAGCCAAAATTGGAACCCGGTCGAGCCCTTCAACTGGATCGACTTGCGGCTGCTGCGGAGGACGTCGGCCCATTTGAGCGCCCAGAAGTCGGCGAACTCCGGCTTCGTCAGCAAGCCGTCGATCAACTTCTCGCGCTTGGTCGTTTCTTTCGAGTCGAGGAAGGCCGTGGTTTCCAGCATCGTCGGCAACCGGCCGATGACGTCGAGGTAAACGCGGCGGACGAAGTCGCTATCGGCGCTGAGGTCGGACGGCAGAATCGTCATCAACTTCAACTTGGCGAAGGTCTTCGTATCGACGACGTTGACCTCGGGCGTGTTCGGCCAAACGAACCCCGGTCGCGGGTCGAGGTAGGTCAGCCGCACCGAGACCAGCTCTTCGAGGTAGCGGCAGAGGATGGCGACTTCGCCGGCGCGTTTGAACTCGACGAAACCGTTGAGGTTGACGTCGGCGACGCCGGGGTCGCTGCTGCTGAAGTTCGTCAGCCGGGTGACATCGCGGGTCGCGCCGTCGCCGAACGTGGCGACCACCGCGAGTTGCTGCCAGCGGGCCGGGTTCAACTGGATGCGGTTCCCCGGCAGCACGGCGATCTTCTTCACCGTCGGCAGCGTCGGGGCGTCGTTGTTCCCGCCTTGGGCCAGCCACGCCGTCATCATTTCCAGCGGCAGGCTGTTGGCCGCGAGGCGGGCACCCCCTTCGTGCGGGACGCGGCCGAGGGTTTTCAGGATCATCAGCGAAGCGCCGGCGTCGAGCGGATCGGCGCGGCGGCCGAATTGATCGCGGGTCAGTTGGAGGTAGTCCGCGGCGGGGTCGAAGCCGCGCAGCGAGAGTTTGAAGCCGTTTTTCCCACTGGGGGTGCCGTGGCAGGCACCCATATTGCACCCGCCGACGTTGAGGCTGGCGATGACGTCGTTGCGGAAGCTGACGGGCTTCGGAGAATCGAAATCTTTGACCGTCACACGGACGGTCGCGGTCTTCCCGCCGGCCTTCAGGGTTAGAGTGGAGGTGCCGTTCTTCTTGCCGCGCAAAAAGAGTCCTTCGCCGACGGTCACGATGTCCGGGGCCGAGGAAGTCGCGTCGATCGCGATGGTCAAGTCTCGGGTCTGGCCGTCGGCGTATTTTCCGATCACCACGAGCTGCGCCACATCGCGCGGCCCGCTCAGCGAGATGTCGAGTCCCGGCGACACGACCAACTCGCTCGGTTGGCCGATGAGGGCGGCCCGTTCGGCGACCTCCGTGGGCACCGACGCGAAGAGCGGAGCGGCGGCGAAGAGGCCGAGGAACGCGACGGAGCAGAACGGGCGAGCCATGGTGACCCTCGGGCAGCGGAGGCGGATCGAAGCGAAAAGCGGTGAGTCGCGAAAGTGCGCAACTCGGCGGGTTCTGTTCTAGGGTAACTCGTTATCTGGGGGAAAGCGAGCGGAAAATAGTGGGTAAGGCCCGTTACTGCGCCGTGACGCCAATCCGCCCCGCTCGCTCGTCTGAATAGCACCACCGGGAGTGACCCGGCGAATTCTCCCGCGACGGATGCCGCCATGATCGCCACGGACACGCCCACCCGGACCGACTGCGATACCTTCCTCGACTCGCTGCGCGCCTCGGAACTCCTCGACGGACGGCAACTCGACCGCGCGCTCCTCTCGATGCCGCCGTATCCCCGGTCGGCCCGCGACGCCGCCGACTACTTCTTCCGGTCCGATCTGCTGACCCGATTCCAAATCGAACGGTTGTTGTCCGGGCGCACCGACGGCTTCCACATCGGCCCGTACCTCGTGCTCGACTACCTCGGCAAAAGCGCGACCGGCCGGGTGTACAAAGCCCGCCACCGGACCATGAACCGCCTCGTGGCGATCAAGATCCTCTCGCTCGAGCAGACGGCGACCGAAGCGGTGCGGCAAAGCATCCGGGCCGAAGCGCGCTCCGCCGCGCGGCTGGCGCATACGAACATCGTGACGCTGCTCGACGCCAACCAAGCCGGCGAGCGGATGTACTTCGTGAAGGAGTACCTCGACGGCGGCAGTTTGGAATCGCTGGTGCGGGCGCAGGGCCCGTTGCCGGTCCGCCGGGCTTGCGAGTTCATCCGGCAAGCGGCGCTCGGGTTGCAGCACGCCCACGAAAAAGGCGTCGCGCACGGCCGGCTGTCGCCCACGGCCATTTTGGTGGGCCGCGTCGGCGGCAAAGGGTCGGACGACAAACCGCTGGTCAAGGTGTCGGGTTTCGGCCTCGGTCGCCTGGGGGCCGACGAAGCGGAGCCCGACTTCGAGTACCGGGCCCCGGAGCAATTCGACGACCCCGACCGCGCCGACCCCGCGGCCGATCTCTATTCCCTCGGCTGCATCTTCCACTACCTGCTGGCGGGCCGGCCCCCGTTCCCGGCATCCGGGGCCGACGAAGCCGCGGCGCACCACCGCCGCGCGTCGCCCCCCGCGCTCGAACCGCTGCGCCCCGACTTGCCCGCGCCGCTGGCGAGCCTCGTCCGGCACCTCTTGTACAAAAACCCGCACGCCCGGCCCCCCGCGGCGGGGGACATCGCCCGCGGCTTGCAGTGCTACGCCGACGGCGACGACTCCGGCGCCATCGACCTCGGATCGCTCCCCGGCGCGGCCGGTTCCCCGGCCTCGAAAATCTCGAAATCGCTGCCCGCGGACTTGGTCGATCTGCCGCACGAACCGATCCTGTTCGACGACGACCTCGCCCCCGCCCCGACGATGGTGTTCGACGCGATCGTGCCCGTGGCGAGCGCGGCCGAGACGCCGACGATCCGGGCGCGGCGCGACACGACGCCGATCGCGCTGCCGAAGCGGAAGACGACGCCCATCGCCAAACCGGGCGCCCGCCGCAAACCGACGCACGGCCCGGCGCAAGCGGTCAGCCCGCTGGCCCTCGGGGCGCTGGTCACCGGCGTCTGCGTGGGCGTCATGTTCGCCATCGTCTGCATTTTGAAGATTTACGAGACGGTGAAATAAGGCCGGTTCAACGGTATCGGTCCGGCGAAACGCAAAGGTGTCCCCGACCAATGGCCGCACCCCGTCGCGACCCGGAAACGCCCCGCCGCCAACGAGGCCCTCGACCGGCGCCTGCTGAGGGCTACTTCTTCTCCGGCACCGGCGCGGGCGACTTCAGCTTCTCCTGCCGATGCTTCTCTTCCTCGGCCGTCCATGGCCGGCCACCGACTGAATTGATGACGCAGGTCGTCGTGAACTTGCTGTAGCTGTGTTCGCGGTAGGTGATCGTCAGCGGGTTCCAATCACCGAAAGCGCCTTCGACTTTCATATCCAGCACTTTGCCGGGCAGTTCGGCAATTCGGAAAGTCGCACTGACCTTACCACCGTTTTCGGGACTCAAAGACTGGCGGTAGAATAGCCATGTCCGATCCCCGATCTGGATCTGCTGCACCACTGCCCGCTCGTGTTTCTCCTTCGGCCACTTCGCCTGATAGCCTTCTAGCGGGATCGTTTGGCTGAACAAGATGTCGTCTGCGTCCGGTTCGATCACTTTGAGTTTGACGGCGGGGGCGACGATCAGCCCTTCTGCCGTCTTGAATGAGGCGCGGAGTTTGTATCACCCCAATTCGGGCAATTCATCGTAGCCGAAGTACCCGAAACTGGAGCCAAACTCGGCGAACCGTCCGGGATCCAGTGTGGGTCGTTCCGGATTTACTTTGGGAAGATGCCGATAACACTCCGATCCTAATGTTTTTCCAGTGGAGTGAGAGATGCCTATTTGTAGCTCTCCGAATTGTCTGGCATTTTTCAACGGTATATAGTTCTTCTGCTTGTCACTTTGATTGATGAGTACGACAATCAATTGGTCATGAAACACGCTTTCTTTGGTCAAGTATGTTCGACGAAATTCAGATGGTTGTACCCGTAGCCCCCACCCGAAGTTATCGACGGGGGCAGGGAACAGCCAAGCGTGCGCGTTGATAATGGTCATCACAAGCCAAATGTTAGCGATGACAGTTCTCCATCAAAGGTTGATTTTGCACAGGTCACAAAACTAACGCTTGATTATTTGTAACCGTCCACGGGGTCAAACGCTGGAAATCCAGGCTGGTTTTAGACCGGGCACTGAGAAGCTATCCGAAAAGTGACCTGTTCGTAAAGGTTTGTTTCTGAGCACGTTATCCGCTTTCCCCGATTGCGGAGCGGAGTCATGGATTCGACCC
>JAYSYN010000106.1:0-17556 GCA_043727575.1 Fimbriiglobus sp.
GGTCTGCACGCAGCGGATCGCGACGACGTTATCGTAGGTGCGGCCGTCGCCCATGACGCCGACGCTTCGCACGGGCAGCAACACCGCGAAGGCCTGCGAGGTCTTGCGGTACCAGCCGCTGCGGTGGAGTTCTTCGAGGAAGATGGCGTCGCACTTCCGCAAGACTTCGAGCTTCGCTTCGGTGATGTCGCCCAGGCAGCGCACGGCGAGGCCGGGGCCGGGGAACGGGTGCCGCCAGACGATTTCCTCGGGTAGACCGAGTTCCAAACCGAGTTGCCGAACTTCGTCTTTGAACAAATCGCGGAGCGGCTCGATGAGTTGGAAGCCGAGTTCCTTCGGCAACCCGCCGACGTTGTGGTGGAGTTTGATGGTCGCGGCGGGGCCGTCGGCGCTGCCGCCGCTTTCGATCACGTCCGGGTAGAGCGTCCCTTGTGCCAAGAACAAGGCATCGGGGATCGAGAGCGCTTCGTGCTTGAAGACATCGATGAACGTTTTGCCGATGGTCTTGCGTTTCTCTTGCGGATCGTCGACGCCGCGTAGCGCGGTCAAGAATCGCTCCCCGGCATCGACGACGTGCAAGTCGGCGTGAAACCAATCGCGGAAGGCGGTGCGGACGAGTTCGGTTTCGCCGGTGCGCATCAGGCCGTTGTCGACGTAGATGCACGCGACCTGCGGGCCGATGGCCTTCAATAATAAGGCCGCGCAGACGGAGGAATCGACGCCGCCGGAGAGCCCGCAGATGACGCGTTTGTCGCCGACGGACGCGCGGATCCCGGCGACGGTGCGGTCGACGAACGAACTCATTTTCCAGTCGCCGGCGCAACCGCAGATGCTCAGCAGGAAGTTCTTGAGGATCACGGCGCCGTGCGGGGTGTGGCTCACTTCGGGGTGGAATTGAATGCCGTAGACCGGTTGCGTGGCGTGCTTGACTGCGGCAACGGGGCAAGTGCTCGTGCTGCCGAGAACGTGGAATCCGCCCGTGGCCGCTTTCACTTGATCGCCGTGGCTCATCCAGACCGTCGACTCATTCGGGTACCCGGCGAACAACTCAGCTGCTTCGTTCACATTCAACGTGGCCCGGCCGTATTCGCGGTGGTCGGCGCCGACGACTTCCCCGCCGAGGGCTTCGCACGCTAACTGCATCCCGTAGCAGATTCCGAGCACGGGGATGCCGAGGTCGAAGAGGGCGGGATCGCACTTCGGCGCGCCGGCGTCGTAGACGCTGCTCGGCCCGCCGGACAGGATGATCCCCTTCGGGTTCAGTTCCTTCACGCGCTCGGCGGTGAGGTCGTGCCGGACGATCTGGCAGAAGACGTTGAGTTCCCGCACCCGCCGCGCAATGAGCTGCGCGAACTGCGAACCGAAGTCGAAAATGAGGATGGATTCTCGGGTCATTCCAAACCTAGCCGCGGATAAGAACATCGTACCGAAGGGCTTGATTTACGAGAAAATGCGCTGCCGAGAGGGACCATTCCTCTCGACGGCGAACGTTCGGTCCGGCCGAGACTCACTTCTTCGGTTCGTCGACCTTCCCCTTCGTGCGCGGCAGGAGGTCCGGCAGGTTGGCCACGCGGAGCGCGGTGATGGCCATGACTTGGGCGCCTTGCACCAAGTTCGGGATCTTCACGTGGTCGAAGGTGTCGGTTTGCGTGTGGTGCGTCAGGCGGTATTCGTCCATGTCTTGGTCGCAGGCGAAGCCGGGGACGCCGGCCGATTCGAACGAGAGGTGGTCGGTGCCGCCCATGCCGCGGAGGCTGAGGCCCTTCCAACCGTCGATGGTCTTCAGCGTTTCCAATTCCGGTTCGAGGATCTTCTGAACCGCTTCGCGGCCCTGCAAGCCGAAGCCTTTCACGACGCCGGTCCCGGTGTCGTGAACGATGGTCATCGAAGTCTTCGGCATTTCGTCTTTGTGCTTGATGACGTACTGCTTGGAACCGAACAATCCTTGCTCTTCGCCGGTGAAGAGCACGAAGCGGATCGTGCGTTTCGGTTTGATGCCGGCTTTGGCGAGGGCCGCGAGGGTGCGGGCAATTTCGAGCACGGTGCAACTGCCGGTGCCGTTGTCGGTGGCGCCGGTGCCGAGGTCCCACGAGTCGAGGTGGGCGCCGACGACGACGAATTCATCGGGCTTTTCGGAGCCGGTGATTTCGCCGACGGTGTTGTACACCGTGATCGGGCCGGGGGTGAACTTGTTCGTGATCTCCAGTTCGACCATCGGTTTGGGGCCGTCGGTCGCGGTGGCGAGGCGGTGGAGCATCGCGTAGTGTTCGTGCGTCATGAAGATGGTCGGCAGCGGGTCGCCGGCGGCGCCGCGGTCTCCCTTGGGCCACGAGCCGGTCATCACGAGCAGGCCGTGCGGCTTGGCCGAATCGGTGAGGATCGCGGCGGCGCCTTCGGCTTTCAGGAACTCGCCCATGGCGGCGCGGAGCGCCATCAGCTCGCCGAAATTCGGCCGCGGCGGTTGCGAATCGGACGGCTTCGGTTCCTCTTTCTTGGGCTCGTCCTTCTTCGGCTCGTCTTTCTTCGGCTCATCCTTCTTGGGGTCGTTCTTCGGTGCCGGCGGGGCGAGGTAGGTCATATCGGAGATCGGCTTCACATCGGACGGCGGGCTGCGCAGGACGATCGCATTTTTGAGCTTGCCTTTGTACTTGGCCAAATCGTCTTTGGTTTTCGCATTAAGGAAAACGACTTCGCCGGCGATTTTGCCTTTGGTGCCGGGCGTCCACGCCGCCGAGGCGCCGATGAGGGGTTTGCCGGCGTTCGGCTCTACCATCTTCATGGAGAAAGTGCCGCGATCCCATGCGACGGGGATTTCCCACGGTTCGAGCTTCACGTTGGTTAGGCCGTATTCCTTCATCTTGGCTTCGGCCCATTTGTTGGCTTTTTCCAAGTTCGCCGAACCGGTGATGCGCGGCCCGATGACGTCGCACAAGTGTTGGAGGTTGGCCTTCAGCTCGGCCTTGTCTTTGACTTCGGCGATGATCTTCCGATCAATCTCGACCGCGGGGGCGATCTTCGCCACTTCCCCTTCCGCGCGCGGCGTCGGGGCCTTTTCGATTTTCGCGGCGTCTTCGGCGTAGGCCACGCCGGTCGCGAGCGCCAGCAAGCTCACTACCGGTAGCAAACGGAATGTGTGTGAGGCGATCCCTCGAAGCGTCATCGAAAACTCCCGGCGTGATGAAAGCGAATGTGAAAGCGGAGAGAAGGAGGGATTGTCGGCAGGCCGGACGCGAAACGCAACGGGAGAGTTCCGATTTCCCGCGAATTCCGGGTGGAAAAGATTCCGCGGACTCGCGCCGAATCCTCGCAATTCCGCCCGATGCTGAACGATGATGACCCGCGGCAACGCAGTCGTTAACTTCGGGTAACACACCGCAGATTCTCGGCCTTCGTTATTTGGCACGTTCGGCAAAGTCGTCCTAAGTACCTTTCGCACCGGATTTCGGCGGCCCCCAATCGCCGCCGACGTCGCCCGTCTCGACCGGTTGATTTTCGGCCCGGCCCTGAAATGTCAGGTGAATCCGGCATTCGTACACCCAGTCCTCACCCGAGACGTGCCCCATGATGCTCACGCGCTGGCTCGAAACGAAGTCCGCAATCGCGCCGACTCGCAAAACGCTGCTCCGCATGGATTGGTTGGAAGCCCGCGAAAATCCGTCGCTGACGATCCAGTTCGATTACAGCTACGACAGCAGCCATTTCTTCGACCAACAAAGTCGCCGGGACATCCTGCAACTGGCCGCAAACAACTTGGCGAGCCGCATCGACACGACGCTCGGCGCCATCGTCCCGAATGCGGGCGCGGGGAACACTTGGACGCTGACGACCTTCAACCCGGCCGATCCGTTCAACCACAACGCCGACATCACCCTGACGAATTTCAACGTCGCGTCCGGGACGATCACCGTGTTCGCGGGGGCCGAAGCGGGGCTCGGCGGCGGCGAAGCCGGTCTGGGCGGGTTCGGCGGATACAGCGCCTCCGGATCGCAGCCTTGGCTCACCAGCCTCGGGACGCGCGGCGTCGGCGGGTTCGCCCCGTGGGGCGGGTCGATCACGTTCGACCCGAATACGAACTGGAACTTCAGCTCGAACGGGCCGGGATCGCAGCAGATCGATTTCTACACCGTGGCGACCCACGAACTCGGGCACGTCCTCGGCTTCGGCACCGCGCAGCAATTCAACCAGTACGTCTCCGGCGATATTTTCTTCGGGCCCAACGCCACCGCCGCGAACGGGGCCCGTTATCCGCATCTGCACTCCAACGCCGACCAATCGCATTGGCAGCAAGGGTTGACTTCGTACGGCCAAGCGGTGGCGATGCAACCGGTCGTCGTCGCCGGGACCCGGGTGACGTTCTCGGAACTCGATTACGCCGTCCTCAGTGACGTCGGCTGGACCGTATCGGGGTACGTCTCGCCGGTCGGCCCCGCACCCGGCGCCCCCAGCGGCGGGACGTCGGCGCCGATTCCGACGTCGCCGATCGTCGCCAATAATTTCGCGATCGGCCAAGACCCCGCGGCCGTGTCGAGCGGCAACGGGACCTTCCAATTGTACAACGCCTCGGCCGGCAACCTGAACCCGGTCGGGAGCCCCGTCAACGCGTTCTCGGGCTACACGGGCTCGGTCCGCGTCGCCACCGGGGATGTCAACGGCGACGGCGTCCAAGACATCATCGTGGCCGCGGGGGCCGGCGGCGGGCCGCACGTCAAAATCTTCGACGGGGCGACCGGGCAACTCGTCCAATCGTTCTTCGCCTTCGACCCCGGCTTCACCGGCGGGATTTTCGTCGCCGCGGCCGACATCGACAACGACGGCCGCGCCGACGTGATCATCACCCCCGACGTCGGCGGCGGGACGCACGTGCGGATCTTCTCCGGCGGCGATCCGGGCCGCCTGATGGCGAGTTTCTTCGGGATCGACGCCCCCGGATTTCTCGGCGGGGCCCGGACCGCGGCCGGAGACATCGACGGCGACGGCTACGCCGACCTCGTGGTGACGGCGGGCGTGGGCGGCGGCTCCCACACCGTGGTCTGGAGCGGCCGACAGCTCGGCAATGGGCAGCTCGTCCGGCTCACGGAAGATTTCTTCGCCATCGACCCGAGTTTCGCGAACGACAAAAACGGCGTGTTCGTCGCCGTCACGGACCTCGACGGCGACGGCTTCGATGACCTCGTGTTCGGGGCCGGCAACCGCGTCCGCGTGCTCAGCGGGCAACTGACGAAAAACCGCGGTGGGGCGGTGGCCGCGGCGGCCCCGAGCAACGACTTCTTCGTCGGCGACGGGTCGGTCAAACAGAGCGTCCGACTCGCCGGCGGCGATTTCGACGGCAACGGCCGCGGCGAAGTGTTGATCGGCAGCGCCGACGGCCAAGCCGGCATGGTCTACCGCCTGACGGAGAACGGCCTGATGTCGCTTTCGATCACGAACAGCCCGCTGGCCAGCGGGATATACGTCGGGTAACGGACGACCGGTTCTCGTTGGAGTTCAGCCTTGGGTTGTCTCCGTAGGGCCGAGTCTTCGAAGCCCGACGCCCGCGATGTCGGGTCGCGAAGACTCGGCCCACCGATTTGACGACTCCCACCGGCAAGCCAAGACAATATTGTGGTTCATTGCAGCTGGTTTGCCATGGAAAGTTCGGTCACGAATGTCGGCGGGAGAGTGTCGCCTTTCGCTCCGCGAAAGTGCGGCTCGGGCCAACGGCGACTTCAATTGACTGCACTCCCCATTCGGTCCAGACTTTCGCGGAGCGAAAGGCGACAATCGCCCGCCGACTGTCGGTAACGTGTCACCCGCAATGAGCCACTGGAGCGGTTCCCGCGCCGATGTCGCGGTTGGTTAACCGCAGGTCTCGAAGTGGCCCCCGCACTCCTCCGGCGAGAAGCGATTCAGCACCTCGCCGAGATCCTCCTCAACCCGGGGATCGTCCGCTATACAGCAGCCCGCAGCTCCGCCTCGAACCGGCCCGCGTCGCTGCGGCTTGGTCCCGATCTGTCCGGTGGCGGCCACTGTGCCGGGCTTTCACGTCAATTCGATCACTTCGTCTTCGCCGGAATCGGGGATGAGTTCGAAGATGGCATTCCAGTCGTGGTGGCAGGAGCGCAACTGCTGCAACAGCGACGGATCGTAGTTCGTTCCCGATCGCTTTTCCAATACCAGCATCGCATCGATGTGGCCGACGCCGGCTGTCCCCGTGCCTCCGCGGAGTTCGTCGTATCCGTCGGCAATCGCGACGATTCGCGCGGCCAAAGGGATGTTCACGCTGCCGAAGCGGTCGGGGTAGCCGGTGCCGTCCCAGCGTTCGTGGTGATGCCGGACCACCGCGCGGAGGGACCGCAAGAACGTCATCCCGGATCCGTATTTCGAAGCCAAGTTTTCAAGGATCGCATCTCCGCGGAGCGGGTGCGTGCGATAGTGGTGCTCCTCGCTCGGCGTCCGTTCCCCGGCGGCCACCGCGAGCAGGCCTTCGGGCAGATCCACCAAACCGAGATCGTGGATTCTCGCCACCGAAGCGAGTTCGTCTTGGGCGATCGGGTCGGCGAGGGCTACCCAACGCGGGGAGGTGCCGAGCGCCCGCGCCAGCCGGTGGACGTACGCCGAAATACGCCGTTGGTGACCGACCGATTCCCCCGGTCGTTTGGCCGCTGTCGAAGCGAGCGTAGAAAGCAGAGCCGCATGCGCCTCCGCCGTTTGAGCCGCTTTCGCAACGAGTGCTCGTTCGAGAAGGCGGATCGAATTCTGCGGTTCTTCCCCCGCGATATCGCCTTCGACCTTCGCATATTGGCCGAGCGACTCCGCGACCTCGGCCGCGTTGGGCCGATGTCCGGGGTTGCGACTCAACATCCGGCCGATCAAGTCGTCGATTTCCGCCGGCAACCCCGCCCGGACTTCCTTGAGCCGACGCGGGCTCGAATTTAGAATGAACTCGGTGAGTTCCTTCAAACCGAGTCCTTCGGGGTAGGGCAACTTGCCGGTCAGCATCCAGAAAAGAGTGACACCAAGGGAATAAATGTCCGCGGGTGGGCCGACGGTTGTCGGGTCTTGGAGTTGCTCGGGCGCCGAGAAATCCAATGTGCCGAGGAGCGACTGGCACGGGGTGCGGATGCTCGCCGGTTGCCGGGCCAGACCGAAGTCGGCGATTTTTACGCTGCGCGATGCGGTGAGGAGGAGGTTGCCGGGCTTCAAATCGCGGTGCACGATCCCGGCCTCGTGGATGGCGCGCAACCCGATAGCGATCTGCCGGCCCCATTCGCAGGCCTGCGGCAAAGGTTGTGCCCCGTGATCGTACACGAAGTGTTCGATGTCGCCGCCGTCGACGAGTTCCAGCACCGTGTACCAAAGCGATTCGTCCCGCCCTTCGGCCACGGTCGTCCCGGCATCGAGGATGCCGACGACGTGGGGATGATTCAAACGGGCCAAGATCGCGGATTCTTCTAAAAATCGCTCCGCCGTCGCAGAGCGGTGTTCCCCTTCGAACGTCAGGACTTTCACCGCGACTTTGCGTTTTAAGAACGGGTGGATGGCCGTGAAGACCGTCCCGACGGTGCCGCCGCCGAGGCGGTCGAGCACGCGGTAATTCCCGAGCAGCAGACCGTGGGTTTGCCCGGAAACGAGGCGGAGCCTTTGATAGGGCGTCAGATGGCCGAAATGGACCAAGGCGTCCGCCGTGCGGTCGCGCGTGGACAATTGCGGTACGCGTTCGCCGAGCCGAGCTAAGAATTGAGAAATGTCGGATGCCGACAACAAACCGGCTTGGAGTGCTTCCCCGAGTAACTGTTGGGCGGCGGCGGGTAACTTCGGGTGTTCGACCACTTGCGACGCCGGGCGCATCGGTATAACCGGCGTGGGTGACGGGGCGGAACTATCCCGTACGGTGCGGAGTTGAGGGAGTGAATTCATGTTCGTCGGACGGCCCGCGTCCTCGATCCCGATGAGCCGCAATGGCGAAACTTAGTTCGCGTTCCCGGCCCGTGCAACCGGACCCGCACTTTTCGGTATCTTGACGACATCGCACGGGACGAGCGGAGAGGCCGGGCATGGCAGCGGACGTGGTGGAAATCGCGGCGAAAGTCGTCGCGAACATGGAAAAGGTCATCATCGGCAAGCGACCGCAGTTGGCGCTCGCGTTGGCGGCCTACCTCTGCGAAGGGCACATCCTGCTCGAAGACGTCCCTGGCGTCGCCAAGACGATGTTCGCCCGGGCCATGGCGCGCAGCGTCGGTTGCACTTTCAAACGCTTGCAATGCACCCCCGACTTGCTGCCGACCGATGTGACGGGCGTGTCGATCTTCAACCAGAAGACGACCGAGTTCGAATTCCGCCCCGGCCCACTCTTCGCTCAAACGCTGCTCGTCGATGAAATCAACCGGGCGACCCCGCGGACGCAAGCGGCGCTGCTCGAAGCGATGGCCGAGCGGCGTGTCAGCGTCGACGGGCAGACCTATGTGTTGAAACCGCCATTCATGGTGATCGCCACGCAGAACCCCGTCGATCAAGAAGGGACGTTCCCACTGCCGGAGGCTCAACTGGACCGCTTTCTCGTCCGCCTCAGCCTTGGCTACCCGAGCTTCGAGGAAGAATCGACGATGCTCACGCGGTTGCAAAAAGGTCACCCGATCGACGATCTCAACCCCGTGGTCCCGGCGTCCGACATCATCGCCGCGCAGGAGGTCGTGCGAGGCATCCACCTCGACAACAAGATCAAGAAGTACATCCTCGAGATCGTCCACAGCAGCCGGGAGCACGAAGACATCTTGCTCGGCGGTAGTCCCCGCGCCTCCATCGCGCTGTTCCGCACGGCGCAAGCCCTCGCGGCCGTGGCCGGGCGGGACTTCGTGATTCCCGACGACGTGAAGCGCATGGCCCAACCGGTGCTCGCCCACCGGTTGATTCTCCGGCCCGAGAGCCGCTTGCGGAAGAAGACCCCCGCGTCCGTCGTCGCCGAACTCGTCGCCGACGCGAAGGTGCCGATGATCGAACGCGCCGTGAAGGACGCAGTCGATTATTTCAAATGAAAAACTGGCGTTGGCTCCTTATCCTCGTCGCGGTGACTGTGCTCGCCCTCGTGCTGCAGGCGGGGTTGGTCGCGTTCGCGGGGTACGTCGTCATCGGCGTCTATCTGCTCAGCCGGTACTTGGCGAAGAGCTGGATCGTGCAACTCGAAGCGACTCGGAAGGTCGACCAAACACCGCGCGAAGTCGGTGAGACGGTCGAGGTCGTCGTGAAGCTCAAGAACACCGGGAAACTTCCTATCGGCTGGTTACTCGTCGAAGATATGCTCCCCGAATACGCACTCCGGCAGAAGCCGCCGCGGTTGACGACCCAAGGTCGGCGGATCGCCATCGTGCTGATCGGCGCGGGCAAGACGAAAACGGTGAAGTACAAGATCACATTCAATCAACGCGGTTACTACCAACTCGGTCCGACCTTCGCCGAGACTGGGGACGTCTTCGGTCTGCACCGCCGGCACCGGATCTTGTCGAGCCCGGCATTCGTTCTCGTGTATCCGAAGATTCTCCAACTGGCGAAGTACGAGTTCGCATCGAAGCGACCCATCGGCGAAGTGCGATTGGCGAATCGACTCTTCGAAGATCCCACTCGCACCGCCGGTGTTCGCCCATACGTGATGGGCGACCCGCTGCAGCGTATCCACTGGCGCGCGACGGCCCGGACGGGGGCGCTGCACAGCCGGATTTACGAACCGACTTCGCTGGCCGGGGCGACGGTGCTCGTCGACTTCCACTCGGCCGGGTACGCCAAACGCGGCGAACCGTACCGCTCGGAACTCGCCATCACCACGGCTTGCGCCATCGCCTACACGGTGTCGATTTTGAACCAACAGATCGGCTTGGCGAGCAACGGCCGGGACACGGCCGCGCGAATCCGCGAGGAAGCGTCCGACAAAATCGACACGACTTCCGAAGAGGCGGAGCAAGGGATGGAAACCCGGCAACAAGCGCGGGGGAAATACGAAGCGCTCGGGCCGGACAAACGCCTGCGGCCGGTGGTCGTCGAGACCCGCCGGGGGATCGATCAATTCTCAAAAATCCGCGAGGCCCTCGCCCGGCTCGAACTCACCGACGGCATGACCTTCACCGGGCTGATTCTCGACGCCGGGCCGCGGTTGCCGAAGGACGCTACGATCATGGCGATCCTGCCGCAAGTGTCGGTCGAAACCTCCGTGGCGCTCGGCCAACTCCGCCGGCAGGGCTACGCGATTTCGGCGATCCTCATCGGGATCACCGACGACGACAAGCCGGTGTTCCTCGGTCGCCTCGCAGCCGAGGGGATCCGCGATATCCGCTTCGTGCAGAACGAGGACGACTTGATGAATCTCGGCGAGCGGGCGGCGGGCGGCCCTTCGACCTACAATGTCGCCGTGAACTTGGCCTGAGCACCGACGCCCCGATGAAGAATACCCGCCTGCTCGCGATAGCCCAACTCTTGCGCTTGCCGAACGTCTTCACCGCCTTCGCCGATATTTTGATGGCGACCGCCGCCGTCGGAGTCTTGGGCCACCACTTCGGGCTGCTCGTGCATTTGCTCTTCGCGTCGGGCTGCTTGTACCTCTTCGGCATGGTGCTGAACGATCTGTGCGACCGGCGCAGCGATGAAAAAACGCAGGCTTTTCGGCCGCTGCCGTCGAAGCGAGTGAGTCGCCGCGGCGCGATCATCCTCGCGGTGGTTTTGGCGGTGCTCGGCTTGGTGTCTGTGGCCATTTTGCCGGACCACGCGCGGGAACTCACCGGCATCGCCGGCGCGTTGTTCGTAGCCGTTGTTCTGTACGATTCGGTATTGAAACATTACTGGGTCGGGCCGATCGCGATGGGGACGTGCCGGTTTTTGAATGTCTTACTCGGAAGTTGGGCCTTCCTGCCCGACTCGCCGATCCCGTGGCATCTGGCGTCCGTCGTCGGCTTGTACATCGCCGGGGTGACCTGGTTCGCCCGCACCGAAGACGGCGCCAGCTGGAAGTGGCACCTGATCGGCGCGGCGACTGTCATGGCGGTGTCGGTCGGATTGGCCGCGGTCGTGCCCATCCATCTTCCGGAAGGGCAATCGCCGGTATACTTCCCGTACTTGCTGGTGCTCTTTGGGTTCGTCGTCGGTTCGCCACTGCTCACCGCGATTCGCAACCCGACGCCCAAGACTGTCCAAGCTGCGGTGAAGCGCAGCATCTTCGGCTTGATTCTTTTGGATGCGATTCTCGCCACAGCCTTCGTCGGCTGGCCCGGATTGCTGATCCTTTTGCTGTTGCTCCCGGCCATCGGGCTTGGAAGATCGGTGTACTCGACTTGACCCGAATGTTAGTCCGACGCGCCAGCGAGGCAATCATCCCTCGTTGGCGCGTCGGACTAACGATATCCTCGGAAGGAACACTACCCATGCCCCGTATGATTTGGCTACTCGGAGCGTTCGTCATCATGGCACCCCTCGTTCAAGCCGCCGATACTGAAGCCGGGGCGAAGGCGTTCATCGCCAAGCACCTGAAGGTCGTGAAGCCGTTGGAACTCGCGGCCGGGAAGGCGTGGTGGGACGCGAACGTTTCGGGAAAGGACGAAGACTTCGCCAAGAAGCAAGCGAGCCAAGACAAGCTCGACGCGGCGCTCGCCGACAAAGCGATGTTCAAGGAACTCCAAACGATCCGCGCAAACAAGCAACAGATCGAGGACCCCGTGCTGGCGCGGACGGTCGAAGTGCTCTTCCTGATGTACCAAGAGAAGCAGGTCGACCCCGAGCTGCTGAAGAAGATCACGGCCAAAGCGAATGCCGTGGAGCAGAAGTTCAACGTCTTCCGGGCCAAGGTCGGCGATCAGGAAATGAGCGATAGCCAGTTGCGGAAAGTGCTGAAGGAATCGACGAACTCCGAAGAGCGGCAGAAAGTCTGGGAGGCGAGCAAGAAGTCCGGGGCGAATGTCGAAGCGGATTTGAAGGAACTCGTGAAGCTCCGCAACGAAGCCGCGAAGGAACTCGGGTTCAAAAACTTCCACGAGTTGATGCTCTTCCTCAACGAGCAGAACGCCCCGGATCTCATCAAATTGTTCGACGAACTCGACGAATTGACCCGCGAACCGTACGCCAAGGCGAAGGCGGAGATCGACGAACGCCTCGCTAAAAACTGCGGGGTGAAGGTCGCGGACCTCATGCCGTGGCACTATCACGATCCATTCTTCCAAGATTCCCCGGCCGTGTTCGACGCCGACCTCGACGAGCCGTTCCGCAAAGCCGACATCTTGAAATTGTGCGAGAAATTTTATGAGGGTATCGGGTTGCCCATCGGGGATGTGATCGCCCGCAGCGACCTATACGAGAAGAAAGGGAAGTCGCCGCACGCGTTTTGCACCGACATTGACCGGGAAGGCGACGTCCGCGTTTTGGCGAATATCACGCCGACGGAATACTGGATGAGCACGATGCTGCACGAACTCGGCCACGCGGTCTACAGCAGCAAGAATATCCCGCTCGAGGTGCCGTACATTCTTCGGGGAGAATCGCACATTCTCACGACCGAGGGAGTGGCGATGCAATTCCAGAAGTTCAGCAAGCAGCGGGCGTGGCTCGAAAAAATGGGCGTGAAAAAGATCGAGAACCCGAAGGCGTTCGATGAAGCCGCGGCCAAGGTACTCCGCAACGAGCTGCTCATCTTCAGCCGCTGGTGCCAGGTGATGCTGCGCTTCGAGAAAGGGATGTACGAGAAACCGGAACAAGACCTCAACAAACTCTGGTGGGACTTGGTCGAAAAGTACCAATTGCTGAAGCGGCCCACGGACCGCAACGCCCCGGATTACGCCGCCAAGATCCACATCTGCAGCGCCCCGGTCTATTACCACAATTACATGATGGGGCAGCTCTTCGCGTCGCAAGTGCACCACACCATTGCGAAGGAACTGTACGACGATGCCGACCCTGCTAACGTGCTGTACATCGGCGATAAGAAGGTCGGCGACTTCATGAAGAAGAAAGTCTTCGAACCGGGCCGCACATTGAATTGGAAAGAATTGATGAAGCACGCCACCGGCGAGGAACTGAGCGCGAAGGCGTTCGCCAAGGATTTCCGGGGAAAGTGAAGCGAGATTCGTTCCGACTGTCAATTGCTCGGATGACTATTTTCAACTGTCCGGTATGAAAGATTCGAGACGATGGAATTCGAAGTGTATCGAGACCGATTCCGCCGCGGCGAGTGGCGCGGCACCGTTTTCCAAGACCTGGTCTTGGCCGATATCCGGCGCTCCGTATCCCCCACCGTGATCGATATCGGGTGCGGCAAAGGCTTCGACGATAGTCGCGAACTACAAATCGCACTGGCGGAGTCCGCCGGGAGGTACATCGGTATCGAACCGGATCCCGGAGTCGCGCTGTCGGATATCTTTGCGGAAACGCACCGTTGTCTCTTCGAAGAAGCCCCGCTCCAAGCCGAGTCGGCGGACGTGGCTTTTTGCGTAATGGTGCTGGAACACCTCGAACACCCGGGGGCTTTCTGGGATAAAGTCCATTCGGTGCTGCGGCCGGGCGGGGTGTTCTGGGGATTTTCGATGGACGCCCGGTTCTATTTTCCACGCCTTTCCCGGTTGCTGGCGAAAATGAAACTAAAAGATTTGTATCTGAATATGTTGCATGGGAAGCGCGGCGAAGATCGCTACGAGAACTACCCCGTTTTCTACAGGAGCAACACACCGCGAGATTTGAAGCAGATCGGGGCCCGTTTCAATTCCGTGACTTGCATCAATTTTAGCCGCGTTGGGCAGATGGATTTCTACTACCCCAAACCGCTGCGTTGGATCGGGCGCGGGATCGATAAAACCTTGATCGCGTTGGGTCGCCCCGGCAGTTTGCTAGCTGTCCGCGCCGTGAAGTAAATCGGCCCCGTCGAAATCCCCGGCGTTCGGACGCGGCGATGAGCGCCTACGCCACCTTCGCCAGCACGGCGCCCTCGCCGTTTCTCAAGCTGATCTGCGATACGACCGGACCGAGAGTACCGTCGTTGCGGACGACCCGATAATTGCCGTCGAGCCTCTGCACGGTCGCGGTGTTGTCCGCGATTGTGCCGCTGATGCCCCTCGTGTACGCCAACGGCTTGTAGATCACCGTGGCGTTCTGATATTTCCGCTGGTAGACCTTGTACTGCAACGCGGAATTCGACGGGTCCTGCCCGCTGTTGAGTTGCGTGAACGCCCCGAGCGGCCGGCCGACGTTGAACTTGATGGCGTCGGTCCAATGGCGCGTCCAACTGGTGCCCGGCTCCTTGCCGCCGTTGATCATCAACATCGACAAATTCGGGTCGGCCAGAAGATAATACATGGCCAAGGTCGTGGTCATCGCCCGCGGGTCCGTCAGGGCGAGTTGCGTTGTCAGGCTGTCGAGGATTTCATAGCCTTTGCCGCCGTGGAGCGTCCGCCGGTTGGCGATGGTCGCGGCGAGATCTTCGAACATCACGTGGTTTGCCTGCAACGGGCGGATGGCGAATTCTTCGAGGTAGGTCACGCCGTTGGCGACTTGCGAATTGACCGACGCCCCGCCCCCGGCGGTGTTCGAGACGATCCACTTCGAGCCCAACGAGCGGTTGAGAATCCCGAGCAAATCCCCGTACTGTTGGGCGTATTGGCCCACCGGCTCGATGATCGTAGTCGGATCGACCGGCAAGCGGCCGGTGGAATTGTCGACGAAGAAACCGCTGGCCTTCGGTAGGGTCAGCAGCACCCGGCGGTGGTAATCGACGACCCAATTGCGGAACTCGACCGAGCCGACGTTCGTGGCGAAGCGGTTCGGTCCGTAATACGGGAAGGTCAGCCGGGATTCGTACTCGAAGCGGGCGTTGAACCCGTTGCGGCGGCGGGCGTATTCGGCGTCGTTGAGGTAGCCGTCGCCGTCGCGGTCGGCGGCCGAATCGAATGCGGGAATCGTTCCGACTTGACCGACTTGCTGGACGTAGTCGCGACCGAGGATCGTCTTGAAGACCGGTGCGACCCCGCCGACACTTGTCACGACGCGGACGTAGAACAGCCGGGCGCTGCCGTTGATGCCGGCCGTGACCCAATCGCGCGGCGGGTCGAACAGGTACTGCCCGGAGCGGCGCAGGCCTCCGGTAGAATCGCTCAGGGTCGAGAGCCGGCTCCAGCGCGTCGGATTGCCGTTGGCGTCGACGGCGCTGACGTATTCCAGATCACCGCGCCAATTGCCGGTCGCCCCACTTTGAAGCGCCACGTTGATCTCGCGGAACTTCTCGGTGTAGCCGAGGGCCACGGATTCCCCGACGGCGGCGAAACTATTCGCGTTCGTGCCGCTCCGGGTAGCGCTCGTGATGTTCGCCCAGTCGGTGGCGTTGCTGCCGCGGAAGACGGCCCAGAAGTTGTTCACCGGCGTCGCCGACGCGCTCATGCCATCGGCCCGCGAGGCTTTGTTGACGTGGTAGAACGCCGATTCGCGGTCGTAACGGTTGCGGTCCGCATAAGCCAACCAGTCGGTCAGCAGGCTGAGGTAGAGGTTCGTCGTATTCGTGTACACCAACTGCGGAGTCGTCGGGCTCGCCTGGGCGATGGAGTTCAAAAAACTGATGTTGGGGATGACGAGGTCGATGCTCTCTCGGAGCAATCTCTGCTCGAATGCGGTCATCGGCGTGCCGTAATAGGCGAGGGCCGCCACGCGGATGTGGCCGTAGTGGCGCGGCACAACCGGCAGCGCCGGGTTGGCGACGGGCACGGGCGTCGGCACCGGAAGGGGCGCCGGAGCTGGCGTTGGATTCGGCGTCGGATTCGGCGTCGGAAGCGGGCCCGGATCGACGGGCGTCGGCAGTGTCGTCGGTTTGTCGGCTTCCGTCGGGATGGCCGTGGCCCAAGTCAAGTTGACGGGGGCCGCGTTCACCAAGAAGTTGTCGAACAGCAGGTCGCCGCCGACGCCGGAGCCGCGCGACAGCCCGGCTAATCCGCCCGAGGCGATCGAACCGTCGGTGAGGCCGATCGCCCAAACCCGGGCGAGGCCCCAGTCGCCGGCGGAGTCGAGGTACTGGCCCGTGTCTGACCGGGAGATCTGCACGCGGAGCTGATTCCCTTTGATGACCATCGACGTTTGAATCCAGACGCCGCTCTGCCAGCCGGTGGTATTGATGGACGCGAGCCGGGTGCTCACACCGTTGACCACCTTGACGAGTTCGATCTGCAAACCCCGTTGGACCGTGAGACCGTAGTACGTCGGTCGGGTGGTATTGAGGTTCGAACCGCGGGCGAAGATCCCGGCGGGCGTGAGGCTGTCGACGTAAATCGACGACGTGATTTGGACGTCGGTCGGCACCGGCTGCGTCATCCACAGTCGCGCTTGGGCCGTGCTCGTCGCCGAGATATCGAGGGTTTCGTCGCCGAGCGTCGAGACTGCGACCGCGCCGCCGGCGGTGTACTGGGACCACCCGGCGGGCAAGCGGTCCGCGGCCGCGGTGGCGAAGCGTTCCTCGCGGAGATTCGCGTTCGACCCGGAATCGACCGAGCCGATCCGCAGGCTGTCGATGGGGACATCGCCGGAGAATTTCGCCGGCCGGGCGAAGCCGACTTGACCGCCGGTGCGGATGGTGGCGTCGATCTTTTCGATGGCCGCGACGGGCGTGCGGCTCCATCTGCCGTCGGCGCCGAGGTATTGGTTCGTGTCGCCCCGGTTGATGTAAACCCGGAGCGTGTCCCCCTCGGCCCGGATTTTGAGCGTGACCCATTTGCCGCTGATGTACTCGGTCGATTTGACGGTGCCGAGCACCGTCGTGACGCCCCGGTTGACTTCGAGGAGTTGGATTTCGGTACCGCGGATGATGCTGGCGGCGTAGTACGTCGGCGTCGCGGTGTGGAGGTTGGCCCCGCGGACGAGCAACTGCACGGGCACGGTGGTGCCCAAATACACCGCCGCGGACACTTCGAGATCGGAGGAATAATTCGTATTGAGCCAAGCCCGCCCGCTCGAAATGCTCGACCCGCTCGACAGCAGTCGGCCTTGGTCGCCCAGCCCGGCGCCGGCCGCGTCGAGTTGGAAGGCGGGCATTGACGGATCGGCGTTCCACGGATTCCAACCGCCGGGTAGCCCGCTGGCGGTTTGGTTTTGGAACGGCTCGACGAGCCAAGAGCCCGCCGAGGGGAGTTCCCGGGATTCTAAACGTTCGACGGCCAGCGACACCGGTCGTGGGGGTAGCGACGAGGCCATGCGCGGACCTTTCGGCCGACTCGGCTCCCGCGGCGAACGTCCGTGTTCGCGCGGCTCCGAGGACCGGCACCATAGCCGCGCGCCCGGGGGTGTCAACGGTAGAAAATGGTTTCGGCGCGGAGCGCCCCACCCCTCCGCGAAACCATTACCGAATTCGGGTAGAACCTATGCGCGGCAACGCTTTACGTCCGATTTCGACGGGTGCAGTACCCGCCGAAACCATTTGGGATTCGGTAAACGCCGAATGGCGGTTGCCCGGCCGCGCTCCAATGCGAAAGAGATTGAGGATACCCTAGCAGGGTGTTGAAATACGGGTCGTTCCTTTCGGAATATAGCCGTCTCCGAGATTCTTCAGGAGTCCGGGTTACCGAGTCTCAGCGCGGCGAC
>JAYSYN010000107.1:0-5852 GCA_043727575.1 Fimbriiglobus sp.
AGCCGCCCCGACGCCGAGGGCGATCAGCGTGAACATGTTGGGGCTGAGGTTGCGAACCGACAGCCAAGCCCGCTCGAAGAACGGCCAACCGCACCAGAAGACGACCGGCGTCGCCAGCGAGAGTTGCACCCAGTTCATCGCCGTCATGTCGAGGAGGTGGTGCAGCGGCTTGCCGGGGATCATGTCGCCCATGGCCAAGACGAAGATCGGCACGGCCAGGGCGAGGCCGACCCAGAACCGGCGACTCATGTCCGCGAGTTCGGGGTTCGGACCCTCCTCGGCCGTGACGGTGCGCGGTTCGAGGGCCATGCCGCAAAGGGGGCAACTGCCCGGGCCGTCCCGCACGATCTGCGGGTGCATCGGGCAGGTGAATTCTACCTTGCTGACGGGGCCGACCCCGACAACCGGTTCCAGGGTCATGCCGCACTTCGGGCAGGTGCCGGGGTGGTCCCGGCGCACCTCCGAGTGCATCGGGCAGGTGTAGGCCGCCACGCCCAGCTTTGGCATTGGAGCAGGCTCTGCGAGACGGCTTCCGTTGAAGCGTTGCGGATCGGTCCGGAACTTTTGCAGGCAGCCCGTGCTGCAAAAGTAATAGCTCTGGCCCTCGTGAACGGTCGAACCCGCGGCGCGGGCCGGATCCACCGTCATGCCGCAAACAGGGTCGATGGCTGAAAGGGAGGTACTGCCTTTGTCTTGGTTGACAACGGGTGTCTTCTCGGGGTTCATTTCAATCTCCTCCCGACCGGGAACGGTCGAATGTTCAAAGGGCGCGGGTTGGCCGCCTTCCGATGCTGCGAAACGACTTGCAGTACCTACTGCAAATTCCTTAACTTGTGTTCGCTACTTGGAAGATTTCCCTGTCGCTGAATTCACAAGTGTTTGGACGGATACCCAAACCGGAGCATTCACCGATGACAAAGCCTACGTCGTCCAAACTAGTACTAAAGTCATCGACCGCTGCCTCCTGATGACGACGGCCGACCCCGGCGATCTCGCTCTTGACCCAACTTGCGGAAGCGGCACGACGGCCTACGTGGCCGAGCAGTGGGGGCGGCGCTGGATCACGGTCGATAAGTCCCGCGTGGCGCTCAGCTTGACGCGAACCCGACTCATGGCCGCGAAGTTCCCATAATACTTGCTTGCGGGCAGCGCCGCCGGTCGGAAGAAACAGCGGGAACTTGGCATCTCGCGTAATGAACTGGCGACCTATCGCTTCGTAAAGCGTAGGTCGCGAGTTCGAGTCTCGCAGGTGGCTTTGCTAAATCCCTAGAAATGTCAGTGGATTCACGACACTGACCCGCTTTCGGAACCCCACAGAACGAACCGCCATTTCGGGAAACACCCTACAGAACGGTGCCCGATGCCTCCCCGACGCAAATCGATCCCCAGCTATTTACTGCACCGCCCGACCGGGGAAGCCCGGATCAGCGTTTACGGGCCGGATGGGAAGCGCCGTAGCATCAGCCTGGGGAAATTCGACAGCCCCGAGAGCAAAGCCAGGTACCGCGAAATCTTGAAGTCGCTCGAACCGGCACCGGACAAAGTCCCGGCGGTCATCCCCAGCTTCAAACCGATCAAGAATCCGACCGTCGCCGCCGTTTGCCTTGCGTTTCTCGATCACGCGACGACGTACTACGCGCCGGGTGCGACCGAAACGTACTTTTTCCGAGTGGTCGCCGAAATTCTGTTGGCCGACGATGACGCGGCGGCGATCTCGGAAATGCTGGCCAGTGACTTCGGCCTAGGGGAACTGGCGGTCGTGCGTGATCGGATGATCGCGAAGAAATGGGCGCGGCCAACGATCAACAACCACGTTCGCCGGGTGCGGACGCTCTTTCGTTGGGCGGGCGAGCGCGGCATGGTCTCCCCGACCAAATGGGGCGAACTCCAGACCCTCAGCAGCCTGAAGCGAGGGCGGATGAAGCTCGCCGAGTACCGCGACGTCCCGCCGGTCGACGACGCGGAAGTTGAAAAGGTGCTCCCGCACTTGACGCCCACGCTCGCCCGAATGGTGCGATTCCACCGACTCACCGGATGCCGGCCGCAGGACGTGTGCAATTTGAATTGGGGTGAGATCGACCGCACCGGCGCGGTCTGGCTGTTCAAACCGGCGGCGCACAAAAACGCGCACCGGGGACACGCACGGATCATCACCATCGGGCCGCGAGCGCAACAACTGCTCGGGGTCGTCGCCACGGGAATCGTCTTCTCCCCGTCGGCATCGTCGAAAGAATTCCAGTCGACACGCAGCGCTCACGTTCCGATGACCCCGGCCCGCGTGCGACTCCGTGAAAAACGGCTGAAGCTACACCCGCAGAAATTCCGTCCGCGATACTCCACCAACGCGTACGGCAAGTCGATCCACCGCGCGTGCCTCCGCGCCGGAGTCGCACCCTGGGCCCCGAATCAGCTCCGGCACGCGGCCCTGACCGAAATCCGCGAGAAGTTCGGGGCCGACGTCGCCCAGGCCATCGGTGGGCATAAGAACGTGAATACGACGCAAATTTACGCCAAGCCGAGCGCGGACGCGGCGCGGGCGGCGATGGAAGCGGTGGGGTGAGGAAGCGGAACAAAGCGGAAGCCCTTCCCCGGATGCTGTTGTGTAACCTGCCTGTAGCACTTTTTTGTTGCGACAGGCCAACCCCCCACAATTCCGCCCCGGCTGACCTCCCCCTCGGGCAACCTGGGCGGCCATACTGCTTGGCACCATGGCCAATCCCGCCCCCCGCCCGATTAAAAAGCCCGCCCGCGATTGCTCATCTGTCCCCCTCAGTTTTCGTGAGGTGCGGTTCGTCAACGCCTACCTCGAGCATGGGAAGCCGTCCCAAGCGGCAAGGGAGGCGGGATACAAGTCCATCAGCGACGCAGGGTTGCGGAAGTGCGCCGAATCGCTGCTCCACAAACCTCCCGTCGCCGATTACCTCCGCGAATGCCTCGACCAGTACCTCGATGCGGAGCGGGTGACCGTCCCGGCGCTGGCTCAGGCGTTCCGCCGGGAAGCGCTCGCCGACCGCACCCAGATCTTCACGGCCGAAGGCGATGTCATCAATCCGCGCGACTGGCCGACCGAACTGAAGGCGCTGCTGACGGGCTTCGAGGCGACGATTCTCCGCGACAGCATCACCGGAGCCATCACGGGCACCCGGTACAAAGTGAAGTTCGTCAACCCGACCGAAGCGAAGCGGGTGCTGGCGGAATGGCGGGGGATGATCGGGCCGAAGGCCGTGGTGACCGATTCGACCGCCAACGGTGGCGTGACGGTGATCCTCGAAGCTGAATTACCGTCCGAAGGTGAGCCCGAATCCGAAGGGGAATCATGAATGCCGGGATCGAAGAGTCTCACCTCCGAAATGGCAGTAGTCAATTGGCTATGTTCCGTGAGGCCGAAGCGGCGCAATCCGTCAACCGCTCGGGGTCAGCGTCTCGGCCACTCGCTTCGCCTCCTGCCGCCCCAGGGCTGTGCTGTAGTCGATGACGTAAAGCTCACACTCTCGGCACAAGTACGAGCGGAAATAGGTGGCCTTCGACGGGAGGAGTTTCGCTAATCCGGCCCCGGACAAGTCCTCGTCCAAGAAGGCGAACTGCTTGAGCTTGTCCGGTGCGACGAACGACAGGCCCGCCGCCTTAGCGGCGAACCCGGCGGCGAGCGTTTGGCCGCAGCGGGGGCAAATCGTGAGTTCGGTCATGGTCATGCCAGTCGCATTTGTGGGTCAGTCGGAGTCCTTCAGAGGACATGGTACGGCCCCCGCCACGCCGTCAGAACGAGTCGGGATGACACCCCAGGGGAACCGATCATGTCCGCGAGCGAACAACCGCCCCGCGAACCCGACTGAGCCGCCGCCGTGCCGGCGGTCTTACCCGGTGACTGGAGGGCCGGGCGTCGTGGTCTTCGCCACCGGCACTGAGGTATGCCCGATGCGGCGAGTGCGGGCGAGCGGCGTCAATCGTTCCCCAAAGCAATCGATGTGACCGAAAGCCCGTCGGCAGCCTGAAGAAGTCGCACCGACACGACCTTTCCCTTCAGCCGCTCGACGGATCGCCACTCGAATGGGAGTACCTCGCCGGTTTAGCGAACAACGTGGGATGCCACTACCCGCACCCCCTTGTCCAGTGGCAGGTTCGCCAGCCGGGTCGGCTTCTCCTTGTTCCCGAAGCTCACGGAGACAACCCCCGCCTTCTCATCCACTTCGTCGATGGTCACATTCTTGATGGTAAACGCATCGGCGTTTGGCGTCTGGCCCTGTTCTTGGGTAGGTTTTTTGGCGGAATCCGCCGCTTTCTCTCCGGGTGCCGCGAGCGGCTTAGACTGAACTTCGAGTTCCAATTTCCCGGTGGCGAGCTTGCTGAGGACGGGATCGTACTCGATCTCTCTCATCCCGATGTCGCCGCCCACCTTCTCGAACTGAAGCCGGTACTTGCCCAACTCGGAAAGCGTCCACGGCCAGTCGCCGCCGTTCTCACGCCCCGCACGAAGAGCGACTTGAATCTCGCTCAGTTCGATTTCCTCCCCCGGTGCGAGAGTGACATCGACGAGTTGGCGTTCACCCCAAAACATCACCTTGTTCAAGGGGACCGGTTTGCCATTCCCATCAACAACGACCGGCGGGGCCGTGTAGAACCAGTCATTGAATGCCTGGAACTTCACCCCTTCCTTGCCGACGTTGCGGACCCGCACGACGAGCGTGACTATCTCACCGTGGCGGTATGCCCGATTCGCACCGGGAGGGAAGCCGAGGCCCGCTTGCACGCCCCCCACCTCCTTGCCCCAGGCAGTGTACGTCTGCTTCTTGGCCGGCAACTGTTCCGGTTCCTTCACTTCGAGTTCCAACTTCCCGGTGGCGAGCTTTTCCAGGGCAGGATCGAGTTCGATTTTGCCCGAGGACGAGTTGCCGAGAACCCGCTCGAACTGGAGGTGGAACTTCCCGGTGCCCACCACGAGCGGCGGGTGGGTCGTCTTCGTTTTCACGCCCTCCAGCGGGGCGAGTTGAAACGGCAGGCCGGACGCCCCGTGCATTCGGGACTCAAGTAAGATTTCCGTCCCCGGTTTGAGTGTCACGTCTACCGGAACGTGCAACAAGCCCCCAACCATGAGTCCTCCTCCCTGGGCGACCGGTTTCCCATCGGCATCGGTCACGACGAGCGGCGTCTCGTCCAAGAACTGTTTGAGGTACTGGAACTTCACCACCTCCTTGCCGACGTTGCGGACCCGCACGAACGGCGTAATCGTCTCGCCGTGGCGATAGACCCGACTCTCGCCGGGGCGGATGCTCCAGGCCGGCTTGCAGCCCACCCACTTCCTTGCCCCAGGCGGTCAACGACTCCTTCACGTCCAGTTCGAGCTTCCCGGTGGCGAGCTTGACCGTATCGCCGCCACGAAGTGCCAAATGCGGAAAGTCGATCTGGAACTTCCCGACTCCCCGGATAACGCCGGAAGGGTTGAACTCCTTGGCGTTCTCCAACGCCGGTAGCAGTTGGAATTTCAACTCGACGAGTTGATTTCCTTCCCCGCCGCCAGTTCCAACGTGTCCGCCCCGTACCGGCTCGTGCGATGGTCAGGTTCATTCTGGATGACGAATGGCTTTCCCTCGCCGTCGAGAACCGTAGGCTGAATTTCCGTGGGATACGGTACATAGCACTGCAACTTGACATCCGCCTTCCCGACGTTGCGTAGGCGAAAAACGAGCGTCACGGTCTCGCCGTGGTGGTAGGCTCGCTTCTCTCCGTTGCGGAACCCGAGGCCCGCTTGGATCCCATCGACCTCCTTGCCCCAGGCGGTGAAGGCTTCCTTCTCCTGTTTCGCTGCCGGCTCCATGGGCTTCTCCACAGTGAATTTAACGTCCGGCCCGACCTTC
>JAYSYN010000108.1:0-17458 GCA_043727575.1 Fimbriiglobus sp.
AGTGGTTCCAGGAAGCGCATTTTCCCAGATACACTCTCCAAGCGCAACCCCAATCCCAAAAGGGAATTCCCAAAACTCCAAGAATCGTTGCTACACCCAATCGGGCAACGGGCTTGACGCCGATTTTCAGATCGCAGTACCATCCGCACATCCCGGTGATGGATCACCACCCCCCGCCGCACGGACGCGCTCCATGTTGTTCGCCGCGTCGACATCCCGGCCCGAATCGGAGTTCGCGTACTTCCGCGCGTTGCGGGAATGGCTGCCGGAGCCGTTCTTCCAAACGCAGCCATTTCTGATATTCTTCGCGGTTGTCGCCGGCGTCTATTGGCTGACTCCGCGGCGGTGGAAGACCGTCCGCGTTTGGTGGCTCGTGATCGCGAGCTTCCATTTTTACGCCGCGTGGAGCGCCGAATTGGCCTTCCTCGTCGGGGCGACGACCGTCGCCGATTTCGCCCTCGCCCGGCTGATGGACCGCACCGCGAACCCGCGTGGCCGACGGGCGATCTTGATGACCAGCATCGGCATGAACCTCGGCATCCTCGCTTACTTCAAGTACAAGAACTTCTTCCTCGGCTCGTTGAATGCCCTCTTCGAAACCGCCGGGCTGCCCGGCTCGTTCGACACGTTGAACGTCTTGATCCCGTTCGGGATTTCGTTCTACACCTTCGAGGCCATCAGCTACGCCGTCGATGTGTATCGCCGAAAAATTCCGGCCGAGCGGAGCCTGCCCCACTTCCTGCTGTTCATCTTGTTCTTCCCGCACTTGGTCGCGGGGCCCATTGTCCGCGCCGGCGACTTCTTGAAGCAGACGCGGCGGATCAAACGCTGGAATTGGGTGCGCGTGCAAATCGGCGTGCAGCACTTCCTGCTCGGAGTCTTTTTGAAGCTCGCCATCGCCGACCGCATGGCCCTGTTCTGCGACGGCCTGCCACCGGCATACGACGGCCCGCTCCACAAACCGGGCGACTACAGCACCGCGTCGGTCTGGCTCGCGGTGATGGCCTACGCCCTGCGTATTTACGCCGACTTCGCGGGCTACTCGCACATGGCCATCGGCTTGGCCCACCTGCTCGGTTACCGGTTGAACAAGAACTTCGACATGCCGTACTTGGCGCCGAGCGTCGCCGAGTTTTGGAAGCGCTGGCACATCAGTCTGAGTTCCTGGCTGCGCGACTACGTGTACATCCCACTCGGAGGAAACCGCGGCGGTGGTTGGGCGACGAACCGGAACCTGATGCTCACGATGGCCCTCGGCGGCCTCTGGCACGGGGCGAGTTGGAGTTATGTCCTTTGGGGCGCGATCCACGGCGCGCTGCTCATCGGCCACCGGCAGTTCCGCGCTTGGAGCGAAACCAAACCATTGTTGAAATCGGCGCTCGACTCGGCTCCCGGGACGGTGCTGCGGATCGCGGTGACCTTCGCCGCGGTGAGTTTCGCCTGGATTTTCTTCCGCCCCGACCTCGCCGGCTCGTGGGCCGTGCTCGAGCGGATGTTCGCCTTCGCCCCGGGCAAACCGCTCGACCTCAACAACCGCAGCCTGTGGTACACGGTACTCTTCGTGCTCGCCTGCCAAGTGATCGTGCGGTTCGGGCTGTGGCAACGGATCTCGACGAAAGCCCCGCCGCTGGCACTGGGGATGGGCTACGCGACCTGCCTGACACTCGCGATGTTGCTCGCTCCGCCGGTGGGGAAAACTTTCATCTACTTCACCTTCTGAGTGGGGCCACGTGGCGATCCTCCCACCGATTCTCGCGGCGCGCGTTTCCGGCCGAGCGGCGCGCACGGTCCTGTGCACGGTAACGTTGACACTCGGCTTCCAGTTCGGTTTCGGCGCCTACGCGGAACACGATCCCAAGCGCAAGGATCCGACCTTCGGAGACAAGTTCGACAAGCTCGCGGCGCGCTCCGACGGCCGGCCGCTGGTGCTGATGCTCGGGAGTTCGCGGACGCTGTTGGGGTTCCAAGCCGGGCAGGTGGAGGGCGAACTTCCGGGCGTCCGCGCTTTCAACTTCGGCACCCCCGCGAGCGGGCCAATCACGCATCTGGTGTACCTGCGGCGACTGTTGGACGCGGGGATCGTGCCCGCGTTGCTGTTGATCGAAGTGCTGCCGCCGGCGCTCGCCGACGGCGCGGACGGACCGGGCGAACAATTGTTCCTGACGGGCGAGCGGCTGTCGTGTTCGGAAGTCGATCTCGTCGCGCGGTTCGGATTCCGCGAGGATCGATTGCGCGCGGCTTGGCGGGAATCGGTCTATTCCCCCGCAACGGCCCTGCGGTTCCAACTCCTCGGCCGCGCGGTGCCGAGTTGGATCCCGTGGAACTTGCGCGGCGACTGGAGCCGCAACACCGACGCACACGGTTGGGCGACGCCCCCGCGACAAACCGTGACGCCCGAAGAACGGGCCGAGCGTACGGCCAACGCCGACGCGGAGTACCGCGCCACGCTGGCCGTCACGACGCCCGACGGACGGCCGATGTTGGCCTTGGCGGAACTGCTCACGCTCAGCCTCGAGCGCGGGATCCGCATGCGGGTGATCGCCATGCCGGAGGCGCCGACGTTTCGGAGCCTATACCCGAACGGGTTGTCGGATCGGATCACGAAATCACTAGAAATTGTGGCGAATACGAACGGATTGGGTTTCCTCGACGCTCGGCAGTGGTTGACCGAAGAGTACTTTTACGACGGACACCACATGTTCCGTGCCGGGGCCGAGGCGTTCACCCGCCGCTTGACAAACGAAGCCATCCGCCCGCACTTCGACGGGGGCGCTCGATGATGCGATCCCGGCGAGCGTTGGTCTTCGGAATCCTGCTCTTCTGCGCCGTCCAAGCCGGGCTGTCTCGCTCCATCGAATCGGATGCGCTCCCGGTGCGCGACCCGATCTTCACCGAGAAAATCGAGCTGCTCCGGACGCACCCGGAGTTCTGGTCCGATTCGGCCGACCGCCCGCGCCTCCTCGCCCTCGGCAGCTCACGAACGCAATTGCTGATCGACGCGGAGCACCTCGGACCGGAGTGTCACGCCTTCAACTTCGGCTGCTCGAGTTGCGGACCGATCGCGCAGTGGCTTTACCTGCGTCGATTGATCGACGCCGGCGTTCGGGCCGATGTCCTGCTGATCGAGATCCACCCGGCACTACTCGCGGATTTGCCGGCGCCTTTCGAGATGCGCTGGCTCCAATCGCACCGGTTGCGAGCCGACGAATCGGCGGCGTTGCGCGAACTCGGCTGCTCCACCGACGCATTCCCGACAACGGGCTGTCACTGGCTGCTGTCGTCGTCCCACTACCGGCGCGCCCTACTGAACGAGTACGCTCCCGGCTTACTCCCCGGATCGCAAGCGATCCGCCGCAATCGCATGTCCGATCCGCGCGGGTACGTCCTCGGGATCGAACCGACCCCGCAGCGGCGTATCGAACTGACCGAATATGCTCTGCGGGAATACGGGCCCGCATTCGCGGACTACCGCCCCGGCGGCCCGGCCTGCGCCGCCCTCGAACGAATGCTCGATCTCGGGCGACAACGCGGCATGCGGGTGACTCTGTTCGTCGCACCGGAATCGATCGAGTTCCAATCCGGTTACGGAACCGTCGGTAACGCCCGGTTCGACGAGTTCTACCATCGCCTACCGAGCGAGCGGACCGTGCCTATTTTGAAAAGTCGCGACTGGTTGCCCGACGGCGACTTCGCCGATGGTCACCATGCCACACCGCGCGGGGCCGCAGTGTTCACCGACCGACTGAAGAGGGAACTCCCCCGATGATGGTGGAATCCGAAACGGCCGTGCGCGTGCGAACCTTCGACGTCCTCGTGGCACCGTTGCCCATCCGTGTGACACGCCCCAGCGCGCGACGGACCCGCGGTCTCCGCGCGCTCGCGGTGTTCGTCGCCGGCTTGTTCGCGTTCAATTTCGCATTGGCGATGCTCTTGGAAAAAGGCCCGGCCCATTGGGGCGATCCGGAGTACGGCTTCCGCCTGCGCGCCCTCCAACAGAAGCGCCGGCAATTTCCGGATCGCAAACTCACCGTGATCCTCGGCAGTTCGCGCACGGCGATGGGAGTCCGCCCCGACGTTTACGAAGCGGGGCTCGGCAACCCACTCGGAGCGCCGCTGTTGTTCAACATGTCGCTGGCCGGGGCCGGTCCGATCTTGCAGTTGATGACGCTCGAACGGATGCTGACCGACGGGATCAAACCCGATGCGATCCTCCTCGAATATTGGGCGCCCCTGTTGCGCGGCGACGGGCCATACCGCGAGGATCGGCGGATCGTCGCCCCGCGCTTGCGGGAGTCGGACGAGCCGATTGTCGACGACTATTTCGCCGATGCCGCGGAAGTCCGGTCCCGGATGCGCTGGGGCCGGACGCTGCCCGCGTGGTACCACCGCCGGGCGTTTCTCGATCAACTCTGGCCCGAGTCGGTGCCGCGCACGGAGCGCACCGATGCCGCGTGGGCACCGCTCGACGGCTGGGGTTGGCTACCGGGTCGCAAGACCTACACGGCGGACCAAGTGGAGAAAGGCTGGCCGCAAGTCGCGGGTTTTTACGCGCCGCTGTTCCAAGGATTCGCGGTCGCCCCGGTCGCCGACCGCGCTCTCCGCGAGGTCTTCGCGCGCTGCCGCGACCTCGGCATCGATGTCTCGCTGCTGGCCCTGCCGGAGTCGGGCCGATTCCGCACGATGATGACTTCCGAATCGATCCGCCTCGGCGACGACTATCGCCGGGGTCTCCAGCGCGAGTTCGGCGTGCCGTTGATCGATGGAAGTCCGTGGGCCGAGGATGCTTCGTTGCCCGACGGCTACCACCTGACCCAAGACGGCGCGACCCGATTCACGCGCGAACTCGCCGGTCACATCGCTCTGCGCCGATAAGACAACGGGTGCCGGTGATCGGCAGTTCTCCCGAGATTCGCCATGAACATTCCCCGCGTCCAACAGATTCGCCAGACCGCGCCGCAGCCGTTCGTCGCGGACGTCTACGCCGAGTGCCGGCGGGTTTGGAAGGAATCCAAACTGGCCGCGCGAATCGAGCCCGGTATGAGCATCGCCGTGGGCTGCGGCAGTCGGGGCATCAAGAACCACGGCACCTTGGCGAAAGCGACGGTCGATGCGTTACTCGACCTCGGCGTGAAACCGTTCGTCGTCGCGGCGATGGGCTCCCACGGCGGCGCCACGGCCGAAGGACAACGCAATTTGTTGTCGCATTATGAAATCGACGAAGCCCACCTCGGCGTGCCGGTGAAGACCGACATGGACGCCGTGCAAGTCGGCACCAACAGTTGGGGCGAACCGGTCTGGCACGACCGCAACGCGCTCGCGGCCGACGGACTCGTAACGGTCGCGCGGATCAAGCCGCACACCGACTTCCGCGGCGACTTCGAGAGCGGCATCTTGAAAATGCTCGTCATCGGTTTGGGCAAGCGTAACGGCGCCGACCAGCACCACCGCTGGGGCATCCGCGGCCTGCGCGACATGATGCCCGAGACGGCCAAAGTGCTCGTCGAGAAGACCAAGTTCCTCGGCGGTCTCGGCATCCTCGAGAATGCCCGCGAGCAAACCGCACGGCTCGAAGTCGTCGATCGCGACGATCTTTTCACCCGCGAACCGGTGCTGCTGAAAGAAGCCTTCGGCCTGCTCGGGCGGATCCCGTTCGAGCAACTCGACGTGCTCATCATCGGTGAGTGCGGCAAGAATTACAGCGGCGCCGGCATCGACCCGAACGTCGTCGGCCGGCTGCTGATCGAAGGGCACCCGCACCTCGAAACCAACAAGCCGCAGATCACGCGGATCGGCTGCTTGGACATCTCGCCGGACAGCGATGGCAACGGCACCGGCATCGGCATCGCCGACCTGACGACGGCCCGGGCGCTCAAAGCGATCTGGAACTTGCCGTTCGAAATGAACAACCTCACGGCCCGGTTCCTCTGGCGCAGCAAGCTGCCGTTCAGCTTCGGCACCGACCGCGAGTGCATCGAAGCCTGCGTCGATACCTGCTGGAATCCGATCTTCGACAAGATCCGCTTCGCGCTGATCCCGAATACGCTGGAAGTCGCCGAGATGTGGGTGAGCGCCCCGCTCGTCGAAGAGGCGAAATCGATCCCCGGAGTCGAAGCGCTCGGCGAAGCGCGCGAACTACCGTTCGACGAAATCGGCGGCTTCCGGCAGGAGGTGCTCTTCCCGGAGTGCGTCCGGGCTCTGCGAGTGAAGGCGACAGGCGGGCATTCGTAAGCCGACTTCCGCGCGGCGACCCAACGAGAATCTTTGGAATTCGCGATTTCCGACGACCGTATCGCCATCGCCTAGAATGGAAGTACCCAAACCCGAAGTCGAATCGACGATGCCCGATATTGCCGCGCGGATTCTCGAAGCCCTCGGCCGGCCGAGTTACAGCCCGATCAAGCCGAAGGTGCTCTCGAAGCGCTTGGCCGTGCCGGAGCAGGATTACCCCGCGTTCCGCAGCGCGCTCAAAGAGTTGATCCGCGACGGCCGCATCCGCGTCGGTTCCGGGTCGACCCTCGTCGCCGAAGATCCGCACGGCACCGTCTTCGGCAATTACCGGCGGACCAACGCCGGGCCGGGGTATGTCCGCCTCGATGCCAAGCCGGGCGAACCGTTTTTGCCGGACGTGGCCATCCGCGAAGGGCGCGAACTCGACGCCGCGTCGGGGGACCGCGTGCAGGTGAAGTTGCTGCGGCCGGCCGGGAAGATGTCTAACGCCAGCGGGGAGATCGTCCGCGTGCTCGAACGGGCCACGCGGACGTTCGTCGGCACCTACTTCGAGCGCGACGGCGCGGGGTTTGTGAAAGTCGATGGCATCGTCTTCGCCCATTCCATTTCCGTCGGCGACCCCGGGGCCAAGGGGGTTCGCCCGCAGGACAAAGTGCAAATTGACCTGCTGAATTTTCCCACGGCCGAGGATCGCGGGGAAGGGGTCATCACGGAGGTCTTCGGGCCGCTGAGCCAGCCGGGGGTCGATTTGTTAACGGTGATCCGGGCGTTCGGCTTGCCGGAGGAATTCCCCGAGGCGGCGCTGAACGAAGCCCGCGCTCAAGCCGATGCATTCGTCGAAACGACGACCGGCCGCACGGACTTCACCGGCGACTTGGTCATCACGATCGACCCGGTCGACGCCCGCGATTTCGACGACGCCATCGGCGTGGAACACGACGAGAAGAGCGGGCACACGGTTCTGACGGTACACATCGCGGACGTGGCGTATTTCGTGCCCGCGGGCGGGGCGCTCGATACGGAAGCGCGCAAGCGGGCGACGAGCATTTATTTGCCGCAGAAAGTCATCCCGATGTTCCCGGAGGTGATTTCCAACGGCTTGGCCAGCTTGCAGCAGGGGAAAATCCGCTACGTGAAGACGGTGCAGATCGAGTTCGACGACCAGTGGCAGAAGGCCGACGTGCGCTTTTTCAACGGTGCGATCCGGGTCCGCCAGCGGTTCGCCTACGAGCAGGTCTCGTCGATTTTGAAGGGCGACGGGGAGATGCCGGCGCCGGATGTCCTCGCGATGCTGCACCGGATGCGCGACCTCGCCCTGAAGCTCCGCAAGAAGCGGCAGAAGCGCGGGAGCCTCGAACTCAGCATGCCCGAGGCGGTGCTGGATTACGACGCCGACGGCAAGATGAGCGGGGCCCATTTCGCGCTGAACGACATCAGCCATCAGATGATCGAGGAGTGCATGCTGACGGCGAACGAGGCCGTGGCGGAGCATCTGTCGCGGTTGCCGGTGCCGTTCTTGCGGCGCGTCCACCCGGCGCCGAACCCGGAAAAATTGCAGGAGTTCGCCGCGTTCGCCGATTCCCTCGGCCACCCGATGAAGCGCTCGCAGGATCGATTTGAACTGCAGCGCGTCTTGCGCGAAACCGCCGACAAACCAGAGCGGGCCGCGATCCACTTCTCGTTGCTCCGCAGTTTGAAACAGGCCATTTATTCGCCGATTCAAGATCAGCACTACGCCCTGGCCAGCCTCGATTATTGCCACTTCACGTCGCCGATCCGGCGCTATCCGGATTTGCAAGTCCACCGTTTGCTCGACCGTTGGATCCGCACCCGCCGCGCGTCGGCGGACGAAAAAGAATTGATCATCCTCGGCGAACATTGTTCGAAGATGGAACGCCGGGCCGAGCAAGCCGAGCGCGAACTCGTGAAGTTGAAGTTGCTGCAGCACCTGAGCACGCGCATCGGCTTGAAACTAACGGCCGTGATCACCGGCGTCGCGGAGTACGGTTTCTTCGCCCAAGCCGAGGAGTTCCCGGCCGAGGGGCTGATCCATATTTCGTCGATCAAAGACGATTATTACACCTTCGACGAATCGTCGCGGAGCTTGCTCGGCGGCCGGACGAAAACGCGCTACCGGCTCGGGGACCGGGTCATCGTGGAAGTGGCCCGCGTCGAATTGCAGAAGCGAATGCTCGACCTGCGCGTCGTCGGGAAACCCCCGGCCGCGCCGCGGGAGGACGCAGCCGCGGAGAAGCGGAAACCGATCCGGAAACCGAAGGTCGAAGCCGAGCCGGTCAAGAAAAAGAAGAAGAAGCGGAAGTAGTCGCGATTCACTTCGCAGATTCGTACAGGATTTCGCATAACTTGCCGAGCACTTTCCCGTCGCGGGTGGGGCCGACGCCGAACGGCAATGGGGCGTCGTTGACAAAGATCGCCAAGATCAACTCGCGGCCGTCGCGGGTGGTCATCACCCCGGCGAGCGCTTTGCTCTTCAGTAGGGAACGCCCGTTGAGTCCGTCCGACCACGCCAGCGTGCCCGTCTTGGCAAACACTTTGCCGCGGGCGGGGCTGTCGTCGGGCACGACGCCGGCCAGCGTGCCGTCGATCCCGAGGACCGGCAGGCAGTCTTTGAACTTCGGCCAGTCGTCGCGTTTCATCAGGTTCTGGAGCAAGGTCACGGTCGTCCGGGGCGTGACGGCATCCGCTGCGGCGCCGCCGGCCCCGCTGCCGAAGGAAATCGTCTCGATGGGGACGCCGAGTTTCTTCAGGATCTTGCGCTGCTCGGCCAAGCCCTGTTCGAGGGTCTTCTTATCGGCCTTGGCCGCCAGCAGGCAGGGCAGGGTGCCGGCGTACAAATTGTGGCTCACTTTAAGCGTGACCTTCAGAGCTTCGATCAGCGGCGGCGAAGTGTACTCCGCAACTTTTTTGAGGTCGGCGTAGCCGTCTTTGGGGTACTCGATGCGGGCGGCGCGGGCGGGGCCCGCTTGGACGCGGATGCCTTCGCGGCGCAACGCTTCGATGAAAAGTGCGCGGGCGAACCACGCGGGTTCGTCGATGGTATAACTGCGGACGTGCGTCCGCTCCTTCGCCGCGATTTTGCCGCGCACGGTGAACGCGGTCGCCCCGGCCGAGCTCAAATAGATCGAGGTGGCGCCGTCCGCTTCCCCGGTCGTCACCTCGGCGTCCATCGTGATCGCGGCGGTCTCGGGTCGGAAAGTCACCACGGCCCGGTCGCCCGGTTTCGCGCCGGGCTTCACGATGACGTCGAGCATGTTGTCGTTCAGAATCATCGGCGAAATCGAAGACGGTCCGCTGCCTGTCCCCTGGGCCGCGGCGAAGAGCCGGTCGTCGATCAGCACTTCGCCGGAGATGAATTTGATCCCGGTCGCCTTCACTTGTTTGGCCAAGTCCGCGAGAGCCGCGAGCGGCTCGGTGTCGGTCAGTTCCGCGTCGAAGTTGCCGCCGTTGGCGTAGCTGTGGTCGTGGTCCTTGAAAGCGAGTTTGCCGGCTTTCGTCGTGCGGCCGCCGAACGAAAGGTCGCCGCTGGCGACGAGGATGAGGTCGCCTTTCAACGCGCCTTTGTCGTCGATCTCGCCGCGGGCGAACACCGGTGTGACGAACTTGTATTCGGCGCCGAATGCGATCATCGCGGCGGAGCAGGAGTAGAGTTTCGTCACGGACGCCGGGACGATCAATTTCTCCGCGTCGCGCTCGTACACGGCCTTGCCGGTTTTCGCGTCGATCACGCAGAGGCCCCAGCGAGCCTGCTTGTAATCTTTGCCGTCGATCACGGCCTCGATCTTCGCGGCCAGCGGGTCTTCCGACCGGACCGGGCAGGTCAACGAAACGAGGCAAATCGCCGCGGTCAACAGTCGCATGTTTGAACCCTTTCGCTCGATCAACGCTTGGATGAGGGAATCGGGCCGTCCCAGATTCCTTTTAACAATTCGAGGATCTCCGGCTCGGCTTCTTTCAATTCGGCTTTGTTGAACGGGAAGAAGTCGTTGACGCCGAAGTAGGCTTCCGTCATTTCCGCGAAGAATTCCATCGGCGTCGTCAAGGCGTAGTGTTTGACCCGTTGGCCGTTGAACAATAGCGTCTTGTCGCCGCGGCCGCTCTTTTTGTAATTGTCGTAAGCTTCGCGGATGCGCGGTTCGTCGAAGCCCAAGACTTGATCGTGGTAGGCGTGGGCGAGTTCGTGCAAAATCACCCACGGTTGCTCGTTAATGCTCCGCTTCGTCGCCAATTGCGCGGCGACCGGAATGTGCACGCACTTCGCGAGATCTTCGGAGTACCCGTTCGCCTTCAACCAGCCCGCGCCCGGATGGTACTGCATCGACGATAACTTACCATGCGCCAGATCGAGCACGATGACGACGGCTTGGAGCTTTTTCAACTTGTCGGCCGGGACGACCGCTTTGATGTCGGCCAGTTTGCCTTCGAGGAATCGCAGCGACTTGGTTCCCATCGTTTCGTCCGGGCCTTTCAGCAATCGATCGTCGATGCGGATTGTCCAACCTTCCAATGGCCGGTCGGTGTGCGCCGTCGGTTTGCCCGGCTCGGGTTTTTCCTTGGCCTTCGGTTGCCCTTCGATCTCGTGGATCGTGTTGTGGATGACTCCTGCAATCGCCCGGCCGTCGGCTCCCTTCAAACGGTATTGGATCGACATGCACCAGGTCGGGGCGAGGCCGTCGAGGACGAGCCGGACGGTTTTACCATCGGCCAATAGCGCGGCGCTGGCCACGGTGAGGGCATGCTCATCGATATGCTTCGAGCCGTACCCCGCGCTGCGGTGCAAGCCCCAAATCTTCACTTCGTAGTTCTTGATGTCGGCCGCGTTTTTCGCGTCGAGAACGTCGGTGAAGGTCACCTCAACGGCTCCGGTGTTGGCCTTCAGCGCCACCGGTAGGTCGGCCGGTTTCCCGGTGGCGCGGACGCGGTAGAAGCCGCCGGGGGCGGTTTGGTTCCCGGCCCAAGCGAACATGCCGCAGGTGTAGAGTTGCCCGTCGGTCGGGTGGAACCGGCCGCGCATAATGCCGGTCGGGAAGGGCGGCAGCGGCAGTGCCACCATCCCGCCTTGGGTCTGATCGTTCACCTTTTCGTGCGGGACGACGTAGATTTTCCCCATCCCATACGAGATGTTCAGCAGCGATCCCTTCAGGGCTCCCCACTTCTCGGAAGTCACCCAAAGCAGCTCGGCCGGGGAGCGGTCGAAGTCGTTCGTGATCCAACAGAGCGGCTGCTTCATCGCGGCGTCGGAGGGGTCTTTGACGTCGGTGAAGCCGAAGAGGTTGCCGTAGAAGCCGCCCTTTTCCACGAGGTTGATCCGGTTCTTCGGCGTCCAGAATCCTTCTTGATCGGTCACGTAATACGTGCCGTCCGGATTGAGGCAGACGCCGTTGGCGGCGCGAAAGCCGGTGGCGAGGATTTCGGTTTTCGAGCCGTCCTTCGACACTTTTAACAAGGTGCCGTGGTGCGGGACGAGGGCCGGGAGAGCGTGCCGGCCACTCTTGGCGTAGTAGAAATTTCCTTCGGCGTCGGTCTGCAACCCCATGGCGAATTCGTGGAAATGCTCCGTCGCTTGGTGGTCGTTGTTGAAGCACTCGACGAAATCGATTTCGCCGTCGCCGTTGAGGTCGTGGAGCTTGGCGATTTGATCCCGGCAGCAGACGAAGATCGCCCCGTCGCGGAGCTTCAACCCGAGCGGTTGGAACAGCCCGGTGACGATTCGCTGCCACATCAGCCCTTCAGTGGGTTTGTCGATCCCGGAGACAATCCAGACGTCGCCGTCCCACGAGCAGACGGCCATGCGTTTGCCGTCGGGGAAGAAGTCGAACCCGGTGAGTCGGAGTTGGGCGTTCCACGGATTCTTTTCCGGCAGCCCGAAGGTATCGACCGCGAACGGGCCATCGTTCTTGCCAGCGGTCACGGTCGTTTTCAAAATCTCGGGCCAGCGTTTCGGGCCGCCCTCGGTGAGCGGCTTCAACGGCTGCGGCGCCGGCGAAGTCTTGGCGAACGCCGCGAGGTCTTCGGCGCGTCCGGCCGACATCAGCACTTTGACGCGGGTCGCCGTCGTCGACGCGGGAATTTTCAACAGGGTGAATCCGGACGCGGTTGTCAGTGACACGCGGTTGTCACCGACCGCGGCGACGGCCTTGCCCACGGGGGCGATCCGGACGAGGAGTTCCTTTGTCGTCGGGCCGATTTCGAGCGTCCGCGAAAAGATCGTCGCACTCGGGAACTTCGGATCGGCTTCCGAGCCGAGCGATTCGAGCACACCCGCCGAGCCGACGGTGTACGACAAAATTGTCCGATCCCCGAACTGGTAGGTTCCTTTGAACTGGGCCCAGTCGCGAGGCAGCGGACCGTAGCGGCGGTCGTCGCGGCCTTTCAGCCGCGGGTCGTCGAAGGTGCCGGTCTCCGGGTTCGCCCAACCCGGCCCCACCGGATTGGCGATCTGCACATCCCCAGCGAGCTTCGGGTGGACCTGATGCTGCCCGTTGAAGTGGATCCCTTTCCAATCGATGAAGCCGTCGCCGGTCCAGCCGGCGGCGTAGCGCATCGTGTCGTGGTCGAACAGGCCGAAACGCTTCCCGCGCGACACGCCGCCCGCCCCAGCGTCGAGCCGCACGGCGATTCCCTTGTACGCGATGTTCGGCCCCGGCCCGCCGACTTCGTAGCTGTTCGTGAGGCTCGGGCCGTAGTCCATCGTCACCCAAGGTTCGACCGTCACCGCCGGGGGGCCGACGGATTTGCCCTTCGGCAACGCCGCTAGGTACGCCTCGTCGACGGCGTGAAATTGGCTCGGGTTGTGCGGTTTGAGGAACGTCTCGCGCAGGTAGTAGATGACATCGTACTTTTGTTGCGGCACCATCCACGTCTGCGGCGTCATCATGCTGTAGCCGCGCGTCAGGGTCTGGTAGAGGCTATGCGGATCATGGCCATTCTTGAATTTGTCCGAGGCGAACTTAAGCGAGGTCGGCATCGATCCGGGGGCGTCCTTGGTGCCGTGGCAGTTCCCGCAGATCCGGGTGTAGATCGCTTCGCCGCGCTTCAGGGACTTGGCATCGAGGGCCCGGATCATCCCGGCGTGGTCGATGTCTTTCTCGTACTCGGGGATCACGAGCGCCGTCTGGGCCGGGCGGAGTTCCTTGGCCCGGGCCGGGCCTTGTTCCGCGATTTCGATGATGTATTTGACGAGGTCGAGGAATTGCTGGCGATCCGAGAGCGCGTTCACCATGCCGTCCGGCATCAACGACTGGGGGCTGGTCGTGCGCTTCTCGATGTCGGCGCTGGCCAACACGATGCGCTTGCCCGCGGCCGAGGGGTCGAGCAGCGTCACCCGGCCTTCTTTTTCTTCGGCGATCAACCCCGTCAACGTCCGCCCGTCGGTCAGGGTAAAGACGACCGACTCGTAACCTTTCTTGATTACCTTCGACGGCATCAGCACCGACTCGATGAGGTACTCCGCTGTCCCCTCTTTGCCGACCTTGGCCAAATCCGGCCCGAGTTGCGTGCCCGCCTCGGCGTCGTGGCACTTCGCGCAGGCGAGGAAGGGCTGGAAGAACAGCACCGCCCCGCGACCGGCATCCCCCTTCGCCCGGGCGTCCTTGGCCAATTCCGCGACGGGCTCTTTTGCCAGCGTTTGCTGGAAGGTGAGGGGTGCCTCGGCCGCCGGTGTGGGCGAAATGTAGGCCAGTAACGCCGCGACAGAGAGGTTGCGAAGCATGGAGGTTGACCTTCGATGTTGCTTCCTGGAGCGTTGCCCCAGATTTTGAAAGCTCACTTCAAATCTTTCTTCGCCAACGCCCCATGTTCTTCAAACTGCTTCTGCCAGATCGCGGCCAACTCCTCGACCTTGTTCGGGCTCACTTTGGCGAGGTTCTTCGTCTCCGAACGATCCGCACCCAGATCGTAGAGTTCCCACGGGCTCGTTTTCCCCGCCGCGACGATTTTCCAATCGCCGACCCGCAAGGCCCGGTTCCCCTCGTGCAACCACCAAATGGAATCGTGCTTCGCGGTGCCGTCCTTGGCGAAGTTGGGCAACAAACTGATTCCCGGCGCCGGTGGCGCGTCCGCCGGAACCTTCCCACCGGAGGCCGCGAGGATCGTCGGCACGAGGTCGACCAGGTGCCCCGGCGTCGTCCGCAGTTCGCCCTTGGCCGCGATGCCCTTCGGCCAATGGACGATCAGCGGCGTCGAGATGCCGCCCTCGTGGACCCACGTCTTGTGCCGGCGAAACGGGGTGTTCGCCAAGCTCGACCAACCCGGCCCGATGCTGAGAAACGTCGCCCCGGTGCCGCACTCGGCGTGCGGGTCGTGGCCGTCGCCGCGGACCATGATCTCGGCGCTGGCGCCGTTGTCGGACAGGAAGAAAATGAGCGTGTTGTCGAGCGCGTCCATCGCCTTCAACTGCGCGATCACGCGTCCGATCTCGCGGTCCATCCGGTCGACCATCGCCGCGTGCACGGCCATTTTGGAAGATTGGAATTCGCGCTGCTCGGCGGTCAAACCTTTCCAAGCCAGCGGCCGGTTGAGTTCGTTCGGCCCGAGTTTATTAATCGCGTCCGGATTGTTGTACGGTGGCCCGATATCGCGCTCGATGGGGGCGAGCACCGACCCGCCGATCTTCGATTCCCGCATCCGCTTCCAGCGCTCGTCGCGGAGGTCGTCCCAGCCCGCGAGATACTTTTTCCGGTACTTGGCGACGTCCTCCGCCGGGGCCTGCACCGGGAAGTGCGGGGCGGTGAAGGCGAGGTACTCGAAGAAGGGCGCGTCGGTGTGTTTCTCCGCGTGTTCCTTCAAACATTTGATGGCGTGCTCGGCGATCGCCGTGCTGGAGTAGTAACCGTCCTTCGCGGTCACGGCCGGGAGCGGCTTGCCATCTTCGCTGTGGGCCTTCGGCGCGAAGTGCCGGTCGTGATCGTCGAGGCTGTAGGAATGCACGAACCCGTTATCCAACGGCTTGCCATCGATGTGCCATTTGCCCGAGTGATACGAGCGATAGCCGAGCGGCTTCAACATCTCGGGCAGCAGCTTGGCCCACTCGGGCCGCGTGCCCGCCGTGCCGCTCTTGATCCCCGGCACGGAATCGCGGCGGACCTGCTGGGCGTAATAGCCCGTGAGAATCGCCGCGCGCGACGGCCAGCAGCGAGCCGTGTTGTAGAACTGCGCGAAGCGCAATCCGTTCTTCGCCAGCCCGTCCAGATTCGGCGTCGCGATTTCGCCCCCGTAACAGCCGAGGTCGGAGTAGCCGAGGTCGTCGGCGACGATGACGAGCACGTTGGGTTTCGCGGGTTCGGCGCCGATGGCGGGGAACGCGATCAAACACGCGATGGCCGAGGTGGAGAACCTCACGGTGAGAACCCCGGGCGGGATATATTGAGAACAAGAAAGAACCCCCGGACGGGGGTTTTTGGCGAGGTGAGTATCCGCGGGGCCTATTTGCCAAAGGCGCCGTAGAGGTCCGCGAGGACGTACGGAGCTTTGGTCCAGTTGCGGTTCGGGGTCCGGACGACGTTCTTACGATCTTTTTCCAAGGTTTCGAGGTACTTCACGATCATGTCTTCGGTGCCGAGTTTACCGCCCAGCAAGTTCACGCCGATGTTGGCGGTATCGGCGATCTCTTTGTATTCGGTGAAGTTCAACGCCGCGATCTTAGCGCCCTTCGGCGGCTTCGCTTGCAGGACATCGTTGACGAAGAGTTTCGCGCTGCCGATCCCCGTCTTGGCCGTGTCTTTGGCGCCGTAGAGGTAGAGCATGGGGTTTTTGTCCCGCAGTTCGCGGGTGCTGTCGAGGGTCACCCAGCTCTTGAGGAGGTCGTGGGAAATCGACGGGTGTCGTTCGGCCGAGAGCCAAATCGCCCCGGCGATGTCCTTGCCGGCCGAGTCGGTGTTGTTCGCCAACCGCGTCAGGCTGCCCACCAGCGACCAACCCGCGGCTTGTTGGACCACTTGCGGCCGGGCCCATTCCGCCGCCATGTACAGCAGGCCGACGGTCGCGGCATCGGTCGCCCCGATCAGGTAGACGCTGCTCGTGTTCACGTCCCCGGCGTCGTTCATTTTGTCGAGGGCGACGCGGGCCGCCATGATGTCGTTGGCGATCATCGGGTAGTAACCCGGTCTCGCGGTCACATCTTGGATCGTGAGTTTCTTCGGCAGCGGGGTTTTGGCGGCGAGCGTCGGCATGTACTTGGCATTCACGGGGAAGTCGCCCCAGAACAATTTCGGATTGCCGATACTCGTGCTTTTGCCGTGGCCGCGGTAGTCGAAGCGCAACACCGAAAACCCGTTGCGGGCGAGCGTCATCGCCAAGCCTTTCCAATCGCCTTGATTCGGGTCCTTGCCGAAACTGTGGAGCAACAGGACGACGGGGCTGATGCCGCCTTTGACCGACTTGTACAGCGTCCCTTGAAGCTCGACGCTATCGACGCTATCGAACGAGACGTCCTTCGTTTCGACCTTCGCGAGTTCTTTCGCCGGTTCATCGGCGGCCGAAGCCGCGGCCGGTGAGATGGCGAGGAGGGCTACGAGCCAAGTGCGAAGGCGAAACATGTCACTGCTCCGGGGAGAATCGGACGCGTCGCGGCATCCGCCTGAATTCTACAACGTCCCCCGATGATAAATCGTTGGAAAAGCGGAATCAAGCCGGCGATTTCCCGAGTCCGTCCCCGCCCGGCGGGTTTTCAGAGCGGTTGGTGCTGGCGTTCCCAGTTCAAAATGTGCTCCATGAGGTCGGCGGGTTCGGAACGCCGCTCGCTCGGCAAAGGCCAAGCGAAGCGCTCGGTCGCGGCCAATTGCGCGGCCGAGCCGCGCGATTTCGGTTCCACCCACAATTGGACGAACCGCCCGATGGCCCGCCCGCGCCGGCAGAGCCGGGCCGCGAGCCGCTCCGCCTCCTGGGGCGTCCGCGCCGCATCGCTGAGAATCTCGGCCCAACCGACCAGCCAATCGACCAACATGCGGGCTTCTTCGTCCCCGAGCCCCCGCGTCAGGGACTCGTCCCGCGCAATCCCGCGCAGGATGGCATCGCTCGCACTCGCCATCGTCGACTCCCCCCGGTCCGTTCGGACGGCGGCATACCGCGACACAGGGGGAAATACAAGTCGATCGATTTGAAGGTTCTTCCAACGGGCTGCGCCCTCCACTTTGGAAGAGTTGGACGAATCGGAGCCCCGGCGCTGAAGCGGGCAATCGTGTGGCCCGGCATAGACTTACGGCGTTCCGGGCGA
>JAYSYN010000109.1:0-5820 GCA_043727575.1 Fimbriiglobus sp.
GACCAAGGGGAGTTTCTCGGCTGCAACCGTCGCGGGAGAATCTAACCCACTCCCGTCCCTATCTTCGGCGGTCCAGACCCCGAAGACGAAACCGAGCAAAGCGATCTCGAAGCCGATCAAGACGACGAAGACGCCCGCCGCGCCCGCCGGCGAAATGGCGTACGAACCGCTCCCCGCCTGAATTGCTCCAAGGTCGACGACGATGGGTTGGAAAGTAACGATACGGTCCCAACGCGACGGTTTTCATCATTCCCAAAGGGGGCGGCCCCCGCGAAATTCATACTTCGAATTCCGGTCCGTACACGAGTTTGTGGGGACCGCCGGGAGGAAATTTCGGCCACCCGAGTGCGGGGTCGAAGGTGATCTCGAGGGCGACGCCTCCCCAGCAGCTCCGGCGGGTCTCCGCCTGACCCGGCGGACCCGCGACCAGGAAGAGCGTCAACGGGCTGGCCGACCCCTGGGCGTCCCCGAACCGGCGAACGAGTCGCTCCAGACGCGTTTTCGACTTCATCTCCGCTCCTTTACCATTGCGCATCTCAACCGGCCGACGACGCATGGCGCGTGCGCGCGATCTCGTCGACTCGCCCTTCCAGCTCGTCGATCTGCAATTGGAGGTCGACCACCTCCCGCAGCTTCAGGCCGATCTCCAAGATCGCCCGGGCCGCGCCCAACCGGATGGCCGCGGGCGAAGTCCCCTTCTGCAGCTCGAGGAGCGTCCGGACCGATTCCAACCCCGCCGCCGTGAGCATCGCGGCCGTCCGGGCCACCATGTCGGCGCGGACGCGGTGCAATTGAATGCGGAACTCTCGGTCCCGCAGCCGGCGGTAGATGGTCCGCTCGCTCAAATCGCACTGCCGCGCCGCCGACTCCACGGTCGCCCCGCAGGCCAAGGCCAACAGCAAGGCGTCCTCGTTCTTCTTGCGCTGGGATTCGGCCACGGTCGACCCTCGCTCCGGGATAAATTGCGACCGACTGGCAGGGAACGACCGCCGAATGTCATGGCCGGGAAGGATCGGCGAGTTTGGCGGACCGACCGGTCGCCCGTTCGAACCGCCGGACGATGGTGTCGCAGTAGCGCGGGTCGAGTTCGATGAGGTGGGCGGTCCGCCCGGATTGCTCGGCGGCCAGCAAGGAAGTCCCCGATCCGCCGAAGACATCCAAAACCCGGCCCCCGCGGGGGCAGGAGTTGCCGATCAGGTAGGCGAAGAGCTCGACGGGCTTGGTGGTCGGGTGCTCGGTGCTGCGGCTGGGCTTGTCGAAGTGGAGGACCGTGGTCTGGCAGCGGTCGGCCAGCCAGGTGTGGGCGGCTCCGTCCTTCCAACCGTAGAGGCAGGGTTCGTGTTGCCAGTGGTAGTCTTGGCGGCCGAGGGCGAAGGTCGATTTCACCCAGATCAAACACTGGCGGACAGTCAGCTCCGCCGCGGCGCAGGCGTCGCGTACGACCCGGCCGTGAGAATCGGCGTGCCAGAGGTAAAAGCCCCCGCCGGGCCGGAGGACCGCCACGGCGGCCCCGAACGCCTTGACGAGGAAGCGGCGGTAGTCGTCATCGGAAAGGGCGTCGTTGGCGATCGTGAGGGCTTCGGCGGTCTTGCCGGAGTAAGCGACGTTGTAGGGCGGGTCGGTCAGGAGAAGATCGGCTTGGTGGCCGCCCATCACCCGGGCGAGGTCGGCCGGTCGGGTGCTGTCGCCGCACAGCAGGGTGTGCCGTCCCAGCTGCCAAAGATTACCGGGTCGGGCGATCGGTTCGGCCGGGGGTTCGGGGATCTCGTCGGGATCCGCGAGCACCGAGGGTGCCGGGGCGAGCAGGCGGTCGAGTTCGCCGGGCTCGAAACCGGCGAGCGACAGGTCGTACGCGCCGGCTTGGAGCTCGAGGAGTTCGCGGACGAGTTTGCCGTCGTCCCAAGTGGCGATGGCCGCGGTCCGGTTGTCGGCCAAGCGGTAGGCCTTGGCCTGGGCCGGGCTGAGGCCGGCCGCGACGTGGACCGGGACGTGGGTGAGCCCGAGTTTCCGGGCGGCCTTCAACCGCGTGTGGCCCACGAGGACGACATTCTGTTCGTCGACGACCAACGGCTGGCGGAAGCCGAACTCGCGGATGCTGGCCGCCACGGCGTCGACGGCCGAATCGTTGAGGCGGGGATTGTCGGAGTAGGGGACGATTTCGGAGAGGGGGCGCAGTTCGACGATCATGGTGGTTCTCGCATCCGGGGGGTCTATTCCCGGACGCGCGTCACCTTCGGTGTCGGCGGCGTCCCTTAAAGATAATACTTGGCTGACGGAATGGGAAATGACTCAAAATTCTCCAATATATCCACTCGGTTTCGTGAGGATCACAACTTGGGTTCGGGCTCCTCAAATCGGGTGAAGGCTCGGCGATACTCGAGCTGCACCACTTTGCGGGGGCCGTTGCGTTGCTTTTCGACGCAGACTCGAATGCGTTGGGTGGGGTCTTGGCTCTCCATGTCCTGGGGCCAGAGCAGTAGCACAACATCCGCATCCTGCTCGAGGTTTCCCGACTCTCGCAGATCGGAGAGTAGCGGCCGACCGTCGGAGCGGTCTTCGCACTGTCGGTTGAGCTGGCATAGGCAGAGAACGGGCACGCCGAGCGTGCGCGACAAAAGTTTGAGTTTGCGGCTAATTGCCCCGACTTGTTCGTGCCGCGGCTCGCGAGAGTTTTGGGGCGCGATGAGCTGTAAGTAGTCGATCACGACCATCCCTACGCCGTGCTTGCGAACCGCTCTACGGGAGACCGAGGCGATCGAATCGACAGTGTGGCTAGCGCGATCGTCGATCCAGATGGGTAACTTGGTTTCGTCTGCCGTCTTCAAAAGCACTCGGATCGACTCATGGTCGATCGCGCCGCGAATGAGATTGAGATTGACCGACGACTTCATCGAGAGGATCCGGGCCGCAAGTTCTTCGCAATCCATTTCGAGCGAGAACATGAGGGCCGATTTGCCTGCCCCGGCGCAGGCGAGCAAGAAGGAGGTCGCCAAAGCGCTTTTGCCGACGCTGGGCCGGGCTCCCACATACACCAATTCGCCGGGCCGGAACCCCCCCAGCACCATGTTGAGCGAGTCGAACCCGGTGGGAATCGGTCGCGCGCCGCCGGGTTTACCGCGTGCATCGATGCCTTCGAGTACTTTGTCGATCGCGCGGTCGAGCGGGACCGGCTCGGCCGCGCTCTTCGCCGCGCCGACCGAGTACACGCTCTCCGCGAAGGCGTCAAGGAGGTCGGCGGCGGAACCGTTGATCTCGTAGCCGTCGCGGATCATCTCCGTCGCCAAGTGGATGAGGCGGCGCCGGTCGGAGCGGTCCTTGACGATGCCGGCATGGTGTTCGAGGTTTGCACCAGTGGGCACGGCGTCCCACAACTCGGCGAGATAGGCGGGCCCGCCGACGTCCTCCAAGTGCTTACGCTCGCGCAGCGTTTCGCAGCAGCTGACGAGGTCGAACGGTTTGCCGGCTGCGGCGTGGTCGGCGAACACGCAGTAGATCTTTTGGTGGGCGTCGAAGTAGAAGTCGGCGGCCTCCAGCAAGCCGAAGGCACCGTCGGCACGAATGCCTTCGCGGAAGAGTGCGCCGAGCACGCCCTTTTCGGCCTCACGGCTCTGGGGCGGCAGTCGATCGTTAGGTGAAGTTGCCACGGTCAATCCTCGTAGGGAATTGTTTTTTTGGTGGTAGTCGATGACGGAGTAAGCGGTTTTGCCCGAATATAGCCGATGTATTTTTCGAGCTCTCTCGGCGTTGGCCGAGCTCTATTGTCTTTCACAGCCCAGTGGCAGAACTCGTGGAAACGGCTAGCGAAGGTACGGACGTCCTCAGGGCCGAAAGGCGGATCGGCCGCGGCGAGCTTAGCAGTGGCGGCGCCGATTGAGGGCCCGGCCGTGCACGGGTCGAGCCCGGTGGCTTCGGCGACGGCGTCGAAAAGTGCGTTGGGTTTGCGTTTGGCTTTCGCTTTCGGCCCGGGGCTCGGTCGCTCCGAAGCTAGGTCCGACCCCCCCTCCGCCGGGCCAGGCGAAGAGAGAAACGAAGACGAAGAAGAAGATGAAGAAGAAGACCCCCCGTTTTGGTTGCCGCTTTGGTTTATGTTCGGTTGCGGTTCTACTTCGGCCTTTGGTTCAGTAGGGCTTTCCAGAGTGATTGTTGCGGGACGGGTTTTGGGTCGGCCCCCGGCTTGGCCGTTCGCCTGCAGCTTTTTGCGAGTTTCCTCATCGTTTACCATCCGCCTTGAGAAAATGGCACCGGTCGCAAGCACGCGGCTGAACACGCCAACTTTCTCCATCTCCCTGATGTGCTTCCTCACCTCGGCGACCGTGCATCCCGCCATTCGCGAGAGCTGCAAGGGTGTGACCGCATCTCCGTTCGCGTGTTCCAGATATCCCTTCCGCGGAGATTCGTGCATGAGACAAAGGCAGTCGATCCAAAGGCCACGGGCCGCGGGGGAACAGGCCCGTAGCGCGGGATCTTTCATCCAATCCCCACAATAAAACTGGAAGGCGGGTGCTTTGCTCATGGGCGTGCTCCGAAAAAGGTATTGGTCGATCGGTTTCATTAAAGCTGGTGATCCTGGCTAGATTCAGAGGTAAATTCTGAAGCCGGCCTTTTCGAAGTGCCTCCTGAGCGCTTCGAGACGACGAACGAGCGTACTGCGGGCTATTCCGCGCTGGCGGGCAACTTCTGCCACCGTGGCGACCATCAACAAACCTGCAATTGGCAGGAGGTCTGCGGGCAAGTTGGCCATGGCCAACTTCATGTCGATGCGCAGGTCGCCATCGGTTTCGTGCGCAAGGGCGCGAGTCTTCGTGGCCTCTTCGCTGCGGAGTTTCTCGTGCGAATTCGACAATCCGAGTCGTTTGACCCTGCTGCGTCGACGGTTGATTCTTCCAGCGAAGCGGGCGTAGACGACGCCGGCAAATGCGGCCGGGGATCCCTTTTGCGGATCGAAGGATGCCGAAGCCATCAGCAGGCTCAACTTGAGTTCCTGAATGATGTCGTCGGTGTCAAACGCTAAGGCATCCACGCGAAGACGCGGAAGCTGTATGCGACCAAGACGATCTCGGACTGAGCGAGAAAGATGAATTGCATCGGGGTCAAGCACAGTGAATCTCCTCCGGATGTGGAGGAGGCAGGAGTGGGCGACGATTGGCATTTCGCATTGCTCCCCAACTGGGACAATGCGAACACGCCCTGATGGCGTCGCTCACAATCGCCTCCGCGGTGCGGCTGGCAAACTGTCGGGTCGAGAAATCTCGGCGGAGACCTAGAAGCTTGGCTGGGCCACCATTACGCGGAAGGGCAGACCATTCTTGACTTCGAGCACCAGCACGGTCCCATTCCGGAGGCGGTCGAGTTCGGCGAGCAAGTCGACGACTTGATCTTTGAGGAGGAAGTCGCCGGTGGGGCGGGTTGGGTTTCGGTCGTCGGAAGCGAGTTTGATATCTCGCACGATGAGGGTTTCCACGGCGAAGATGGGATCACCGCTGCGAACTTCCAGCCGTTCGATGCGGCCGAAGTTGAGCTCCTGCATGCGGTCGATCAACGCTTTTCGGGCCGCTGAGACGACTCCGCGGGTCGGCACATTGGGGCGCGGTAAGATCGGATTGGGACGTGACATCTGGGTTCCTCTTGAAGGTCACCGACCCAAATTGGGCCGTCGGGAACATGCTTGCAGAGGTCTCGGAATTGCGGTTGCGCGCGGTGCGGAAAAGTCTCGGAATTCGTCAATTTGTGCTATGATCACTCCGGCCTGGTCGAAGGGAGGTAGGAGATGGAAGCAAAGCGTAGTGATCGTGTTGAGTGCCATCGAGTATGTACTCATGG
>JAYSYN010000110.1:0-17406 GCA_043727575.1 Fimbriiglobus sp.
GTACTGGAAACTGATGGTGGGCATCCGTGCCTCCGGGTGTCGGGTATGGGAAGTGAAGCCTACCAGATGGCCCGTGGCAAAATCGAGAGGTCTACCCCAACGGAATCTATGATCGACTTCGAAGAATCCATCGGTTAGACTGATCCGGTCAGTTGGACCGAGGACTCACCCATGCGTCGCTTCGCTCTCGCTTTCGCCGCACTCGCCTTCGCTTCGCCGGCTTTCGCCTACGTCGAAGCGCCGATGTCGTTCGGGGCGATCATTCAGCAATCGACGGCGATCTGCAGCATGGTCGTCACCAAGGTCGACAAGACGAACAACATCATTATCTTCCAAAAGGTGGCCGACCTGAAGGGCAAGCACCCGCAGGACACCATCAAGCACAACATCGGCCGCGGGGGTTTGCGCGCCGGCGAGTGGGAAGAGATCATGAAGTGGGCCGAGGTCGGCAAGCCGGCGGTCTTCTTCCACAACGGCAGCGCCTCCGAAACGTACCTCGGCGTGACCTGGTACCAAGCCTACCCCAACGCCGACTGGTGGGGCATGAGCCACGGCGAGCCGTTCTTGTTGCGCAGCTACGCGGGCAAGGTCGACAAGCTCACGAGCATCGTCAAAGACATCGTCGCGGGGAAGGAACTCGCCGTGCCTTGCTTGGTCGACGGCGACAAAGAAGCGCTGCACAAGAAGACGGCGAAGGTCCAGCGACTGAAGGTCAGTTTGAAGATTCAAGACTACGAACCCAAGCGCGACTTCGTGGCGTGGGGCAGCGGCGGGGACGACATCCGCCGCATCGCCGGGATGCCGGGCTTCGACAAACTCGCGTCGCTGGGCAAAGGGGAAGCCGAAGCGCAGTCGATCACGGCCGTCGATTTCGTCGGCGACGGCAAACTCGGCGTCTGCCTCTGCGGGGCCAACAAGGTCAGCCTGATGCAGCAAGCCGACGACGGCTACTCCGAAGTGACGCTGCCGGGGCTGACCGGCGGGGCGCGCTCCGCCGTCTGGGCCGACTACAACGGCGACGGCCTCCCCGATCTATTACTGGCGACCCCGACCGGGCCGAAGCTCTACACGAACCTCGGCAAGGGCGCCTTCCGCGACGACAGCCGGTTGCTACCGAAAGAAACCGCGTGGAACGTCACCGCCGCGGCGTGGGGCGACTTCAACGGCGACGGCAAGCCGGACATTCTGCTGGCCAACGGGTTCCACGGGCTGCGCCTCTACAAGAACATCCGCAACGTGGCCGCGGCGAAAGTCGCGCCGCCCAAGTTCGGCGCCTGGAACGCCGTCGGCCCCTTCCGCGACAAAGAGAACAAGCCGAACTTCGGCGTCGCCTTCGCCCCGGAAACCGAAAAGGTCATCGACTTGAAGAAAGGGCACAAAGGCAAGCGAGACATGGACATCAAGTGGGAAGCCAAGGATTTCCCCGACGGCAAGGTGAACGACCTCGCCCCCTTCGGCGGCAATTGCGCGACGTATCTCGTCCGCGAAATCGACTGCGCCGCCGCGATGGAGTTCGCCGTATCCGTCGGCGCCGACGACAACCTGACGGTCTGGCTCAACGGCGAGAAGATCCATTCGGACGCGACCGTCCGCGCCTGCGCGCCGGATCAAGCGATGCTGAAATTGAAGCTCAAAGCGGGCAAGAACCAACTGCTGATGAAGGTCTGCAATTCGGACGGCGCCTACGCCTTCTACTTCGGCACCGGCGCCGACGTCCCCTCCGCCGACCCGCTCTTCGCCGACGTCTCGGCCGAGTGGGGCCTCGGGGAGGCCGGGCAATGCGGCAGCACCAAAGGCGACACGCTTTCGGTCGCCGACTTCGACAACGACGGCAAACCCGATTTCCTCTTCGGCGCCGGCGAGGGCGTGCTGTTCCGCAATACCGGCACGAAGTTTGAAATGCGCGACGCCGGCATCAAATACACCGCCGGGAAAGTCGGCCCCGCGCTCTGCGACTTCGACCGCGACGGCCTCGTGGACATTTTCATCCCGCAGACCAACGGCGCCTGCAAGCTCTACAAGAACCTCGGCAACTGCAAGTTCGCGGACGTCACGGCCAAAGCCGGCGACCTCGGGAAGAACCTCGGCTTCGCCGTCGGCGCGGCCTGGGGCGACTTCGACAACGACGGCCACCCCGACCTCGTCGTGAGCTGTTTAAAGGGGACGAACAAATACTTCAAAAACAATGGCGATGGCACCTTCACCGACAAGTCGGTCGAAACCGGATTGAATCAGAAAGTCTGGAACACCCAAGCCGTGGCTTGGGCCGACTTGAACAACGACGGCCGGCTCGATCTGCTGATGCACAACGAGGGCCAAGAATCGGCGGCGCTCTACGGCGGCCCGGCCGACGCGACCAAGTGGACGCCGATCGTCGTGAAGTTGCCCAAGGACAACCCGCTGTCGTGCGGCTGCGTGACGGTGAAGTCGGACGACGGCAAAACGACCGTGACGACGCAGCTCTTCGGCGGCAACGGCCGCGGTGGCCAAGGGGATTTGAACCCGCGCTTCGTGCTCGCCCCGGGAGCCTACACCGTCAGCGTGAAAGGGAGCGATGGCAAGATGAAAGAGCAGAAAGTGACGGTGGCGAATACCCCGATGACCGTGAAGTTGGATTGATCGCGACACTTTTGTGGCGACGCGTTGTTAACGTGTCGGAGGATCGAAGTCATTCGTGGAATTGCGAAGTTCCCGATCGAGTTTCCGACACGTTGAACACATGTCGCCACAGGGGTGAGGCCGATGCAGGAATTGACAGCCGACGGGCACAATAACTGCACCTCAATACGGGAGTGACCGACCTTCTACTCGATGGAGATTCTCCGATGACGCACGATCAAAACGATGTGGTGGAGGTTTACTCCGGGCCGCTCGAACTCGCGAAAGTCTTCCAAGGCGAATTGGAAAGCGCCGGGATCACCGCGAAAGTCGTCGGCACCGAACTCTCCGGTAGTTTCGGCTCGGCCCTGCCCGGTTCGACCGAACTCTGGGTCCACCGAGCCGACTTCGCCAAGGCCAAGGCGATCATCGACGGCGAGTCGAAATCGAAGCCCAAGCGCGACCGCGAGCCGCCGCACTTCCCGCACCCGACCGACTCGCCAAAGCCCGGCCCCGCCCCGGACCACAAGGAAACGTGGATCAACCCGAAATTGTAATGATGACTCACCGCGAGGAAGATCGATGCGCATTCCGAGTTTCTGTTTGTTCGTATTGGCCTCGGCATCGATTTCGAATTCGGCCCGCGCCGCAGTCCCCGTGGACAGCGCGGCCAAGCTCGTCGCTGCGGTACGCGACGGTGCCGAGGGCGATACCATCGCTGTTGCAGCGGGCACTTACGAACTGGACGCGACGCTCGAGTTGAAAGCGAAAATGACGCTGGCCGGCGCGGGGATCGACAAGACGATCCTCACGCATACCAAAAATTGGAAGCCGTCGACGAAGTCCCTCCCCGACCCGGAAATGAAATTGGAAGGCTTGGATACCGACGCTTACCTCATCCGGTTGAAGCGGGATACCGCCGGCGTTGAAATCTCCGGCCTGACGCTCCGCGCCCCGCAATTGCACGGGGCGATCTTCGCGTGGTTCCACACCGGCCTGCACTTGCACCGCGTCAAAATCCAAGGAACCCTCTGGAGCGGGATCCGTACATTCGGATTGCAGAAAGCGAAGATCCACGATTGCGAATTCGTCGACGCCGGCGGCCGCTGGGATAAAGGCTTGCCCGGCGTCAAAGGCGGCATCACGGGCGGGGCGATCTTTTCGATCTGGATGGCCGATTGCGAAATTTCCCACAACCGATTCGTCCGCACCCGCAAAGGGCCGGCCGAGGAGTTTTACGGCATCAAAGGCCGACAAGGCAAGCGTTGCCACATTCACCACAATACCATTGAAACGAACTTCTCTATCGAATTCCCTTTCGAAGGGGACGAAGATAACGAAATCGATCACAACGTCTGTAGCGGAACGATTTCCATCCCGAAATACGCCGGCGGCACCGTCCCCAAAAGCGGACGGACGTTCCGCATCCACCACAATTGGATGAAAGATAGCTACTCCATCGAGTTCGTCCGCAACGGAGTTGAAATCGACCATAACTTATTCGATTTCAACGTCGAGAACGACGGCGGCAATTTGATCTCGTCGTTCGGCGATGTCGCGGCCAAAGGCCCGGCCAGTTTCCACGACAATTTGGTGAACAACCCCGGCCGCGGCGTGATTTGGAACAACGAAATCTTCGACAATTTCGAAGTGCGCAACAACCACATCATCACCCGGACGACTCCGACGCCGCGGAAAGAAGGCTTGTTCGGGTTCAATCCCAAGTGCGATTTCAAAACTATTTCTATCCGCGACAATATCATCGAGTGCCAAGGTCAAGAACGCCCCTTGCTCCGCAACAAAGAGAGCTACGGCGCGACGATTCAAAACAATACTTTGACGGGTGTGTCGGATGTGAAGCTGTTCGCGAATGCGAAAACCGACAAACCCATCGGGCCGGACGCGCCGCTGAAGTTCGAGTGCGGCGTCCACGGTGAATTCACCATCGTCGATTGGAAGGCCGCGCCGACCAAGAAGTGAGAGCCCGCCCGCGTCGATTTTGCTAGTGTAGCGCTTCCTTGAATCTCTCTCCCCCGAAAACGTGACCCTATGCGCCGCACGCTCACCGCATTGCTTTTGCTCGCGTCCGTGTCTTCGGCATTCGCCGCCGACCCCAAGCCCGGCGTCGGGCCGGCTTACGAAGAAGAACCCTTCGGCGTCGCTCCCGAAGTGAAGGATGCCAAGGATCCGAAGAAGATCCTCCGGCCGGCGTCGAAGGTCACGGCGTTCACGCTCATCAACAAGAGCGGGGCCAAGGTGAAGATCATCACCCTCGGCGGGGCCGTCGCGGAAGTCGTCGTGCCGGATGCCAATGGCAAATGGGCCGACGTCGTCCTCGGATTCGACAAGATCGACGGCTACCTCGGCAAAGACAACCCCTTCTTCGGCTGCATCACCGGCCGCGTGGCCAACCGCATCGGCAACGGCAAATTCAAGCTCGACGGCAAGGAGTACTCCGTCCCGACGAACAACGGCAAGCACTCCCTGCACGGCGGCGAGTTCGGCTTCGACAAAGCCGTCTGGCGCGGCGAAGCGAACCTCGGGCCGAAAGGACCGTTCGTAAAAATGACCCACAGCAGCAAGGACGGGGACCAAGGCTATCCGGGCCAGCTCGATTGCGTCGTGACGTACACTTGGACGAACGCGAACGAACTCATTATCGACTACGCCGCGACGACGAACAAAACGACCGTCGTGAATCTGACGAACCACAGTTACTTCAACCTGGGCGGCCACGGCAGCGGCCAGATTTTCGAGCACACCTTGGAATTGGTCGCCGACAAGTACACCCCCGGCGACGACGGCTTGCTGCCGACGGGCAAGATCGAGCCGGTGAAGGGCACGCCGTTCGATTTCACCAAGGCGACGGCCATCGGCTCGCGGATCAAACAGATCAAAGGCGAACCGGTCGGCTACGATTTGAATTACGTCCATGGCGACAAACGCAGTGCGAAACCGAAGCTCGTGGCGACGGTCGTCGAACCCAAGAGCGGCCGGAAGCTCGAAGTGCTGACCACGGAGCCGGGCGTGCAGTTCTACACGGGCAACTTCCTCGATGGCAAAGCCCTCGGCAAAGGCGGTGTGCCGTACAACCAGTACAGCGCCTTCTGCCTCGAGGCGCAATTCTTCCCGGACTCGCCGAACCAGCCCGAGTTCCCGAGCATCACTCTGAAACCGGGGGACGAATACACCCAAACGACGATCTATCACTTCGGCGTCGTGGAGAAAAAATAGCCTCGGCCCTCAAAGCCGGATCTGAAGGCGACAAAGGCCCATCGGGTTCTCTTCACGATCCACGGAAACTCGGCTGTCGTCCATCGCGTACGCCGAGCCGCGCAAGACCGTCTCACCGAAGACGACCTTTGAGAGCATTTCCTTCCGGACGAAGGTATATGGTAAAGTACCTACGTCTCAATGGGAGCAAGGCATGTTGATTTCCGGCGTGGTGAGGAACGGGCGGGTCGAGTTCACGGAAGCGTCGGACTTGCCGGACGGTACGGAAGTGGTCGTCGACGTGATGCGGCCGCGCGAAGCGGACGAGGAGACCCGCGAGGAGTTCCTGCAAGGTCTGCGGGAGTCGATCGCTTCGGGACTCGACGATTGCACGCCCATGGACGAATTCCTGGCCCAATGGGGACGGGAGATCGATGAGCGCGAGCGCGCCGCCGGGGGCGGGCGGTGAATTTCGAAATCGTCATCAAACCGAAAGCCAAGTGGGACATCCGGAAAGAGGAGTCGTACCTTACGCGGGACCGAAACACCCGAGCCGTGCCCAAGTGGCAAGCTCGAGTTATTCACTTTCGGACCCAACTCGCCGCGGACCTCCATCGTTATCCGCAAGCCGAGGAGGCCGACGACTTGGGCCTCGATTTAAGGGAACTGTCCATCGGCAAGAAACGGGGCACGACCCATCGTGTTCTATTCACAATCCGTGGCAACCTCGTTGTCGTCCATCGCGTCCGCCAAGCCGCTCAAGACCGTCTCACCGAAGACGACCTTTGAAACTCACGCAAGCCGGGACCGGCAAGAAGGCTCGAGGATCGTGACGAAGTTACCGTGCTGCGCTATTGACGGCCCGATTCTGGCGGGTAGGAAACCTGAGCCGCGGGGCGAAGCTCAAGCGATGGCGATGGCCCGCAATGGCCATCCTCCTTTGGGGTTACCCCAAGGGATGTTTCCGACCTGCCGAGTGACCGCACGACGACGAGTACGTTGCACGTACGACCCGTCGCGCAGGACGAGACGGTTGAGCGCCCCGCGGCATCTTTCATGCGCGACTTCGAACACCTCTTGTACTGTCGCAATCTCGCCGCTGCGTTGCTTCAAAGCGAATGGTCGGCGAAGTCCCTGCATCGCAACGCGACCGCGGCGGTCGGCCCGCGTCGCCGCTGGTTGAAGCCATTGCTCGCTCGCATCGCGGTGGCCTTCCCGCAATTGCCACGCACCCGAGCGCTGATCGAGTTCATCACGGCGGATGCGGAGCTTCTCCGAGCCCGCGCCCAGCATCGAGCACGCCACGGCGAATCGCTGGCCCCGGTCGGTGGGTTCAGCCTCCCGGATCGTATGCAACCCCCGGCGGCGCCCGTCGTCCGTGCGGTGCCGACCCTGGAGACGCCGGCCCAACTCGCGGGCTGGCTCGGCATCCCCATCGCCCGGCTCGATTGGTACGCCGATCGGAAAAACTTGAACGGCCGGGGCGAAGAGAACCTCGCGCACTACCGCTACCGTTGGCTGCCGAAACGAAACGGGACGACGTTCCGATTGCTCGAAGAGCCGAAGCCGATCCTGAAATCGATCCAACGGCAGATCTTGATCGACATCCTCGGTTGCCTTGACCCGCACGACGCGGCCCACGGGTTTCGTCGGAATCGCTCGATCGCCACGAATGCGGCCGAGCATTGCGGCCGGGCCATCGTGGTTCGCTTCGACCTCACGGACTTCTTCGCGTCGATCCCGGTCGGCAAAGTGGCCGCGATCTTCGACTCGCTCGGCTATCCCGAAAAAGTGGCCCGGATTCTCGCATCGCTCTGCAGCAACCGGCTGCCGTTGAAGGTGTGGAACACCAATCCGGGCGCACCCGACGATCGCAGCCATGCGACGTGGCTCGGCTTGTCGTTCCCGCATCTGCCGCAGGGCGCGCCGACATCGCCCGCGCTGGCGAACCTCTGCGCGTTGCACCTCGACTACCGCTTGAGTGCGCTCGCGCGGAATCTCGATGCGACCTACACCCGCTACGCGGACGACCTGACCTTCTCGGGGCCGGGGGAACTCGCGGTCGCGCGGCTCCAGCGCAGTGTCATGCGGATCTGCGCCGAAGAAGGCTTCGCCCTGAACCCGACGAAGACGCGCATCCAACGGCGATCCTCGCGGCAAATGGTCGCCGGGGTCGTCGTGAACGTCCGCCCGAACATTCCCCGCGGCGACTACGACCTGCTGAAGGCGATCCTCACCAACTGCGCCAAGAGTGGCCCGACTGCGCAGAACCGCCTGAAACACCCCGACTTCCGCGCCTACCTCGCGGGGCGCATCGCCTTCGCGGCGATGCTCAACCCCAGGCGAGCCCGGAAACTTTGGACGCTCTTCGACCGAATCGATTGGGCGGAGTGACTCCGCGATGTGTATCGGTCTTCTTACGTGGCGACAAGTTTCCAACTTGTCGACAAATGATTTTCCAGCAACGGTTGTTGAGCACAGCAAGTTCGGGCCTTTTTGTCGACAAGTTGGAAACTTGTCGCCACGTAAGAAGGCCGCTCCGCATCGTGTCCGTCGGCGTCGCTGTTCGCTACGCTATCCGGGTACGATTGCCCCCTCCAAACAGGCTCGAGATTTTCGCAATGCCCGCTCCCCGTGGCGAACTATTCGCCGGCGTCACCGTCGCCATCGTCACGCCGTACACCGGCGGCGAGATCGACTGGCCCGCGCTCGGTGGCCTCATCGAATGGCACGTCGGCCAGGGTACCGATGCCCTCGCCCCCTGCGGCACCACCGGCGAATCGCCGACGCTGACCCACGACGAGAACGAAAAGATCGTGGCGTTCGTCTGCGAGAAGGCCGCCGGGCGGATCAAGATCATGGCCGGCACCGGGAGCAACAACACGTCCGAAGCGATCCGCATGACGAAGGCCGCGAAACGCAGCGGGGCCACGGGCACGCTGCAAGTCGGGCCGTATTATAACAAGCCGACGCAAGAGGGCTACTACCGCCACTTCGGCGCGGTCGCCGAAGCCTGCGATTTGCCGCAGGTGGTCTACAACATCCCCGGTCGCACGGGGTCGAACATCGCCCCGGAGACGATGGCCCGCCTCGCCGAGAAGTATCCGACCATCATCGCGGTGAAAGAAGCGACCGGTTCGCTCGACCAAGCCTCGCAAATCCAAGCGATCTGCGACCTCAGCCTCCTCAGCGGCGACGATTCCCTGACGCTGCCACTGATGAGCATCGGCGGGATCGGCGTCGTCAGCGTCGTCGGGAACATCGTCCCGAAGGACATGATGGCCCTCGTGCGGGCCTTTGCGGCCGGGAAGCACGCCGAAGCGCTGGCGTGGCACCGCAAGTTGTTCCCGCTCTGCCGGGACATGCTCAGCGTGGCGACGAACCCGATCCCGGTAAAGACGGCGATGATGCTATTGGGCCGCGCCAGCGCCGAGATGCGCCTGCCGATGTGCGAGATGGACGACGCCGGCATCGCCAAGGTCCACCAAACGCTGGTGAATTATGGACTGTTGGCGTAAAGACCCGGCGCTTCGGGAACGATCAAAAATCGAAAGTCAACGATTTTCTCTTCGCCCCAACGGGGCCGACGTTTACAGCCCAGGGCGGGAGCCCTGGGATCGGTTCGACCCATTTTTCCGCCCCGAAGGGGCCGGCGTTTGTCCCGCATCGCACGCCGGCCCCTTCGGGGCGTAGCTCTTTGTCGGCAGTATCCCAGGGCTCCCGCCCTGGGCTGTAAACGTCGGCCCCGTTGGGGCGAAGAACGCTCCTTCGGAGCTAAGATCATTCGCCTTCATCCAGGCCCTTACGGGCCTGGCTAAAACCGAACGCTCCTTCGGAGCTAAGAAGCCCGACCGGATCGGCGATTCTATCTCCCTTCCCGTTCGAACGACCGTGCGGCGTGCCAGGCGAAGGCGGCCGCGGCGACGATCATCCCGAGGCCGGTGAGCAACGTCACCCGCACCGGCTTCCAATCGAATGCGCGCCCGCTTTCGCCGCTCAACAGCACTTCCGTCATGCCGTAGGGCGGGCAGGCGAGTTCGATCATCGCGCGGTCGTCGGCCGGGAAGAACGGCGCGGCGAACCACGGCAGAAGCAGTAGCCCGCCCCAGATGCTCAGGAAGATCAGGCTCGCTCGAGTCGGCGTCTCGACCCGCACGGACAGCCAGATGCCGAAGGCCAAGGCCCACGCCGATGTGCCCACCGTCGATATTACGACCGCGATGGCGGCACCGGGGGGAATGTCGCCGGCGAACAAGACGAACACCCAGACCGCACCGACAAAGCCGATCATCCGGCGATCTCGGTGCAAGATCGCCTTGGGGATCGCCAACAGAATCCGGCTCCGGTCGACGGGCATTGTCAGTAATGTCACCAACGTCTGCCCGGAGCGCTCCCGACCGAGCGACGCGGCCGCCCGGGCGCCGAGGAGCGCCGGCCCCAGCGCGGCCAGCGGCACAAAGACGAAGAGCGCCAACGCGTTCGTCGTACCCCGGATCGAATCGCCTTTGGCCAAGTTGTTCGCCAAGATCATGAACAGCGCCAACAGCGTGATGAAAATCAGACCCACCGCGACCGATAGCAAGCCCATGACGAAGCAACCGCGCTCCGGGGAGAACCACGGGAGGTGGAAGTTCGCCAACTTCCACACGAGCGGGTCTTCGTCGAAGCGCAGCGGCCGGACGTCGTACGTGCGATACGTGGGCGGAAGGTAGCCGAGGGCGACCGGGACATCCGCCGCCACCCATGAATCGGGTTCGATCTCCGACGCGGACTTGTCGCCGAAGGCCTTGAGTGCCGACCCGAACAGGAGGATGGTCGGCGACAAATAGAGGGCCGAGAAGATCGCGACCATCGGCCATGTGGCGTCTTGGGCGGGGTCGGCGGTCAGCCAGTTCCCGAAGAGGAAGCCGAGGACGGTGAGCGGCGACGCGGCCGCGATCTCGGTCCGGCAGCAGCCGAACATGCCGATGACCGCGGGGAGTAGAAGCACCGCGGCGATGCCCGGCAGCGTCTCGCGGAAGTTCTTCTTCGCACAGGCGAGCGCGATGCCCCAGTTCGCCAAGAAGATCGCGGTGACGGCGGAGATCGCGAAGCCCGCCAGCAGGTGCTCGAAATCGACGCCGCCGAAGAGGAAGGTCAGTATCAGCACCGGCCAACCGACGGCGAGGACGCTGCCGACGAAGGCGAGCCGGGCGAGCAACTTGCCGAGCAAGATCTGGTAGTGCGGCAGCGGTGACGACAGCAAAAAGTCGAGGGTGCCGCGCTCCTTTTCGTCCGCGATGCTGCCGGCGGCGTACAGCGGCGTGAGCACGATCACCGCGAGTTGCTGCACCGCGAGGAACGCCATCAAAAACGTCTCGGCGAACGCGGCGTTGCCGGCGCGGTCGAGGGCGCCGGGGTTCGCCAGCGCTTCCAGCGGCGTCGCATCGCGGAACGAGCGCAGATAGACCACGACCAAGCCGAGCAGCAGCGCCCCGGCGTACAGCACCCGCCAGCGGTGCATCACCCCGCGTCGCGGCAAGCGTCGCAGTTCGTACCAGAAGAGCGGGCCGATCAGCGTCATGCCGGCATTATCGGAGAACGCGGCATCGGCGTCGCCTCCGCCCGATGCGAATCCCGTACAATGGCCAATTCGTTTGTGTTCTCCTCCGGTAGCGGGCCGTGCGGTTATGGAAAAGACAGAATTGCGGATCGTGGCGGGGAGCCTGCGCGGGCGGAAGATCACGGTCTTCGTCCACGAAGATATGCGGCCGACGCCGCAGCGGGTCCGCGAGGCGCTCTTCAGCGTCCTCGGCAACGCCGTGCCGGGGCGGATTTTCTACGACGTCTTCGCGGGCACCGGCATCGTCGGAATCGAGGCGGTCAGCCGCGGCGCGAGCGCGGCCCGGTTGATCGAGCGCGACCCGAAGCAGACCGCGGCCATCCAAAAGGAAATCGACCGCTTCGAAATCGCGGACAAGGCCCAAGTGCTGCGGGCCGACGCCTACCGCTGGGCCGAGCGCTGGATTCCCACGGCGGGCGTGCCGGTGAATTTGTTCCTCAGCCCGCCCTTCCCCGACCTCGACGCGGCCAAGGCGAAAGAGTTCCTCGACTTCACGATGGCCCTGTTCGCGAAGGCCCCGGACGAGAGCGTGTTGATTCTGCAAGCCGAGGACGGCTTCCCGTTGGACGAACTCCCCGACCCGGAATTGTGGGACACCCGCAAATACGGCCGCAACCTGCTCCTCTTCCGGGTCAAAGGCGACGGGGTCGAGACCGATTCGGATTTGGAACCGCGGAGGAGCGGAGACGAGGAGGAAGTCGAGATGGCTTGAGGATCTTTGTCCGAACCCTGCTTTTTGTATCCTCCGCGTCTCCGCTCCTCCGCGGTTCAAAATCTTAAAGCCACAAAGTGTACTAAGCTTCCGCCACGGAAAGGGTCCGCGGAGGGGATTGCAGTATGCGCGTCATTATCGCGCCCGAGTTTCACCAGCAGATGATGCAGACGGAGGTCCTCCCGGTCGATTGCTACGTCCGGCCGGGCGAATACGCGCACCATTTGTACATCGACGGCATCAAGTACATTATCGGGCCGGCGGTGACCGAAGGCCTCGCCCTCGCCGAACAGCGGGGCGACCAAGAAGCGGTCCGGCACCTCCGGTTGCACAAGCTCCATTACGATAGTTTGTTGGCCGACGCCGCGCGCTACGGCAGCTTGGAAGGCGTGACGCTCCTCGGCGATCCGCCCCCGACCGACGACGAAGCGAGCCCCGGTTCCGGCAACCCGTTCCTGCCGCGTAGCCCCACGACGTGGGAAGACCTCGGCATCGAAAGTTCGTTTTTGTTCGAGAGCGTCTTGCGGATGCTCTTCAACCGCGGGCAAATCACGGGCGGCGAACTTTCGACCGAGTTGGCCGTGCCGTTCACGGTGCTCAACCCGGTCCTCCAACAGATGCGCAAGCAGATGCTCATCGACATCGTCGCCCAGCGCGGCGGCGGGGGCGATTCGAGTTTCGTCTACGAAATCAAGCCGCCGAAGGGGACGGCCGCGCTGTCGGAAGCGACCGACAAAACGAATTACTCCGGGCCGATGCCCGTGCCCTTCGCCGATTACGTCGAATCGGTCCACGCCCAGACGGTGAAGAAGCTCACCGTGACGCGGCGGAGCATCCGCAAGGCCTTCGAAGACCTCGTGATCTCGGAAGACGTCTTCAGCGAAATCGGCCCGGCCATCAACTCGGCGTCGTCGATCTTCTTCTTCGGCTACCCCGGCAACGGCAAAACCAGCGTCGCCGAACGCATCACCCGGCTGTTGGGCGATTCGATTTACATCCCCTATGCGGTCATCGCCAACGGGCAGATCATCAAGGTCTACGACCCGATCATCCACACCCCGGTGGCGGAAGTGGACCCGCTGCCGATGGCCGAGGCGAACGGGATGGACGCGCTCTTGAAGAAGGGGATCAACTTCGACAAGCGCTACATCCGCATCAAGCGGCCGACGATCGTCGTGGGCGGGGAATTGACCCTGCCGATGCTCGATTTGAAGTTCAACGGCGTCGGCAAATTCTACGAAGCGCCGCTGCAAATGAAGGCCAACGGCGGCATCTTCATGATCGACGACTTCGGCCGGCAGCAAGTGCGGGCCATGGATTTGTTGAACCGCTGGATCGTGCCGCTCGAAAAGAAATACGACTACTTGACGACGACGACCGGCACCAAGATGGAAGTGCCGTTCGACCAGATTTTGATCTTCAGCACGAACCTCGACCCGAACCAACTCGCGGACGAGGCGTTCCTGCGGCGGATCAAATTCAAGATCGAAATCCGCGACCCGACCGAGGAGCAATACCGCGAGATCTGGGAACTCGTCTGCAAGGGGAAGCGCGTCGATTACGACCCGAGCGGGATCGATTACCTCATCGAGAAATGGTACCGTCCCGCGTCGCGGCCTTTCCGGATGTGCCAACCGCGCGACCTGCTCGATCAGATGCAGTCGATCGCGAAGTACAACATGGAGCGCGTCAACTTCAGCCCGGACTTGATCGACGCGGCCTGCGCGACGTATTTCATCGCCAAGCAAGAGCGGAACTTCGGCGCGAAGGTCCGCCTCGATTGATGCGCCGGGGCCGGGAGTCACTTCTTCCCGGCCAAGTCTTTCGCGGCGATACTCGGGCACCAGTATTGTTCGATGTGCCCGATCACGAGTTGCGTCCCAGCGGCGTGGGTCACGAAGGGTTTCTGCTTCGGGTTGTACATGGCGTCGGTCAAGTCGCGCACGAGTAGGCAATCGACGTCCCACTTTCGCAGTTGCTTGATGGCGAAGCTCCGGTTCAACACGCACATATTCGTGTGTACGCCCATCACGACGACGGTCGTAATTCCGCGGTCGCGCAAGATGCTGTAGACCTCGCGGCCATCGTCGGTGACATAATCTTTTTCTTCGTCGACGGCGATGGCTTCGTGCTGACGCGCCCACGCTTTGAAAGACTTCACCGGGGTCGCATCGTCGCAACCGCCGTCGCTGTCGTCGATCGGCAGCGCGGGGGCCTCGATCACTTTCGGCTTGGGCGGCTCGGTTTTTTTGACGTCCTTGGCCCGCTGTCGAGCCTTACTCTCCGTGTAATAGCCCATCGTATCCGAAGGGCAGTGGATGATCGTGAACCCGGCCTTGCGGGCCGCTTCGATCACGGGGGCGGCCTCCTTCGCGAGTTTCCCGCAGCGCTCCGCGGCCGCTTTGCACCAATGGTCGTCCCACATGTCGCAGATGACGATGGCCGTTTTCGCCGGGTCGATTTTGCGCGTCGACTCGACGGCCACGGTGACGACGACCGTCTCGGTGACGAGTTTGCCATCCTTCTCGACGGTGACCGTCTGCGGGGTGCCGACGATCCGCCTCGCGGAGATTTCGAACGGCTCGGCGGCGCACAAGGGCCCGACGGCGGACGCGAGGCAGAGCAGAAAGAGCGGCCGGCGGATCATCGGGATGCCTCGGGGTCCGGGGGGTGGTTTCGGGGGCGAAAATGATGTCCCGCACCAACTCCAAGAAATGAAAACGGCCGGCGCTTTCAGCACCGGCCCGCATCGACTCGCACTGAATTACCCGGCATGGATTCGAACCATGACGAAGAGTACCAAAAACTCTTGTGCTACCGTTACACTACCGGGTAGTGGTGTACCGGAATAATAGCAAACATTTCCGCCGGGTACAAGTCCTTCCGCCCGTCGGGTGTAGCAACGATTCTCGGAGTCGTCATTCCGGCGTCAACCCACCCACCCTACCGTGGAATGAAGTCCGATTTTCGGAACGACCTATGCGCCGCAAGGACTTGCGTCCGATTTCCGGTGTCATTCCATGGCTTAGATTCCCAAGTCGTTCACCGAATCTCCGAGAATTGTTGTGATACCCCTACTCAGGGGGTGTAGCAACAATTCTTGGAGGTGTGGCCAAGAGCGGTTTTCGTAGGTAACGCTCGGCGTGACGCCGGTGAGCATCCGGTACGAGTTTGGCGTCACGCCGAGCGTGACCTACGAAAAACGCCAAGAATCGTTGCTACACCCCGCCCGTCAATTGTCGTCGCGCAGCTGCTTCGGCTTGTTCGCCTTCCGTTCGGTTTCCTGCGTCTGCACGGCGTCTTCGGTACTCAAAATGTCCTTCGCGGCATTCGGGTCGAGTTCGACCAGCAGCGACTGCGCGAAATCCTTGCCGTCGACCGTCAAGACGACCTTGTACGAACCCGGGGCGACTTGGCCGCCGCCGACGGGCCGGCGTCCGCCTCCTCCTCCCGCTCCGCCGGTGGGTCCACCGGTGCTACCGCCGCCGGCCAAGCTCCATGTGATGCGGTGCAGGCCGGCCGCGGTGATCGGCTTGTAGTTCGCGGGCAGATTCTGCGTCGGGGCGCGGTACTCGTACACGACTTTGCCGTTCGCGTCGGTGACCTTCAATTCGACCTTCTCCGCCTTCTTGGTCAGCAAGAGGTCGAAGGTGGTGCCGCGCGCCGGGTTGGCGCCGACGAACTTGCGGTCGGTGCTGCTGTACGGCGACTCGCCGTTGGCGCCGAGCTTCCAACGCACCGCGGGGGCCGGGGCGAAGAGCGTGGCCGCGTCTTTCAGGGTGCTCGGCTTCATCTGCCGGATGGCGTTGATGTCCATGATCCACACGCTGCGGCCGTGGGTGGCGACGACGAGTTCGTTGGCCGTGGTCGGCTGGGCGAATTCGTGGCAGCTCACTGTGGGCAGACCGCTGCCGAGTTTCGTCCAACTCTCGCCGCGGTCGGCCGTGACGTACGGGCCGAACTCGGTGCCGGCGTAGAGGACGTTCGTGTTGACGATGTCCTCGCGGCAGACGCGGGTACTGCCGAACTGCGGCAGGGTCAGCGCGATGTTCTTCCAAGTCGCGCCGAAGTCTTCGGTGAGGAAGATGTACGGCTTGTCGTCGTCCGAACGGTGCGCATCGAAGGTGACGTACGCCCGGCCTTCTTTTTCCTTCGAGGTCTCGATGGTGGCCGTTTGGCGGTAACCGCTCAGGCCCGCTTTCTGGAGGTTCGCGGTGATGTTCTCCCACTTGTTGCCGCCGTCTTTGGTGATCCAGATAAAGCCGTCGTCGGAACCGGCATAGAGGACGTCGGCGTTTTTGGGCGACTCGGCGATGGCCGTGAGCGCCCCCGATTTCGTCCGGGCGAGTTCCGGCGAGATCTGCTTGAGTTCGTCCCCTTTCTTCACGGATTTGAAGACGAACTGGGCCCCGCTGTAGAAGATGCTCGAGTTGTGGCTGCTGAGGATGAACGGCGTGTTCCAATGGAAACGCAGCGGTTCGTCGCCCTGCTTGCGGGCGGGGCGGATGCCGCTCGATTCGCCGGTGCGGTAGTTCCGCCGGCTGATCGACCCGCCTTGGCTCTCGGCGTACACGAGGTCGGGGTCGTTCGGGTCGATGCGGCAGACGAAGCCGTCGCCGCCACTGACAAAGATCCAGTCTTCGTTCGTCGGGCCGCTGCGTTTCAGCGTGTCGCTCGGACCGCCCCAACTGCCGTTGTCTTGCAAGCCCCCGTACACGCGGTACGGCCGGCGGTTATCCACGGCGACGTGGTAGAACTGCCCGAAGGGCTGGGTGTTCAGGTGATCCCACTTCGCGCCTTTGTCGTAGGTGACGTAAAAACCGCCGTCGCAACCGATGAGCAAGTGGCGCGGATCTTTCGGGTCGATCCAGAGCGCGTGGCCGTCGGCGTGGACCCCGGCCGCCGTGGTGAGGTTGGCGAAGCTCGCCCCGCCGTCGGTGCTGCGGAAGATCGGCGTCGGCACGTCGCCGATGACGTAGATCGTCTTGTCGTCGGTCGGGTCGATGCGGATCTGGCTGAAGTACATGGGCCGCGGGTTGAGGCTGTTGATGCGGGTCCACGTTTCCCCGTTGTCGGTCGATTGGAAGACGCCGCCGGTCTCGAAGCCTTCTTTACCTTGCCGGCGCTGGACGTTGGCCTGCTGACCGCCGAGGCCCATCCCAAAAGGGCGCGTGCTGGTCGTGCCGCGCGGCGGGCCGCCGGGGCCGGTGCCTTGGCCGGGGATGGGTGGGCCGAGGACGATTTCGACGACCTTCGTTTCTTTGTCCCGCAACAGCGTGAA
>JAYSYN010000111.1:0-5796 GCA_043727575.1 Fimbriiglobus sp.
CGGGTCGAATCCATGACTCCGCTCCGCAATCGGGGAAAGCGGATAACGTGCTCAGAAACAAACCTTTACGAACAGGTCACTTTTCGGATAGCTTCTCAGATCTTATTCACTTGCTGTAGTCAGTATCATGGCTGATTCCTCTGACTTCGATCTGATTGAATCAAGGTATCAAATTGCAGCATCAGATCTCGAGCGTGGCGAGGCAATCCTTGCTTTTTCATCGGCCGAATTGGGTCGACGCAATTCATTTGTCTCGCGAGTTCGTACTGATGGTTTCTTCACGGAGTTGGCGGCAAAATATGTATTGATCCAAAAACCGCAACCCCGTATAGTTGTACTACCTTCTGAGGACACTGAGTCCGAGATCATCGACTGACCAACTGGCCTTCGCGCATGTTTACTTGCGACGATGTCTGGTTACACATTCACCATCCTGCTAAACTTCCTCTGCCATGCTTGCTCCCGCGCTTTTCACTTCGTTCGCGCTGTCGCTCGTCGCCCACGGTGCGATGGCGGTCGCGCCGGGCGTCCCCGGAAACGCGACAAGGCGAGCCGACTGCTCGAGCGGTCGGTGCAACACCCGTGAAAAGTGTCTCGCAGATATTCTCAAAATGCCCCCTATCGGTGCTACGATTCGGCGGGATTGGTACGGCGAACCACCGACCGCTCACGCAGTCGGCTCGCCGTTGTGCATTTCCCGAGAGGCCCTTGCAGGAGTCGCCCGACCCGATTGTCGATTGTTCCAGAGTGGGGTGTCGCCCATCCGGTTGGAACCATTCTCGGCGCCGATTCGTCCTGCGACCCACCTCTTGGCTCATTCCTTCTTCGGTTCCACTTCCCCCTTCGGTTTCTCTTTCTCGCGGACGAGTTCGATGACCCAGACGTGGCCGTTGGGGCCGGGGGGGCTGTCTTTGGCGTTGAAGGCTTTCGGGCGGCCGGGGCAGAGGGCATTCATGGCCACTTTCAGGGTGTCGCCGTCGAGTTCGTAGATGCAATCGTTGTCGCCGCTCATCAATTCTTTCGGTTTGCCCGTTTGATTCAACGTGTAGGGTTTCGTCTGTTCCGAACGGGCTTGAACCACATTCGGCTGGGGCGGGCTCGAGTCGAACGACACCCAGTTGAGGTCGGTATCGGTGAAGGTCAACTCGTGATGGGCCGGGTAATGGGTGGCATTTTGGGGGACCGGCATCGGCGGATCGAAGGTCACCGACTTTGTCACCCATTTGCCGAGGAGCAGTTTTTTGTCGTCCACTTTCTTCGGGATCGGCGCGCGGATGCTCACCCGCGCATCCGCGGTGTGGCCCGGTTGCGCGGCGCCGACTCCTACGCCGAGCATCAGAACCACACCGGCGAGGATCGCGGTTCCGACCAGGATTTTGTTCAGCAGAAACATCTTCGTGACCTCGGTTGCCAATTGGGTGACCGCCGGCGATGGCCCCGCCACCGCTGCTTGAACCGCCGCGTCCGCGAGTGACTCGGAGACGGCCAATGCTCCGTTTCCCAAGACCGCCGTGAGCCCCACGGCCGCGAATCCGCGTAGCCTCAGCCGTTTTTCGAGCATCCGGTGGGCGGTCGCCAAGCGGCTGGAGATCGTCCCTTCCGGGATGCCGAGCCGGATCGCGGCGTCCTTGCGGCCGACGCCTTCGAGATCGCACAACACCACCGGTCCGCGGTATTTCTCGCCGAGCTTGGCCAGCTCTTCGTCGAACAGTTCGGTCAGTTCCCTATCGGCGGGTGCCGAAATCGGCGATTGAACCTTCGCCTCTTTGGCCCGCCGTTTGACCGCCATCGATTTCGCCTTCAGTGCGGTATGGAATGCGATCCCGTACAGAAAATTGCCGACGCACACCCGGTCCGTGAGGGTGTGGGCTTTGCGAACCAGCACCACGAAAGCCGCTTGGAAGGCGTCGTCGGCATCGGCGGCGTTGCCGAGCACGCGCCGGCAAGTGCCCAATACCATGCGGCCGTGGCGACGGACCAACGCGGCGAAGGCGGCTTCATCCCGGGACGTGAGAAACCGAGACAGCAGTTCGCCATCGTGCGTGGAATCCGGGGCGAGCCGGGCGGCGACCTTGCGGATACCGATGCCCAGTCCGAATGCGGTCGTCATGCGGGTCTCACGCGGGCCAGTACTCCAATGTTCCGCGAAGCCGGGAATTTCGTCGATGGAATTCGGGAATTCGCCGGAACGCCGGTGAACCGAACGAATGGGGCGCGTCCGGATTCGACCCCCGCGCGCCGATCTTGCTAAAGTAATCTTACCATGCACTCACCCGTCGTCTTCGCCTCGTTCGCGCTGCCTTTGATCGCCGTCGGGGCGGCGGCGGTCGCGGCGGGCGTGCCGGTCCTCATCCACCTGCTGTCGAGGCAGCGGTATCAGATCGTGCCGTGGGCGGCGATCCGCTTCTTGATGGCGGCGCAGAAGCGGCACCGCCGGCGGATCGACCGATGGGTGCTCCTAGCCCTGCGGATGCTGGCGCTGCTGCTGCCGCTTTTGGCGATGTGCGCCGCCACCGATTGGGCCGAGCGCGCGTGGCAGTGGGTTTCGCCGGGGCGGTTGGTCGCGGTGTCGAATGCGCCGCGGACCCACCACGTCATCGTGCTGGACGCGTCGCTGAGCATGACCGCCGCGGGCGACACCGGGACGCGCTTCGATAAAGCCAAGGCGCAAATCCGCGAGTTGATCCGGGGCGCGAACCCCGGCGACGGCTTCTCGATCTTGGTGCTCGGCAACGGTTCGCGCGCCGTCATCCCCGGCCCGGCGGACGACCTCGACGAAATACTCCCGCGCCTCGACGAATTGAAAGCGACCCACGGCACCGCCGATTATTCGAGCGGTTTGTCGCTGATCGCCGACACGCTGATGGCCGCCGAGAAAGATTACCCGCGCCGGCAGGTGACGATCTTCACCGACGCCCAGCGCTCGGCGTGGAGTCCGGTGCTGCCCAAAACCGACGTACCGCTACCCGAGACGTGGCAGAAGGTGCTCGCCCTCGCCGACGTCGGCATCGTCGATGTGGCCGGGGTCGACCTCGAGAATCTCGCGGTGGTCAACGTGTTGCTCGCCGACCCGCTGGCCATCGTCGACAGCCCGACGGCGGTGACGGCGACCATCCAAAACTTCGGCAGGAGCGACCGCACCCAAGTGCGGGTGGAACTCCTGATCGGCCGGCCGACGACCAACGGCACCGAGCCGGCGCCGACGCTGGTCGATGTCCTCGCGATCGACACGCTGCCCGCCGGGCAGCAGGCGAGTGTCACCTTCGCGCTCGACAAGAAGTCGCAGCGGTTCCAAACGGCCGGCTTGCATTTGATCCAAGTCAAACTCGCCGACGCGGACGATCTCCCGGCCGACGATCAGCGCACACTGGCCCTGACGGTGCGCGACAATTTGCCGGCACTGCTGGTCAACGGCAAGGGTTCCCCCGATCCGGTGAAGCGGGCGAGCGACTACCTCCAAACGGCGCTCGACCCCGGCAAGCAGAAGATGCCGGACAACCCGGCCCGGCCGCGGACGGTGAGCTTGGCCGAATTCGCCGACGCGGAACTGTCCGACCTGTCGGCCGTCGATTGCGTCTTCCTCTGCGATGTCCCCGCCCCGAGCGCCTCGCAGATCGCCCGGCTCGAAGCGCATCTGAAGCGCGGCGGCGGTGTCGTCATCGGCTTGGGGCCGAACGCGGCGAACAACCTCGACTGGTACAACCAACTGCTCTTCAACGGGGGCAACGGCCTCCTTCCCGGCAAGCTGACCGGCGTCGCGAAATCGAAGTCGCCCGACGTCGCCGATTTCCGGCTGGCCGCCGACGACGCGTCGTTCCGCCAAGATCCGCTGGCCGCGTTCCGCACCGACAACGCCCGCGGCGGGTTGCTGGCCGTGCCCTTCAAGCAGTACATCCGCATGGATGCCCCGGTCGACGGCCGGGCGCGGCGGATCGCTTTGTTCGTCCCCGCCAAAGCCGAGGTGTTGAAGCCGGGCGAGGAACCGGCGAAGCAGGACCCGGCCATCGTCGAATGGGCCCGGCACCGGGGTCGCGTGGTCGTGTATTGTTCGAGCTTCAATCAGGATTGGACCGACTGGCCGGTGCTGCCGAGCTACCTGCCGATGGCCCACGAACTGTTGCGATTCGCGGCGACGAGCCCGGATCGGCACACGCTCCGGGTCGGGGATGCGCTCGAAGAAATCTACCCGGTCGCAAGGATCGGGTCGAAGGTGCCGATCGGCGGGCCCGACGGATTGAGCGCGTCGGCAGTCGTGCAAGCCGGCGACGAGACCGGCGTGCTGCGCTTCGCCGACACGCACGTCTCGGGGCTGTACCGCCTCGGCGGCAGTGGCGACACGGCGACGGTGTTCGCGGTGAACGTCCCCGAATCGACGCGCGGCGGCGGCAGCGAATCCGATTTAACGCGCGTCGAATATTTCAAACTCAAAGACATTGGCTCGAAGATCCAAATCGCCGGATCGCCGGGCGACCTCGCGTTCGAAGCGGTCGACGGCGGCCTGGTGGTGATGGCGCCGCGCCCGCACGGGCCGACGCTCGCCCGTTGGATCTTCTCGCTGGTGCTGTTCCTGCTGGTAGCCGAGATCGCTTATGCGTGGTGGATCGGCCCATCGCGCGCCATCGCGGCCGGGGTCGCCCAAGCGGGGCAAGTCCAGCAGAAATCGGGCGTCCTCGTCCGATTCGCCGAACTCGCTTGCGGCGTCGCGGCGCTCGGGGTCGCGCTGCTGCTGGTGGTCGCCGTCCTCCACGCCGAAATCACCGGCCGGCCGCTCGGGTTCTTGCCGGACGGCGCCCGCGCCCGAGTCGAAGCGGTGCTCGACGTGCCTGCCGCCGGGGCGGGCGAAGGGACCAAGTGGAAGGTCGAAACGGCGGTGGCGTACCTGAATTCGTTCCGCTCCGACCGGCGCCTGCTCGGCGTATTGATGATGCTCGCGGCGGTGGCCATCGCCGCGGTCTATTGGTTCGAGCGCCGGGCGAGTGGCAAACTCCGCCGCGTGATTTTGCCGGCACTGCTGCGGATCGCGGCAGTGCTCCTGCTGGGGTTCGTGCTACTGCCGCAATTGAAGCTCGCGTTCCAGCGGGACCGTTGGCCCGATGTCGTGATCTTGATCGACACCAGCGCGAGTATGAGCCGCGTCGATCCGTTCGTCGACCCGGCCGTTCGCGCCAAAGCGGCGGAGTTGACGCTCGCCGCGGACGTGCCGGAGGCGCACCGCTTGCAACTCGCCCAGATGTTGCTGACCGGCAAGAAGACCGCGTGGCTGAACAAGCTCGTCGCCGACAAGCAGGTGAAAGTTCACCTCTACGCCATCGACGAGCAGGCCCGGTTGCTGGCGACCCTCGACGAACCGAGCGACCTCGAAGCCGGGAGCAAGGTCGTCGCCGATTTGAAACCGACGGGTCCGTCGAGCCAACTGGGGGACGGCCTGCGCGCCGTCCTCGGCGGGTTCGAAGGCCGGCCGCCCTTCGCCGTGATCGTGCTGACCGACGGCGTGACCACCGACGGCGAGAAATTGTCGAAGGCCGCGGAGCGCATCGGGGCGTCGGCGACGCGGAAGCGCGTGCCGATCTACACCGTCGGCCTCGGGGATCGATTCGACCCGCCCGATTTGATCCTGAGCGATTTGAAGTCCGACGACGTGGTGCGCAAAGGGGACGAACTGATCCTCGAAGCCCGGCTCGCGGTGCGTGGGCCGAACCCGCCCAAGAGCGCGCCCGTGATTCTGTACGAGCGGCAGGGCGACAAGCTCGTGGAACGCGGCCGGCAGACCGTGACCCTCGACCCGGCCGGGAAACC
>JAYSYN010000112.1:0-5768 GCA_043727575.1 Fimbriiglobus sp.
AACGCTCGACATCACCCCGGTCCGGTCGTCTTGACATGGCTCGCCCCCGCCTCAACTCCTTGGCGGGGTTAGTATAGCAAATACAACTGTAGGACTAAGCAGTATCACACCGTCGCTATCCAAGAAAGGCTAAGAAATGAAAACGCCAAACCGTCCGGCCTATACACTCCTTGAGCTTCTAGTCGTGGTCGCCATCGTCGCGATCCTAATCGCTCTTCTTTTGCCCGCCGTACAAAAAGTGCGCGAAACGGCGAATCGCATGAAGAGCGCCAACAACCTCAAGCAAATCGATCTGGGCTTGCAAAACTACGCTGCCGCTACAGACGGGCGGATTCCAAACATCTCTAACCTCTTGATGAATCCACCTGCGAAAGGCGAATACACGCTAATTTTCGAAGAATTGGCCCCGTACATCAGCGGGGAAAAAATTTGGCTCCCCGAACCCGGATTGTCACTATCCCCCGATGAGGCTCAATACAGCCAGTAATCCTTTCGAAAAGTCTACATGAGCCCCGCCGACCCCACGTTGGCATCGGCGAAGCAGCTCGATGCACCTTGCAGCTACGGCGCTAACATGCAGGCGTTTGTCGGGCGTCCGAATCTGAACAACTCCTTCACCGATGGATTGTCCAATACCATTGCGTTCAGCGAAAAGTATTTCAAGACGTTCGAAAATCTCACTCCCCTTCCCGGCGGGACTCCAAACGCCATGATTAACTCCTACGCGCGTCTCGAAAGCAATTTCGACGTGACGAGTCTGATTCCCGGTTCGCACAATTTTCCGTAAGTCGTCGGTGGGACCCGGCGGGCCGGCTTCGCGGATATAGGCTACGGGGATGACGTCTTCCCCGTGACGACCTACGTGAATGGCTCGCCGATCACGAAGCCCTCCGTGGCCGGCAAGACTTTCCAAGTCCGCCCCAGCCTTGAAAAAGCTTGGAGCGGCACTCCACAGTCCCCGTTTTCGGCGGGGCTGCTCGTGGCACTATTCGACGGTAGCGTGCGTACGCTCAGTCCGAGTGTCGATCCGGGCGTCTTTTGGGGCGCCGTCACCCGCGACCGAGGCGAGATCCTCAACGACTGGTGAGCCGCCACGATCCCAGACGAATTACTTCTTCACCGGCAGCCCCGGCGTCGCGTTGAACAGGGCCACCGGCTTGAGATCCTTCGGATCGGCGACTTTCCAGATGCCGACTTCCCCGGCGAAGCTGCCGCCGGCCACCAGGGTGCCGTCCGGGCTGAAGGCGACCGCGAAGACGTGATCCGTCAACCCCGGCAGGGTCTTCGTCGTCGTCATCGCTTTGGCATCCCAGAGGCGGACGGTTTTATCGCCCGACGTTGTCGCCACGATCGCGTCTTTGGGGCTGACGGCGATTTTGAAAACTTCGTCCGTATGCCCGCCGACGTTTTTGATCTGCTTGGCGTCGCCGCCCGGCTTCCAACTCCGCAGTTGCTTGTCTTTGCCGATGGAGTACCCGACCGAGGCGTCGGCGTTCAGGGCGACGCCGTAAACCACATCTTGATGGTCCGGGAACGTCATCACCGATTCCTTCGCTTTGATGTCCCAGACCTTCGCGGTTTTGTCGCGGGCCGCGCTGACGATGAACTTGTTGTCGGCGCTCAGGGCGATGCCGAGGACCCAGTCGGCGTGGTTTTCGATGGTCTGTTCCAGCTTCGCCGCGGCCGCGCCCCCGGAAATATCCCAGTAGCGGATGGCCCGGTCGCAGCCCCCGGCCGCGAGGTGCTTGCCATCCGGCGCCAAGGCCAAGCAAAGCACGGAATCGTCGGCGTCGAGGAGTTGCTTGACCATGACCTTCGGATCGTTGACCCCGTCGAGGAACTCGACGCCATTCTCGGTTTTGCCCTTCGAGCCGCCGAGGTCGAAAATGCGCACGTCCCCTTCTTGACCGGGCCGTCCGCCGGCGACGGCGAGCTTGCCGTCGGGTAGGAACACCATGGCGTAGGCGCGCTCGGCCCGCATCGCGATGCGCTTCGTCAGCTTCGCGTCGGGCAGACTCCAGACGGTCAATTCGTGGTGGGCGCCGACGACGATGGACTTGTTATCCGGGCTGAACGCGAGGCTGTTGACGACGACCGGGAATTTGTATGCGATGGCCGGCGTCGGCGGCTTCCAACGGATGCGCAGTTCCTTCAATAGGTCGGCCTTGGCGTCGATCCCCGCGTCGAGTTTCGCCCCTTCGACGATCCACTTCGAGATGAGCGCGGCTTTCTCGGCGGCCACCGCTTCCCCTTTGTCCCGCGGCGGCATCCGGCGGTCTTCCATCGTGATCATCAAGTCGTGGAAGTCCGATTCGTCCGGCTTGCCCGCGGTGATGGGACCGCCCGCCGAGCCGCCGGCCATGAGTTTCTCGAAGGTGGTCATGTCGTACTTGCCGCTGCGTTTTTTGGCGTCGTGGCAGGCGAAGCAGTTCTCTTTGATGATCGGCGCGACGTCGTTGATGAAGCTCACCGGCTTCACTTGGGCGAACGCCGGGGTCGGGTTCAAAAGCAGGATGGCCAAAGCCGCGGCCGCGACGGCGCAGAGGACGCAAAAACAACGCATGGGAGAAGTCTCGCGGGTGGGACGGGCATGCGATGCCCGCTGGAAAAATCATAGCCGACCGGCACCGGGAACACAAATGGAATGGAAACGGAGGACCGAGCGGACTTTCTTTCCGATTCGATTTGACTCCGCCGAATTGGAGCTTATATAGTAGTGGACAAAAAATCTCGGTCCGGCGCGGGACGGAAGTACAACTTGCACGCCGAATGTTTCTCGTCCACAATACCCACAACTGCTAAATGCCCGTCCGAAGGGCGTCCCGACTCCCGCCGCATCGCGATCCCTCCCTTTGGGGTTCTCCTCATGTTCGCCCGACTCTCCGTTTCGTTCGCACTCGCACTGATTCCCACCGCCTTCGCCATCGCCCAAGACTCGGCTTTGCCCAAGTCGGCCGAGTTGAAGTCCATCGCCGCGTATCCCGAAAAGCTCGCGCTCGGCAGCGACGATTCCTCGGCGCAGGTGATCGTTACCGGCACCCGATTGGACGGCAAATTCGTCGACCTCACCCACGCGGTGCAGTTCAGCATCGCGGACGGCAAGAGCGCCCGCGTTTCGGAGACCGGCCGCGTGTTGCCCTCGGCCAATGGGACGACGGAACTCGTCGCGACCTACGGCGACAAATCGGTCCGCGTGCCGTTGAAGGTCGAGCGCATCGGCGAAGATTTGCCGATCAACTTCGCCAACCACGTCGTGCCGGTATTCACGAAACTCGGCTGCAACAGCGGCGGCTGCCACGGCAAACAATCGGGCCAGAACGGATTCCGCCTGTCGCTGTTGGGCTTCGAGCCGGAACTCGATTACACGACGCTGATGAAAGAATCGCGCGGTCGCCGGTTGTTCCCCGCGTCCCCGGAGCAATCGCTGTTTCTGCTGAAGGCGACCGGGACGATGCCCCATGGCGGCGGCAAGAAGTTGGAGCCGGTCAGCGACGAATACAAGATCGTGAAGCGCTGGATCGGCGCCGGCATGCCCTACGGCACCGAGAAAGATCCGACCGTCACGAAGATCAGCATCTATCCCGAGAACCGGGTCCTCGGTCGCAATACTCAGCAACAATTCGCGGCCTACGCTCACTATTCCGACGGCGGCGTCGAAGACATCACCCGGCGGGCGCAGTTCGAATCGAACGACCTCGAAGTGGCCACCGTCGACGGCGCCGGCCTCGTCCGCACCCTGGGCCTCAGCGGCCAAGCGGCGATCATGACCCGCTATCAAGGCCACGTCGCCGTGTTCCGCGCCACCGTCCCCCTCGGCGGCAAAGCGCCCGAATTCGCGTTCGCGCCGAAGACCACCGTCGACACGCATACGAGTGCCAAGTGGAAAGAACTCGGCCTGACCCCGAGCGAACTTTCGACCGACGAGCAATTCTGCCGGCGGATCCACCTCGACATCACCGGGACGCTGCCGACGCCGAAACAGATCCAAGATTTCCTCGGTAGCACTGCGACCGATAAGCGCGACAAGTTGATCGATGCCCTGCTCGAAACCCCCGAGTACGCCTTTTACTTCGCGAACAAATGGGCCGACGTGCTGCGCGTGAAGCGCCGCAACGAACCGACCCGCGCCCCCGGCACCTTCGCCTTCCACGGTTGGATCCGCGAGGCCGTCGCCCAAGACATGCCCTACGGCGAATTCGTCCGCAGCATCCTCGGCGCCACCGGGAACGAGACGACCAACCCGCCGACGGTCTGGCTGAAGGAACTCGAAAAGCCGGAGCAATTCGTCGACGACATCGCCCAGGTATTTTTGGGTCAACGCCTCGCCTGCGCCCAGTGCCACCACCACCCGTACGAAAAATGGAGCCAAGACGACTATTGGGGCCTCGCCGCGTTCTTCGGCCGCGTCGGCCGGAAAGAAGTCATGAAGCCGGGGCGGGCCGTCAACGACGGCGGCAACAACCGGTCGCAGACGTATTACGTCAAGAGCACCGGCGCCGTCACCAACAAACGCTCCGGCAAACCGGCCGTCATGAAGGCCCTCGACGGCGAACCGATGGACGTCGGCACCGAAGACGACCCGCGCATGAAGCTCGTCGATTGGATGGTCGACGCGAAGAACCCGTTCTTCGCCAAGGCCGTCGCCAACCGCTACTGGGCCCACTTTCTGGGACGAGGCATCGTCGACCCGCTCGACGACATGCGCGTGACGAATCCTCCGAGCAATCCGGAACTCCTCGACGCCTTGGCCAAGGATCTCGTCGACAACAAGTTCAGTTTGAAGGCTCTGATCAAGACGATCGTGAAGAGCCGGACGTACCAACTGTCGAGCGCGCCGAACGACTTCAACAAGACCGACAAACAAGCTTACGCCCGATACTACCCGAAGCGGTTGCAGGCCGAAGTGCTGCTCGATGCGGTGAATCAAATCACCGACAGCCCGACGAACTTCGGCAGTTTGCCGAAGGACAAACACGCCCCGCGCCGGGCCATCCAACTCCCGGACGAAGCCTTCAGCAGCTACTTCCTCGACGTTTTCGGTCGGCCGCAGCGCATCAGCGCCTGCGAGTGCGAGCGCGTCAGCGAGGCCAACCTGGCCCAAGCCTTGCACTTGCTCAACAGCGACGAAGTCCAAGGCAAAATCGCCGGTGGCGCCGGCCGCGTGACGACGCTGACGAAAGTGGACGACGCACGCCCCGATACCGAGAAGGTTACGGAAATCTTCCTCTGGGCGCTCGGTCGCAAACCGACCCCGCAAGACATGGCCGCGGCGCTCGAGCACATCGGCAAGAACGAGAAAACTAAACGCACCGCCTACGAAAACATCCTCTGGGCGTTGTTGAATACGAAGGAATTTCAATTCAATCAGTGATGCGATTCGGTTGGGTAGAAACCGCAACGGGGGCCGAGGGGCGGGGTGTTGTCCGTATGATAAACAATTATCTTCCGGCCGAGGCCCAACGCTTCGCCCTCTGACCCCCTTTCCAGATGGAGGGGGAACCCGATCGAGCCCCCGCCACCATGCCCGCGATTCAATTCCTCGTCGAGAAGCGCGAATCCGGGTGGACCGTCGCCGAGATGCTCCGCAAGCGCTTCACCCTGACTTGGACGCAAGCCAAACGGATCGTCGAGCGCGGCCACGTCCGCGTCGCGGGGCAGCTCACGCGCGCCCCGGAGCAGCGCATCAAGGCGGGCAACCGGGTTTGGATCGCCACCGGGGCCATCGAGGTCAAAACCGTCAAAGGCCCGAAGCCGAAGAAGACGGAAGA
>JAYSYN010000113.1:0-17277 GCA_043727575.1 Fimbriiglobus sp.
TTGCCGCCACTTGCCGACGGTGGGCAACGTGACGCGGAGATCGGCGGCGATTTCGGTGTTGGACTTCCCTTCGACGGCCGCGAGGACGATGCGCGACCGTAGCGCGAGTCGCTGGGACGTCTTGGGCCGGCGCGCCCACGCTTCGAGCTTGGCGCGTTCGTCGGCTGCGATGGTGAGCGGCTTCAATTTGGGCATGGCGAACCTCCTGGAAGGTGTACCATAACCAGACCGAAACCGAGCGCAAGAGCAGTTAAACGAATTAACGATTCAGGACACTAGCAAGGCAGATTAATCGAGATCGAATAGCGGCATATCGCCATTCGTGATCACCTTCACCGAGTATCCTGTTTGATCACGACCCGAGTCAGGACTCTGGGCTGCGGACGATCCTGAGGGAAACCGACCTGCGGGAGATCGAGTTTGCTTGAGGGCTCGCCGCCGAACCCCACTCTCGTCATGAACTCGATTCACATGTCGTTCCATACGATCAGCGCGGACGAGTACAGCACAGTGAGGGCATGTGGTAAGCTGTTGGCCAGTCATTGAAGCACTCACTGCGGAACCAGAAAAGGACAACAGAAGTTCTCTTTCTTACAACCTCCTACAATTTACTCCGTCCACTCTCCTAGCAGCCAGCAAAATCCCAAAATCTCTTTGCCACCCTACTTGACCCGAATCGGCTTATCGCAAGTATGGTACTGTGCGATACACTCATTATCAAAGTCTACCAGCATACGTGTCTCACTTCATCGGCGGTTTCGGCGGCTCCCGGAGCATCCGGAACAGCTCGTGGTTCAGCGAGAGCAGCAAGGTGTCTTTCGTGTCCATCAGCGAGGCTTGCAGTGCCTTGAGCTTCTGCAAGAAAGCGTAGAACTCCGGGTCTTTGGCGTGAGCTTCGTTCCGCAGTCGGTCGGCGGTGACATCGGCTTGACCTTCCAACAACTGCTTCTTGGCCTTGGCATCGGCTTCGATCGCGCGGCGTTCTTTGTCGGCTTGGCTCAGGATTTCCGCCGACTCCTTGCGACCTTGATTCTCGTACTCCGCCACTTTGCGGCCGCGTTCGCTGCGGATGCGCTCGTAGATACTCGATCGCACGGCTTCCGGATAACTCAGCCGGCGGACGCGGAGCGTGACGATCTCGATGCCGTATTCGTCGCGGACCTTCGCTTTCAAGTCGTCCGAGAGCAGTTGTTGGAGCAGCTTTTCGGAACGGGCTTCGGTCTTGCCGTCGTCGGCAACCGAGATGAGTTCGTCGAGCGACATCCCGCTAATGATCGACGCGAGTCGGCCGGTGATCCGCGGTGCGAGGACGCGCTTCACTTGTTCCGCCGTGCCGACGGAGCGCACGAATTGATCGGCGGCCTTCGCGTCGGGGACGCGCCACGTTATGAAAGCGTCGAGCGTCAACGTCTTATCGACGGTTCCGGTGGTCGGGTCGCGCGTGAGCGCTTCCGTCGCGGGGAGGTCGAACGATTGCAAGCGGTGATCGACGCGCAAGACGCCGTCGATGGGCCAAGGCATTTTGAGGTGCAGCCCGGCTTCGGTTTCGCCGTCGTGGGTCGCCACGGGTTGACCGAAACGCGTGACGTAGGCGAACTCGGAGTAGTCGACGGTGTAGAAAGACGTGCGCCCCCACGCGAAGAGCGCGAGCGGCAGTACGATCCACGTCAGGAAGCGTCTCATGGATCTTTCTCACGTTGGTCGGCGCCGCGCGGGTAGGCGAGCGGCACGCCGCCGGGTTGCACCCGCGGCATCAGGTCGGGGTCGATCAGGTACAGCTTCCGCGTGCCCGGCAGTTTGTCGGCGTCGATCAGGATCTTGTCCCGCGTTTTCAACACGGCGGTGATGGCCGCGAGGCCCAAGCGGAAATCGGTGAGCGACCGCCGCGCCGCGATCAGTTGCTGCCGGCGGGTTTGAATCTCCGCCGCGACGACGGCGCGATCCTGCCCGCGTTTCACGCGATCTTCGAGTTCCGCGTTCAGCTTCGCGTCGTCTTCGGGGGTCAAACTATTCCGCGCCGCTTGCCAGCCGAGCATCACGTCGCGGGTCGCGGTCGCCTCGGCGGTGCGCCGGTGGGCTTCGGCCTCGGCGGAACGCACCGTACGCAATCCGTCATCGTTCGCCCTGGAGTTTGTCCGGGCCGCCTCGGAAGTCGCGTTGTTGACAACGGTGTCGCGCTTTTGGATCGCGTCGGCGACGGCGTGGTACGCGGCCACGACCTCCTGCGGCGGGTGCAAATCGTGGATGGTAAGGCCGTCGATGCGGACACCCAGACCACCGGGGGCGGCTTCTTTCAACCGCTCCGCGAGCTTGATTTGCGCGGCCCGTTCGAACTCGGGCCGGCCGGTGCCGAGCAGGTTTTGGAACGACCGCGCCGCGATCAGTTCGCGGAAGACCGCCTCCGCGACGGAGCGCAAAACCGCGTCCGGATTCTTGGAATGAAAGAGGTAACCGCGCGGGTCGTCGATCGTGTAGCGGATCGTGGCCAGCAGTTCGATGAGGTCGCCGTCGCCCGTCAGCATCAGCGATTCATCCGTCTGGCGCGAGATTCCCTCGGCGTGGGAACTCGCCCACGTCAACCCGCCGTCGTTGGCTTTGCTCCCCGCGCGGCGGAGTTTGTTCTGTTCGACGCGGGCCAGTTCCAACTGTTGAATCTTGTCGTCGGACAACAGACGGAAGCCGATTTCGACCGTCCGCACCTCGGCCGGTTTGACGCGGGTGACGGCCTCGACCGGCCACGGCCACCGGACGTGAAGACCGGGCGAAAGGTCGTCCTTCACGGCCCCGAAGCGCCGGACCACGCCGACCTCGTCCGCCGCGATGGCGGTGAACCCCGAGGCGATCCAGCCGAGCAGTGACAACGCGAGGACACCGCCGAGGATCGGCTTCCAACGGTGTGCCAACTCGTGCAGGACATCGTCGAGGTGGACCGCGTTGATCCAGCGATCCATGTTCCGACCGGCTTCGCGGGCCCGGCCGACGACCGCGCTCGCGCTTTTCCGTTCGAAGCCGAGCAGCCGCATCGAATTCAGCAGGACCAAGATCGACCCGAGCTGGTGGTAGATCGCCCCGGCGAGCGGGGCACGCTCGTACCATTCCGGGCCGGTGGCGAATAGCGGCCAGAGGACGCCGGTCAACAGGATGCCGGCGAAGTTGACGCCGAAGCCGAACCAGACGATGTTCTGCCGGATGACCTTCGCCGTCTCCCGGCTGAGCCGGATCAGCATCGGCAGCGGCCGCAGCGGTTCCCCCATCATGATGACATCGCCGGCGTGCGCCGCGACATCGGTCCCCGTGCCGATGGCGATGCCGACGTGGGCGCCGGCGAGCGCCGGGGCATCGTTGATGCCATCGCCGACAAAGGCCATCGGCACCCCGAGAGATTGCAGGGCTTCGGCCTTCTGGGCCGGCAACAGTTCGGCGCGGACAACGGACAATCCGAGATTCGCGGAGATGGTTTGCGCCACCGCGCTGCGGTCGCCGGTGAGCAGGACCAACGGTTGAATTCCGAGAGCTTGCAGGTCGGCCAAGACACCGGGGGCTTCGGGTCGGAGGCGGTCCCGGGCGCCGATGGCACCGAGATACGTCCCGTTGCGGGCGATCAGGAGCGGCGTCTGGCCGGACTCGTCGAAGTGCTTCAACGCTTCGTCGGCGCCGGTCGATTCGGGGAGGCCTTGTTCGGTCAAAAAACGACGGGTGCCAATCAGTACGGTCGTGTCGCCGAGGGTCGCGCTCGCGCCGCCGCCGGGGAATGCGGTGAATGTTTCGGGTTCGGTGACAACCCATTGTCGGCGGGCGATTTCACCGAGGATCAGTTCGGCGATCGGGTGCTCGCTGCGGAATTCGGCCAGCGCCGCGGCGCGCAGCAGTTCTTCTTCGCCGATATCCGGGGCGGGGCGGATGTCGCCGAGTTCGAGCTTGCCTTCGGTCAGGGTGCCGGTCTTGTCGAATGCGAAGCCGCGCACTTCCGCGAGTCGTTCGAGAGCCGCGCCGCTCTTGATCAAAATGCCCGTGCCGGCGAGGCGGCCGAGTGCCGCGATGACCGCGGCCGGGGTCGCCAACACCAACGGACAGGGACAAGCGACGACGAGCACCGCGAGCGCCGGGTAGACCGCCACGCGGCCGGCCGCACCGAGGGAGATTTTCTTCCCCTCCGGCTGAGAGCCGAAATATTGATAGCCGACGTTGGCGAGGAACACCGCGAGTGCGATCCCGAGGACCGCGGGCAAGAAGTAACGGGCGAGCCGGTCGGCTTGGCGTTCGCCCTTCGACTTCGACTTCAAAGCCTGCGCCGTCAGTTCGATCACCTTGCCGGCGACCGTCTGCCGGTCGATTTTCTCGGTTCGAATGGTGAGCGCGCCGTTCCGGACGATACTGCCCGCGAGGATGGCGTCGCCCGCCGCTTTTTCGACCGGGAGACTCTCGCCCGTCAGCGCGCTCGAATCGACTTCGCTGCGGCCGTCGAACACGACGCCATCGACGGGCACCCGGCCGCCCGGCTTCACGACGACGCTGTCTCCGATGACTACGGCCGAGGTGAGCACGCGGACTTCCACGCCGTCGCGGATGACCCAGCAGCGCTGGGGGAATAGCTCCGTGAGTTTGCCGAGGGCGCGTTGGGTGCGGTCGAAGGTGAACGCTTCCAGACATTCGCCGACGAGGCCGATGAAGACGACTTCCGCCGCGACGAGCGGCTGGCCGATGAGGATCGCCGCGACGCAGGCGATGGCGATGGCCAAGTCGGCGCCGACGCGGCCCTCGGTCAGTTTTTCGAGCGAGCCGTAGAGCACCCGCGCCCCGCCGAGGACCGCGGCGATCAGCGCGAAGCGGAATCCGAACAGCTCGGTCGTCGCCCAAGTCGGCGTCGGGTAGACGCTCTCTGTGAGCCACTTCGCCAACTGCGGCCAAAGGTCGGCGAGGAGCAGCGCCGCCAGCAGACCCGTGATGAGGTAGAGCGCACCGTTGCCGCGCGGCCGAAACGGGGTCTCGGTGGAATCGAAATCGCGGTGCATGGCGTCGGGGATCGCGGGGGGAGTGGGCGCGCCATCAAGCTACGGCGGGCCGACTTCACAATCAAGCGAGTGAGGATTCCACTTGTGCCACGCGATGCGGTCGCTATTGTCCGCCGCCCGAATCCGCCCAGGATGTCCCATGCTCCGTTTCGCAATCTCCGTCGTCGGGTCACTCGCTTGGACGACCTTGTCGCTCGCGGGTCCGATCGGCATCTCGAACACCCACCCGCAGGGACAGGAACGTAGTCCGATCGAACGGGAGTTCTTCGCCACGGTTCCCACCCCCGCGAACTTAACCGAAGTCGCCGGCCCGACAATCTTCGGAAAAAGGATCGATTTCGACAATATGATGCTGCATTTCCAGCGGTCGCTCGGATTGGTCCAAGGGATGTTGACCGCCCGGCGCTGAACTTGAATCCATTTGTGGCATTTGCGGCGAAGTTTGCCGCGCGGAGTGCCGATAATTCCCCGGAGGCGGATTCTTCCGGGGATGTGGCATGCGTGCCGTTTTGGTTCTCGGGACGATCGTCGGATTCTGCACGCTGACGGCGGGTTGTCGCACGCCGATGCCGGTGCGGTCGGCGCCGCCGCCCGCGGCCCTCCCGGTCGCCGACCGGCAAATTCCCGCACCCGATGCCACCGCGATCACCGATCTGCCGAGCTTGGGTGCGGCCGATCCGCTGCCCCCCGTCGGTTACTACCGACTGACGGCCGAGGAATGCCGGCAACTCGCCTGCGACAACAGTTCTCTGGCCAACTTGATCGTCGCCGGCGCGGGCTCTTCGAGCGGTCGGGCGTTCACCCATTGCGCGTCCGCCGCCGTCGATCACGTCCGCGCCTTCACCGGCCGATTCTTGGCGGAAGAAGCCCGCAACCGCGCCGCCGGGACCGCGCTCGCACTCTATTACAAAATCCTCGAACTCGAACTGCAGTCCGATGTGCTCGCCAATTCGATCGTCGAACTCGTCGCGATGATGGAACTCAACGAGAAGCTCATCGAGAAGGGGTTCAAACAAACCGCCGAAGGGTTCGAACTCAAAAAGCAGCGCATCGAACTCGAAGCCGACCGGACACGGTTGCGCTCCGGTCTACAGAAACTGAACGCCGAGTTGAAGTCATTGCTCGCAATCGATTCGGGAACGCCGGGTTTGCTCCTCCCGGCCGACCAAGTGCGCGTGGTGCCCGATCCGCTCGACCCCGAGCAAGCCGTGCAACTCGGGCTGATGCGGCGTGCGGACTTGAACCTGTTGCGTTGCTTGGCGAGCGCGGTCGATCACCGGACGCTGCAAACGGTGCGCAAGGCGCTCATCGGAATCGCCCCCCCGCTCGCGGCCGTCGTCCAAGCTTCGGAGCAATTGGTGCCGACGCTGTTGCCGTTCATTTCGGCGATGGCCAAAGCCGAAGTCGCGGCGGTGCGGTCGCAGCTGATGGGATTGCTACAGGACCGCGAACGGGAAGCCGCCAAGGAAATCCGCACCGCCGCCGAGGAATGGACGACGGCCCGGGCGCTCGTCGCCATCGCCCGTCTGCGGTTCCAACTGCACAAAGATCGCGTCGATGATCTCGAGAAGAAATTCAAGTCCGGGCAGGCCGTGGAAGCCGAACTCCGCAAAGCGAAGTTGGAGTGGCTCAAAGCCGAATCGGAGTTGGTCGGCGAAATCGCCAAGTGGAAACGCGCCGACGTCAAAGCCCGGGAGACCATGGGTCTGCTCTGCGACGGCGAGTGCGGCAAGTGACGGTCACACCCCCGCGGCCTTCCGCATTGCCTCGGCTTTGTCGGTCCTCTCCCAAGTGAAGTCGGCGTTCTCCCGGCCGAAGTGACCGTGCCGCGCCGTCTCGCGGTAGATCGGTCGGCGGAGGTTCAAACCCTCGATGATCCCCTTCGGGGTCAGCAAGAAGTTCGCGCGGATCAGTTCGATGAGTTTCTCTTCGGTCACGCCGGGGGCGATGGTCCCTTCGGTGTTCACCCAGACGTTGAGCGGATCGGGGTAGCCGATGGCGTAACTGAGTTGCACTTCGCAGCGCTTGGCCAACTTCGCGGCGACGATGTTCTTGGCGATGTACCGGCAGAGGTAGGCCGCGCTGCGGTCTACCTTCGTCGGGTCTTTGCCGCTGAACGCCCCGCCGCCGTGGCGACCGCGACCGCCGTAAGTATCGACGATGATTTTCCGACCCGTGAGGCCGCAGTCGCCGTGCGGACCGCCTTCGAGGAAGCAGCCGGTCGGGTTGATGTGGCAGGCGATGTCGTTGGCACCGAGAGCCGTGTCGCCTTCGCCGGGGCGGATCATCACCATCTTGCCGAGGATCAAATCGGCCCGTTCCTTCTTCAGTACGGGCAGCAGGATCGTATCGATGACGATCTGCCGGGCTTCATCGGTGAAGTAGTCCTTCCCATCTTTGCCGCCGCCGCGCGTCATCACCGATTCGTCGTGCTGCGTGCTGAGCACGACCGTATGAATGCGGTACGGTGTACCGTCGGCTTGGTATTCGACCGTGACTTGGCTCTTGGCATCCGGGCGGAGCCAAGCGAGTAGGCCACTGCGACGCAGCTCGGCGTGGTGCTCGACCAAGCGGTGCGATAGATGCACCGGCAGCGGCATCAGGCTCTTGGTTTCGTCGCAAGCGAAGCCGAACATCATCCCTTGATCGCCGGCACCGCCGGTGTCGACGCCTTGGCTGATGTGCGGACTTTGGGCGTGGATGACGTTGTTGATTTGCACGGTCGAAGCGGCGAAGCCGATGGTTTCGTCGGTGTAACCGATTTCGGCGATGGCGTCGCGCACGAGTTTGTCGACCGCTTGCCGGGTCAGCGGCGCTTTCGTCGTGATCTCGCCGGCCACGGTGCAGTGGTCGGTCGTCACGAGCGTTTCGCAGGCGACGCGGCTCATCGGGTCGTGCGCCAAACAAAAGTCGAGAATCGCATCGCTGATTTGGTCGGCCACTTTGTCCGGGTGGCCCATCGAAACCGATTCGCTGGTGAAAAGATAGCGGCCGGAACTCACGTGCGGAACCTCGGGGTGATAGGTGAAAGCATCCGGTAGAAGTGTATCGGGGGCGGGCGGGATCGGCGCCTGCGTCCGGCTGGCTACCGTGCGGCTTTGACCTCCGGCGGATTGACCGGCCCCAACCAATACAACTGCCGGGCGACGAGGATTTGAATCACGAGGCGGGGCTTCTCGCGGCGTACGGCTTCCAGCGGCAGGCCGTACGTGCCGATGCGGGTGACGTGCCGAAAGTCGTTCCAGATGAAGCCGAGCAAATGATCGCCGAAAGAATCCTGCAATACGAGGGTCTCCGGCCCGGTCGCCGCAGGTTGGGTCGCGGTCGTGCTTTTGATGTGCGTGAGGTGTTCTTCGCGCTGGCCCACCGCGAAATAGTCCGGGGCGTCGGCGATGGTGATGGCGGATCGCGGGTGCCAAATCCGCACTTCTTCGGGCGGCTGATCGTCCGCGACGCCGGCGATTTTGCGGAGATCGCCGCCGAAAACTCGCGTTCCGAAATCGTAGCCGGAGTCGGGCTGCATCCGGAAATCGGGGAAGAGTTCGCCCACGGCCGCGGCGAGGTCCTTGTACCCCGCCCGCGCCCCGTCGTGCGTCCAGTGGGAATCGGTTTTGTGATAGAGAATGTGCGGGTTCGAGGACTTGTCGGCGAGGATCGGCGGCAGCATATTCACGCACCGCACGCCGCGCTCGTTCAATATCTTCGCGGCCGGGGTCGCCATTTCGAGCGGCGGATGGCGCGCGGGATATCCGCGCAGATGTTCCGGGTAGACGGCGGCTTTGTCCGGGGCGAACACGACGATATATTCGATCCCTTGCGACTTCAACCAAGCATTGCGCTCTTCGAAGGATTCGATCCACCGGTCGACCCGCGCGGCCGGGCTCGGCTGCTTCGGATTCCCGCCGAGCGGGTCGCTCTGATTGATGAAGATCCAGCCGTCTTTCCCCACCCAAGCTTCTTTCGTCACCGGTTCGTCCAGTACACCGTTGACGAGCTGCCGTTGCCAACGGAGCAGGACCTCGCGGTAACCGATGCGATCCCCGAGATACATTTCGAAGTGTTTGGGGAAAGCTTGCAGGGCGTAGCGCTTCGTCGAAATCGGTGGGAATGTGTAGCGATCCCGATTCTCATCGAGCGGCCCCGGTTTCCGGAACAATAAGCCGTACAGTGGCAAGCCGACGGCGATCATGAATATCGCGACGGTCGTCATGTCGATCGCGCGGCGGCGCGGGCGGGGAGCCGGTTCCATTTCAATGCCCTGTTAAAACCGGAAATAAATGAACGGGCTGTAACTCTTCCCGGCGAGTTGCAGCGACGCCCCGAGATAACACGCCGCGATCCCGACGGCACCGAGCAGACCGCCGAAATCCCGCATCCAGTCGGCGCGATCCGCGAGCCAGCGCTTGGCCGCGGGTACGACCGGCAGGCAAGCGATCAACCCGGCCGGGAGTGCGAGTGCCAACTTCGGATTCCAGACGTCGGCCGCGAACAGGGTTGCACCGTCGATGCGACCGAGCGCCCGAAAAATACCGCCGGCCTGATCGAGAGTTGTCGCCCGGAACAGGATCCAACCGCACCCCACCGCGACCCAAGCATACCCGTGTCGCAGCGGGCGCGGCCACCGCGCGAGGATCGCCCCGAAGCCGAGGCGTTCCAAAATCAAAAATAACCCGTGGTACAAACCCCAGAGCAGGAACGTCCAATTCGCCCCGTGCCAAATTCCGCAGAGCGCGAAGACGATCAACAGGTTCCGGTATGTCGCGAGTGCCCCGGCCCGGTTGCCCCCCAAGGGAACATAGACGTAATCGCGGAACCAACTCGACAAACTGATGTGCCAGCGCCGCCAAAACTCGGTGATCGATTCGGCGATGTACGGGTAGCGGAAGTTCTCGAGGAAGTCGAAGCCGAACATCTTCCCCAAGCCGATGGCCATGTCCGAGTAGCCGCTGAAGTCGAAGTAAATTTGCAGCGAGTAGCAGAGGATACCGAGCCAAGCGGCCGCCATCGAGAGTTCGTTGGGCGCGATGAACCGCGCCTGTGTACCGAACGCCGCATCGGCCGCTTCGGCGAAGGTGTCGGCCAACAGCAGTTTTTTGGCCAAGCCGACGCCCAAACGCCGAACGCCCTCGGCGAAGCGTTCCAACCCCACGGGTCGCACCGTCAATTGTGCGGCGATGTCGCGGTAACGCACGATCGGGCCGGCGATAAGGTGCGGGAACAGAAAGACGTAGACCCCGAATTTGAGGAAGCTCCGTTCCGTCGGCACTTCCTTGCGGCAGACATCCAAGATGTAGCTGATCGCTTGGAAGGTGAAGAACGAGATACCGAGCGGGAGATGCACGTCGGGAACCGGCACGCTTGGGACACCGAATGCACCGAGCGATGCTGTCGAAGTCGCGGCGAGGAACCCGGCGTATTTGAACCAGATCAACAGCGCCAGATTCGCCCCGACGGCGAGCACCGCCAGACGCCGAGTGCTGCGATCCCGCGCTTGCAACCACGCGGCCGCGAGCGCAAAGCCGTAGTTGACCAATAGCGAGCCGTACAGCACCACGACGTACGCGAGTTCGCCCCACGCGTAGAAAAACAGGCTCGCCGCGAAGAGGAACGCGTTCGTGAATAATGCCCGCGCCGAATCCCGCAGATTCAAAATCGCCGGCACGCCGTGGTACGTCAGCAGAACCGCCGGCAGGAACACGTACAAGAACACCGGCGAATTGAAATACACGACCGCTCCCGTCCACCACTCGGGTTGAGGATTCCAAAACCAGCACGATTACCGCGGCGCGTCGACTTGGAACTTCAACAGCCCCATGCCTTCGGGGCGGGGGAGGGCGTCGGCGGGTCCGCTCCACGCTTGCGCCCCGACGCCGGGGATCACCCGGCTCGCGTTCATGCCCCATGTCGTGCCGTTGGTGATCGCAGTCGCGCTGAGTTCCCCGCGCGGGATGGCGATCTCGGCCGTCCAACCGGTCGGTGTGCAATCGATGGCGACGTGCCACTTCGGGTTCCAGCCTTTGTCGCCCCAACAATCCTCGGCGACGCAACCGCGGTGGTCGATTTGGAAGCGGAAGTAAGTCTGGTAGTCGCGGTCGAGGTCGAACAAGATTTCGACGCGGTCGTGTCCGCTCAGGTTGTCGTCGCGCAGGCGCTTCTCCGCCTTCGGCACCTGTTTGCCCTCCGGGTGCTGGCATTCCACCGCGATGTAGACGAATTGCTCGTCGTGGGCGAAGTAGGTCTTCGTCGAATAGCCCTTCAAGTCGGCGGCGCTCGTCGCGCTCTTCATGTCGAGCGGTTTGAACGCCTTCCAGCATTCGTCGTCGAGCTTGCCGTCGAGGAACGGTTTCTTCGGGGCCGTTGGGCAAATCGCCAGCGGCTTTGGTTGCACCGGCATGGCGGCTTTGTTGAATAGCCAAACTTCCGCCGCGAGGCAATCGCGCCAAAGGTCGATGCCGGGCGGGAGCTCACCGGCGCCCGGCACATTTTGAAAATACGACGACATCTGTTTCGCGGCGTCCCCCGTGAGGCCGAGTTGCCGACGGGCGGCGAGGGTCGCCAGCAAGATTGCGGGGTCGCGGTTGTAGACCGGCCCGAAGCCCGCCAGCTTCGTTTCGAGATCGAGGCACGCCTTCCAACAAGCCTTCGCCGCGTCCGGGTCGTGCATCTTGTACTGCTGGCGGTCGAGCTGCATCTCGAAGTGCGTCGCCGGTTTCACGCCGCCGCCGACGGGGACGACGTTGCCCGATTCAATACTGACTTTGTAGTCGCTCTCCGCCCAGCGGCGGGCCTCGGCGCTGGCGTAATACTTCGAGAGCCAACGCACCGCTTCGACCGCTTCGGGGAAGGCCGCGTAGCGGGCCACCACGAGCAGGAACATCTCCCGCGCCGCGACCCACTTGCCACCGGCCGCGAGTTGCCGACCGAGCGAGACGCCCGTGCGGCAGGCGATGTCGTCCGGCATGGTTTTCAGCGATTGTGCGATCTCGACCAACGTCTTCTCGGCGGCCATGGCCGATGTCGCCGCCATCGCGATTCCCTCGAGGCGCTGGCGCGACTTCACCGCTTTTTCCCGTTCGGCGAGCACGAGTTCCAAACCGTCGCCGAAGATCGGCAGCTTGCGGCGGGCGGTCCCCCCTTCGCCGAGTTCGATGCCCTGCATCAAGTCGGCGTGCGTCTCGGCCCCGGACATCCGGTGCGAGATCAGGCGGAAGCAGCGCTGTTTCGGCGGAGTGCCCCCCGCGCCGGCGAGAGCGAGACTGGTCTCGGCGAATTGCTGCGGGGCGTCGAGCAAGCGCTTCTCGAAAGCGGTTTGATCGTACTTCACCGCGCAGTCGATCCCCGATTCTTCGCCGAGAGCGTAGAGCTTCTTCGGGGCGTGGATCTGCAAGCCGAGAGTTTCCAACTGCTCCGGGTAGGCTTTCGGATCGTCGCAGAGTTTGAAGGCCTTCCGCGCCGCGAGCAGCGCGATCTGATCGGCCGGGGTCGCCGCGCGGACAATGGCATCCGACACGATCACATCCGGCTTCCAGATGCGGTAGGCGAGCACGAGTTGCTTCACCAATCGCTCCTCGGCATTCGCGCCGAGTTTGTCCCAAGCGGCGAGCAATTCCTGCGGCGAGCCTTCGTTCAGATGGTTCGGCACCGGGAAGGCCCATCCGCTTTCGGCGGCAGCGCCCCCGGCGGAGCGAGTCGCGGCGCCGAGGCGGAACGGGTCGAGGCAGCGCCCCACCGGCGCGCTCGCCGGGTCGGCCGTCGTCAGGCCCAGGGCCACCGCGATGTATCCTCCGCACGCGCTCAGGCGGGCGATGGCGTCCATCGGCACCTTGCGGCCGTCGACTTGGGCGAACAAAATCGCGGCGCGTTGGGCCCCGCACTTCTGCGGTTTCCAGGTTGTGCCGGCGTCCGAGCTTTTCAAGATTGAGCCGAGTTCGCCGACAGCGAAGATTTCGTTGTCATTGACGGCGCACAGGCTGCGGATCGGCAGCGACCAGCCGGTTTTGCAGAGCGCCCACGACTTCCCGGCGTCTTGAGAACGCAGTACGACCGACCCGGGGCGACCGGCAATCCAGATGTTCATGCCGCTGCGGGCGACGGTGTTGAAGTCGAGGTTCTCGAGCACCGCGGCGGGCAGGCCGAGGTCGGCGACGCTCCATTTGGTGCCGCCATTTTCGCTGAGCAGCACAACGCCGCCGGAGCACGCCGCCACGGCGTTCGATCCTTTCAAACTGATCCCGTTGATGGCCCGCCCGTTCAGACTGTCAAGTTCGGAGGCGGCGATTTTCCCGTCGCGCAGCGTGCTGACCTTCGACCAGACGCCGCCGAGGACACCGTGGTTGAGGGCGTTGAAATCGCACCCGGTCCACGACGTGGCCCGCGATCCGCGCAGAGCCGTCCATTTTTTCCCGCCGTCGTTGGTGATGAACACGCCGCTCGAGACGAGATCGGAGCCATCGCCGCAGGCGATGCCGGAGGTCTCGCTGAAGAACTTGACGAAGTTCAACCCCGGCAGATCGCCGCCGCCGAGTTCCTTCCACGTCGCCCCGCAATCGTCGGTGAACAGGACGATCCCCGAACTCCCCGCGTTGTTCGGCAGCGTCGTCCGGCCGGCGATCCAACCGCAATAGGGCGTCAGGAAATGCACCGAGCGCAACGAGGCTTGCGTCCCCGAAATCTGCCGTTCCCAGTTCTTGCCGCCGTCGGGCGTGTGCCAGACGACGCCTTGATCCCCGACGGCCCAACCCTCTTTGGCGTCGACGAAGTGGACGGCGTGCAGCGGGGCATCGTCGTAGACGGGGGGCAGCCCGATCGCCGCGGCCGCGGCGGATGAAATTAGACCGACCAGGCCGGCGAGAATCGCAATGCGCATGGGACATCCGGGTGATCGGGGACGGTACGGTTCACGCGACCGACGCGGGAAATACCTTCCGGCAATCCGGGTGGGAAGGGCAATTCTGCGTCCGCGAGAGTCACCCCCCACCCCTGTGCGGACGCTACGGACACTACGGACACTGCGGACGCTGCGGACGCTGCGGACGAAACGGACGAAACGGACGAAACGGACGCAGCGAAGAATTGATGGTTTGTGACTTCGGACTTTTCGTCCCAAAAGGGCGTCCGACTTTGAGCCTGGATCAACTCGAACACCAACGCATCGCCAAATCCTCGTACCGCGCGCCGGTGCCGAGCACGTCCCACCGCCGGGCCGTCTCGCCGATCCGTTCGATCCGAATTTCCAACCGCTCCTCGGGCAGCAACTCCAAAAACTTGTCAGCCCATTCGACCAAACAAACGCCGTCGCCCGCGAAGTACTCCTGAATCCCGAGGCCCTCGAATTGCTCGGCGGTCGCCAAGCGGTAGGCGTCGAAGTGGTAGATCGGCAACCGGGCCGGATATTCGTGGATCAGCGTGAACGTCGGCGAGTTGACGCCCGCGAGATTCTTCACCCCCATCCCTTCGGCGACGGCCCGGACGAAGGTCGTCTTCCCCGCCCCGAGCGGCCCGATGAGCGCGACGACCGCCCCCGGAAACAACAGCGGCCCGAGGGACTTCCCCAGGGCCTGTGTCGTCACGAGATCGGGAACGTCGATCGGATTCGAGTTTGCCATTACCCCTTCTGCGCGGCCTTGCTCGCTTTGTTCGCTTTGAACCGGAGGTAGGCGAACATGAATTCGTCGACGTCGCCGTCGAGGACGGCGTTGACGCCGGGGATCTTCACGTCGATGCCGTCGCGTTCGTCGCGCACGAGGGTATAGGGCTGCATGATGTAGCTGCGGATTTGGCTGCCGAAGGCGATTTCGCCTTTGGCATCGTACCGGTTCACGATGTCGCCGAGGCGTTTGTTTTCCTCGATCTGGTAGAGCCGGGCCTTCAACAGCGCGAGCGCATTCGCGTAGTTCTTAGGCTGGCTGCGCTCCGTGCGGCTTTCGCCGCGGACGCCCGACTTGTGGATCAACCGGACGCCGGATTGCGTTTTGTTCTGGTGCTGCCCGCCGGGCCCACCGGAGCAGAACGTCTGCATTTCCAGCTCTTTTTCGTTGACGATGATCTCGATCGTATCGTCGATCTCGGGCATCACATCGACGCCGACGAACGATGTCTGGCGGGTATCGCCGGAACCGAAGGGGCTGATGCGCACGAAGCGGTGTACGCCAATTTCGCTCTGCATGTAGCCGTAGGCGTATTCGCCCGTGATCTTGAACTCGCAGCTTTGGACCCCGGCTTCGATGTTCCCGACTTCGTCGGTTTCCTCCGCGGTGAAACCCTTGTTCTTGGCCCACATCAAGTACATGCGGCGCAACCGTTCGGCCCAATCGCAGGCGTCGGTGCCGCCTTGCCCGGCTTGGATGCGGACGATGGCGTTGCAACCGTCTTGCTTGCCGCTCATCATGGCTTTGAGTTCGAACGCCGCGAGTTTCGTCTCGGCGGTCGCGAGTGCCGGAGCGATTTCTTCCTCGAAAGCCGGGTCCTCGTCGGCGAGTTCCGCCATGGCCAAGAGGTCGTCTTTGGCTTTGTCGAGTTCCTCGTACGGCTTCAACACCGCGTTCAGAACCTTGACTTTCCCGATCGTCCCCTTGGCCGCGTCCGGGTTGTCCCAGAAGCCCGGTTCGCCCTGCTTTGCGTCGAGTTGTTCGCGCTGGCTCAGTTTGTGAGCGACGTCAAAGTGACCCCCGGAGCTGTGTCAAACGCGCCGCCAAGTCGTCGGTCCGCCTTCGCAAATCGGCATTCATCGCTGGTTTCCTGCTGGAAATTGAACTTCACACGTCCATGATACCGTCCCGAACAAGTTCGAAAAGGATTCTAGCCGGATTGGGTGTCGCGGTACTTCGCAATAGAAGACCAGCTCAAGCGATCCTGACGAGCCGACTGTTTGAACGGGTCTCGGTTCATCGGTACCGCACCGGCAGCTCACCAGTATTTGCTACATCGGATGCGAAGGCCCATGGGGAATTCTAAGTTCATGTGTACCACCACATTGAACAAGGAGTGTTCCCCATGGGTCCTGCCCATCTTAGCGTCACGCCGGCGTCGGTCTACGCCCAGGTGCACCGCACGGTCTCCGGCGTGCTCGATTGGTCCGACTACAAGGCGTCCGTCACCCGGGTTCAGATCGTCGACTTGCTCGTCTACATGGCCAGCACCGCCCGGACTCTCTCCGCCGCCGTCCGCCGCCGCTTCCCTTTCTGCCCCGAGACCGGCCGCCGCGCCGTCCATTCGCAGTTGCCCGCGGCCGCCGATCTGACCGCCGGCCTCGCGGCCGCCCTGCACGGCGTCCTCGCCTTCTCCCGGCTCGACCGCCGCCGCCGCTGGACGGTCGCCATCGACACCCACGCGGTCCCCTACTACGGCGACCGGGCCACCCCCGGCATCACCGGCGGCCCCGAAAAACAGGGCACCCACTACTTCTTCGCCTGCGCCACGGCCGTGCTGCTGCACCGCCGCCGACGCTACACCGTGGGCCTGATCGACGCCGCCGGACTCCGCCCGCACGAGATCGTCGCGGCCCTCTTCGCGCAGATCGACCGCCACGGGTTGGCGGTCAAAGGCGTGGTGCTCGACAGCGCCTTCGGCGGCGGCGACACGCTCCTCTGGCTGCAGGGGCGGACGCTCGGCTACGCGGTGCCGCTGCGCCGCGCGGGGACGGGGGTCAACCGCCGCAACGCCTGCTTCGCGTGGGCCCACGGCACCGTGGGCACCGTGGAGTGGACGACCGACGTTTCGCGCCGGGCCGTCTCGGTCCGCGTCTTGGTTTGGAGACTCGCGGCGAAGAAGGGGGCGGCGAAGAAAGGGTCCAAAGAGCGGATGCGGGTCTTCGCCTTCTCGGGCTGGGGCGATGGCGAAGCGGTCGCCGAACGCCGCCGCGCCTGGCTGGCCCGACGCCGCTACCGGGAACGCTTCGCCATCGAGACGAGCTACCGCCAGAAGAACGCCATGCGCGGCTGGACGACCGGCCGCGACGCGCGGTACCGGCTGCTGCTGGAGGGCATCGCCCACCTGCTCCGGCAAGTGTGGGTCGTCCTCACCGAGGCCATCGCCCGCGCCCGCCAGCTGAAGCCGACCGACTGGATCGCCGACTTCACCGGCCAAGATCTGACGGACTGGCTCCGCGAACGACTGGAGAATCGCTACGCCTCACAACGCGGTATCCCGCTGGCCAGCAGCCGGTTAACCCTCAACCAAGCGTAATCTCGACCCGCTTCTTTTCTGCGAATGCCAAAAAGCTCGAAATCCCCGACGGTTTCCGGGGTCTGTGGATGTAGACGCATCC
>JAYSYN010000114.1:0-5712 GCA_043727575.1 Fimbriiglobus sp.
CGTACTGGAAACTGATGGTGGGCATCCGTGCCTCCGGGTGTCGGGTATGGGAAGTGAAGCCTACCAGATGGCCCGTGGCAAAATCGAGAGGTCTACCCACCGCGTAACGCCGATGAACCGCAACCTCTGGGAAAACATCAGCACCGAGATGCCCAAAAAGGGACGGGGCAATGGAGGTCGACTGGACCCCGAAGAACTGTCGGCGAAGCTGAAAACGGTCGGACTCGCTCTACGGCTATTATGAGACTGCCTACCGGCGATGGGAGAGCAAGGGGTTCAGTGTTCCGCCCTGCTTCATCATCGTTTGCCAGAACGCGGTGATCTCGAAGCTCGTGTACGATTACCTCTCGGGCTTCCAACGGCCGGGTGAAGATGGGACTTCCGAATTGCAACAGGGCCGACTGGCTTTGTTCAGCAACTTCAACGAGCACGGTAACCCGCTCGCTCGGCCGAACACGCTGCCGATCGACAGTGTTCAACTCGAAGCCGGCGACGCCCTCGATGCCAATTTCCGGGCGATGGCCGGACCGGAGATCGAGCAGTTCCGCCAAGCGAGGGTGGAGCGTTCGGGCACTCAGCTCGATGCCGAGACGATCACCGATCAGCAACTGCTCCGCGAAGTGATGAACACCGTCGGCAAGCCGGACCAACTCGGCGGGTCGATCCGCTGCGTCGTCTCCGTCTCCATGCTCACCGAAGGGTGGGACGCGAACACCGTCACGCACATCCTCGGCATCCGGGCCTTCGGAACGCAACTGCTCTGCGAACAGGTCATCGGCCGGGCCCTCCGGCAACGGTGTCCGGCGACCCGCGACGTGTCGGTATCGAAATAATATCGGGGCGGTGCCGTTGCACCGTCCGGCGTGGCGGCGTAGATTGACGCTATGGCAATCGGAATCCGGCTTACGAACCTCGCGCTCATCGGGTTGATCCCGAGTTCCGAGTTCCGCGCCTGATTCCGGTTGCGACCGAATCGAACGAGGCCCCGGAACTCAGGCGAGTTCCGGGGCCTCGTTCGTTCCCCCCGAGCGAGTGACACCGCTATGACCGCGACCGACCCGAACCGCGTTTTGATCTTCGACACCACGCTGCGCGACGGCGAGCAAAGCCCCGGCTGCAGCATGACGCTCCCGGAAAAGCTCGAAATGGCGCACGCGCTGAAGCAGCTCGGGGTCGACGTGATCGAGGCCGGGTTCCCCATCGCTTCGCCCGGCGATTTCGAGAGCGTCGCCGAGATCGCCCGCCAGGTCCACGGGCCGATCATCTGCGGATTGGCGCGCTGCAACCCCGCCGACATCGACCGGGCCGCCGACGCCGTGAAGCATTCGCCGAAGCCGCGCATTCATTTGTTCTTGGCGACGAGCGCCATCCACCGCGAGTTCAAATTGAAGATGAGCCGCGAGGATATTTTGACCCGCACCGTGGAGAGCGTGAAGCGCGCCCGCGACTTCTGCGCCGACGTCGAGTTCAGCCCCGAAGATGCCGCTCGGACCGAACTCGATTTCTTGGCCGAGGTCGTCGAGCGCGCCGTGGAAGCCGGCGCGACGACGCTGAACATCCCCGATACCGTCGGCTACGCCGTGCCGGCGCACTACGCCGCGATCATCCGGCACCTCCGCACCACCGTCCGCGGCATCGACAAATGCGTGCTCAGCGTCCACTGCCATAACGATCTCGGCATGGCCGTCGCCAACAGCCTCGCGGCCCTCGGCGAAGGCGCTCGCCAAGTCGAGTGCACCATCAACGGCATCGGCGAGCGCGCCGGCAACACCGCCCTCGAAGAGATCGTGATGGCGATGAAAACGCGCCACGACTACTACGGCCTGACCACCGGCATCGACACGAAATTCCTCGGCCCGGTCAGCCGCAAGTTGTCGAACGTCACCGGCATGCAGGTGCAGCGGAACAAAGCCATCGTCGGCCGCAACGCCTTCGCGCACGAGGCGGGCATCCATCAAGACGGCATGTTGAAGAATCCGAATACCTACGAAATCATGCGGCCGGAGGACGTCGGCATCTCGAAGACCGAACTCGTGCTCGGCAAGCACAGCGGCCGGGCCGCGCTCCGGGAACGCGTCGGCCATCTCGGCTATCACCTTTCCGACGAGCAATTGAACGCCGTCTTCGCCGACTTCAAAAAGCTCGCCGATCAGAAGAAGGAGGTCTTCGACGCCGACATCGAAGCGCTGATCGAGACACAGTTGCAAGCCGTGGCCGGGGGGAAACTCTGGTCGCTCGTCGGCTTCACGAGTACCGCCGGCACCGGTTCGCAAACCTCGGCCGCCGTCAGCCTGCGCCACCGCGATGATCCCGCCGGCGTCGTCCGGCGCGATGCCGCGCCGGGCAACGGCCCGATCGACGCGTTGTTCAAAGCCATCGACCGCGTGACGGGCGTGACGGCGAAAGTGATCGACTACCGCGTCCGCGCCGTGACCCAAGACATGGACGCGCTCGGCGAAGCGCACGTCGAAGTCGAGTATCTCGGCAAGCGCTCGAGCGCCCGCGCCGTGAGCCTCGATGTGATCGAAGCGAGCGCGCTCGCCTACTTGGAAGTGATGAACCGCCTCGTCCAGCAGCAATTGCGAGATCGCCTGAAACCGACCGACGATGTACCGACGAACGTGGTGCCGGGGGTGTAGAATGATCGGATCAATACGGGGAAACTCGACCATGCTCCGCACGAACGCACTTGTGGAACTTCATACCGCACAAGATCTGCTCGATCGGCTCGGGGGCATCCCGGCGCGGCGGGTCTTGCTCGATCCCCGCCCCGGAACCGCCACGATCCGCGATGTGATCCGCTACGTCGACGGTGCCGACAAACGGTTGGTCGAACTCGTCGATGGCACGCTCGTGGAGAAGGCGATGGGTGCGGGCGAAGCATTTCTCGGAAGTCTGATATCGCACTGGATGCACGTTTATTTGGAATCGACGGCCGACACGGGCATGGTGCTCGGCGCCGACGGCACGCTGCGGATCATGCCGGGGCTCGTCCGGATCCCGGATGTCTCGTACACCTCGTGGGGCAAGTTGCCCGGCCGCAAAGTCCCCAACAAACCGGTTCCGCATTTGGTGCCCGACCTCGCGGTGGAGGTGATCACCAAGGGGAACACCGCCGGTGAGTTGAAACGCAAATTGGGCGAACACCTCGCGGCCGGCATCGCCGAAGTGTGGATGGTCTTCCCGAAGTCGCGTTCGATCCGCGTCTATTACCCGGCGACGGGATCGATGAAACTCGAAATCGGCGACACGTTGCGAAGTCAAGTCTTGGCCGGATTCGAAATGCCGTTGATCAAGCTCTTCGAAAAACTCGAAGCCGAGCCGCCGTCCAAGAAACGGAAGTCGTAGCGGGACTATCAATGGGGCATGGCTAAGAAACTCCCCCGCATTCGCAATCTCGTGTTGGTACTCGGCGATCAGCTCGATGCCGAATCGTCGGCGTTCGACGGTTTCGATCCCGCGCTCGACACCGTTTGGATGGCCGAGGTCCGGGAGGAATCGACGCACGTCTGGAGCCATAAAGTCCGCATCGCGCTCTTCTTCTCGGCCATGCGGCACTTCCGAGATCATCTGAAGTCGCTCGGGTACCGGGTCGATTACCAAACCCTCGATGCCATCGACAACGCGGGCTCCTTGGGGGAGGAACTCGAACGGGCGATCGGCGCACTTCGGCCGACGTCGTTGATCGTGACCGAACCTGGCGACTACCGCGTCCGCGAGATGTTGACCGCCACTGCGAAGCGACTCGTGGTCCCGCTCGACATCCGAACGGACCGCCATTTCTACAGTACGACCGCCGATTTCGAACGCTTCGCCGCCGGCCGCAAACAACTGCGTCTCGAATATTTCTACCGCGACCTCCGCAAGAAGCACGGCGTGCTGATGGACGGCGACTCTCCGGAAGGCGGAGCTTGGAATTACGACGTCGAGAATCGGGGCACCTTCGGCAAAGCCGGACCGGGTCTGACCCCGACCCCGGCGGCCTTCCCTCCGGACGAGATCACGCGGGACGTGATCGCCCTCGTCGAGGAGCAGTTCCCCGATCACCCCGGGAACACCGCGAAGTTCGATTGGCCCGTCACGAGCGCCGACGCCGAGGTCGCGCTCGCCGATTTCATCGAGCACCGCCTGACCTCCTTCGGCGAGTACCAAGACGCGATGTGGAGTGCGGAACCGTACCTCTACCATTCGCGCTTGTCGGCGACGATGAACCTCAAATTCATGAACCCGCGCCGCGTCGTCGAAGCCGCCGAGAAAGCCTACCGCGATGGCCGCGCGCCGTTGGCCGCCGTCGAAGGGTTCATCCGGCAGATCCTCGGGTGGCGCGAGTATGTGCGGGGGATCTACTGGCGATCGATGCCGGGCTACTTGGAAAAGAACGCGCTCGGGGCGCATCGGCCGTTGCCGAAGTTCTACTGGACCGGCGACACCGACGCGCGCTGCTTGAAAGACGCCCTCGGGCAGACGCTCGAACTCGGCTACGCCCACCATATCCAACGGTTGATGGTCACCGGCCTGTTCTCGCTGCTGCTCGGGGTCGAGCCGAAGTCCATCCATGAGTGGTACTTGGCCGTGTATGTGGACGCCGTGGAATGGGTCGAAGCGCCCAATGTGATCGGTATGTCCCAATACGCCGACGGCGGCGTCATGGCCTCGAAACCCTACGTGGCCAGCGGGAAATACATCCAGCGCATGAGCAACGCTTGCAAGGGGTGCCGGTACGACCCCGCGAAAAGCACCGGCGATACGGCCTGCCCCTTCACGACGCTCTACTGGGACTTCCTCATGCGGCACGAGGCGTTGCTGGCGAAGAACCCGCGCATGACGATGCAGGTGAAGAATCTGAAGCGATTGGATGACGACACCAAGCAAAGTATCCGCGCCCAAGCCGAGTCGCTGCGGATCAGTCTGCTTTGATCGGCACTCACTCCACCAGTTTCGCGTCGGCCCAGTTCACATCGTCTTGGACATCGCCGCCGGGGCCGTAATCGACGATCAGCGTCATCTCCTTCGCCCCGGCGATGTTGAGGCGGATTTCGACCGCGGCGTCTGCGGTCAGTCCTTTCAAGCCGGCGATGGCTTGCTCCTTGCCATCGATCAAAATCTGGACGTCAACGACGCCCTTGCGGCCGCTGTGCGAATCGAGTCCGACGGTGCTGCGGAAGGTGCGGTACTTCCCGGCGAGGTCGTAGGTGACGGTCGTTTTGGAATGCATGCCCAGGCCGCGGTCGAAGGTCTCGTCGCCGTGGATGGTCGTGAGTCGGAGCGGCGCATCGCGGACGCTGCGATTCGGCGCGAGGGGCCAACTCACGCTGCCATACGGCTCGATTTTCTGGCTCTTCGGCTTCCGATCCGCGAGCAGAACCACTTTCCCACCGATGGTATCGAGGGCGATCAGGTCGCTTTGGGGCATGGTCAACTTGGCCCCCGTCGAGGTCGCGCCGGTGAACGTGGAGCCGTCGAACGAGGCGGACGCGAGGGTGAGCCGCGAGCCGCTTTTGGTAACGATGCGGAAATGTTGACCCGGCAGGACCTTCACCCGGGTGAGCGAGGGGTCGAATGCGAGGGCCGCGATTTTATTCAAATCGAACGGCTTCGCCGCGGTTTCCCCGGCCGGTTTGAAGCGAATCGGCCCGCTCGCCGGCGAGAATCGTTCCAACGTCCCGCGCAGGATGTCGCCGTTGCGGAGCTTCAAGCAGTCTTGTTTTTTCG
>JAYSYN010000115.1:0-5685 GCA_043727575.1 Fimbriiglobus sp.
TCTGACTTCCAAAAGGCCGCGTTTTGAGCTTGCTTGCCGCCTGAAAGCCCTGAAACCAAGCGAATAAGTCAATAACAGGCTCTAGCCCTCTGCGACACCCCGGAGTGGAACGACCTCTGGACCGCCGCCTAACGCCGTGGCAAAATCCGGAGGGATACCCCCCGTCCACTTCGGCTTGCACGCGATCCCGGATTCGCTTTAGGATGCCCATTCACCCACGGCTGCACGGAAGCGGACCCTTGGCCGATAAGTTCACCCCCCTCATTCTCGATGCCTTATCGCGGGCGGCGGCGTACCCGGAAGGCTGCGCGCTGCTGGCGACCAAAGCCGAGCCGGGGCTTTTCCCGGCGACGGCGACCGCGCGACCGGCCGCGAAGAAAGCCCTCGACGACGGCTTGCTGACGGTGCTGCGGACCGCGACTTCGGGGAAAAGTACCGCCGAGTTCTGCACCGCCTCGCCGAAGGGGTTGGCGTATTTGATGGAGCGGGCATCGCCGAAGCAGGTGCTCGAAGATTTCGTCCGCGTGCTCGAAGAGCGCCGCGGCGAAGTGCAGACGCTGCTGAAAACCGCCGACCGCATGGCCGCGAGCTTGGCCGGCATGACCGAACGGATCCAATCGGTACTCCCACAAGTGGCCACGGGCCGGCCGCCGGCGCCCGAGACCGAACTCGCCGAACGCGTGATGACCCGGCTCGCCGATTGGTCGTCGCGCGGTGGCGTGACCCGCGATTGCCCGCTGCCGGAGTTGTTCCGCAGCCTCGGCACCCTCGACCCGGCGCCGACCATCGGGATGTTCCACGACGCCCTGCGGCAACTGCACGACGAGCGCCGCGTTTATTTGCACCCGTACACCGGCCCGCTGTACACACTCCCGGAACCGGCGTACGCGTTGATGATCGGCCACGAAGTGAGCTATTACGCCAACCAACGATGAATTTCGGATTGCGGATTTGGGATTTCGGATTGGAAAACCGACATCGCCTTCCGCATTCCCCGTTTGAAAATCCGCAATCCGCAATCCGAAATCCGCAATTGAGGGCCTCCGATGACGACCACCCTGACCCGACCGCCCGTCGCCGAGAGTGCGCGCGAGTTCCTCAAGCGCGCCGGCAACCCGTTCCGCAACTACTTCGCCCGCAACCCGGACGACGAAGTCTGCGCCCGTTACCACGTCGCGGAGCTGTTCGCCGCGGAGCGCGACCTGCTCCACGCGATCATCGACCTCTACCGCTACGACCCGATGGCGCACAGCGAAGTCGTGCCGATCCTCGGGAACAAGGGCGCCGGCAAGACGCACCTGCTGCACAGCATCAAACACGGCGCCGGCGGCGCGTGGCAACTCCTGGTGACTCCCGGAATTTATCAGAAGGACAGCGACTTCCTCGAGTACCTGCTCTTCCAGATCATCGACACGCTGCTCGGCGGCGGGAAGCAGAAGGGCGTCCGGCCGATCGAGTACGTCGGCGATCAACTCGTCCGCCGGCAGCTCGGCCTCGCCCTGCGCGATCTCACACCGGATCAAAAGCTCGATCTCTTCCCGCCACCGGGCCTCGGTCGCTGGGGCAAGCGATTGGGCCTCGGCGGGAGCCAAGCGGCGGAGCGCGCCGAGTGGCTCGTCGAGAATCTGTCCGGCTACGCCAACTTCGCCCGGGCGCCGATGCCGTTGGCTCAAGCGCTGCGGGACGCGGGGCTGACCCCGGCCAAAGCCTACGATTTGTGCGCCGCGCACATCCTCAAGACCGAAGCGCACAACACGGCCGGGCTGATGCGGCGCAGCATCCTGCAAGGATTCGCGAAGGCGACGCTGCTCGGCGATGAAGCCGAACTCGCGAGCTTCTTGACTTACGGCTTCGCCGAACTCGACTTCAAGGTGAAGCCGAGCCGGCAGGATTTGGTGCTCGCGCAGTTGAAGGTACTCACGGAAGTCTTCCGCAGTTTGAAGATCCCCGTCGTCATGGCGTTCGACCAACTCGAAGATTTGCTGCTGGCCCGCCGCAGCGACGACGCCCACAAGATCGCGGAGGCGTTCTTCGCGGGGATCGTGCAGGTCATGCACCAGATCGATGGTCTGTGCATCTTAATCTTCGCCGAACGCGGCTTGTGGAATCGATTCGTGCCGAGCCTCGACGGGTACATTCAAGATCGCCTCAACAACCCCGTGCACGTGCCGAAGTTCGGGACGGTGAAAGCGCTGCGCCTCGAAGCCCCGGCGGCGGACCTCGTGAAGCAAGTCGTCGAAGCCCGGTTGCGCCCCGTGCTCGACGAAGTCCCCGGTGGCGGCCTGCCCGAATTGCACCCGTTCACCGAAGAGCAGATTCAGCGGATCGCCCGCACCGAGCCGACGCTGCGCGATATGCTCCAGCAGTTCCGGCACTTGTTCGACCACATCATCTACGGGCCCGAGGAGTCGCGGCCGACGACGGCGGAAGCGAGTGTGCAGTTCGAGAAGCCGGCGAACCGCCTCCACGATTTCGGCGAGTTCCCCGCGGCGTTCACCCCGCCGCACGGGACCGACCTGTCGGTGATGACGCCGACCGTTCAGCAGAACCGCATCGACGCGCTCCTCGGCAAAGAGCCGGAGATCCTGTCGGCCAGCGCGACGATCAAGAATATCGACGTGATCGAAACCCCGGCGAACGATCCGTTCGACGATCTGCTGCAAGAACTCAGCCGACCGCCGGAAGAGACGCCGGTCGATCTCGTCGGAATCGCACCGACCCCGGCGCTGGCGTTCGAACCGAATCGTCCGTCGATGCTCACGGCCGCGGGCATGGCCGAACTGTGGGATCAAGAGTACCGGGCGGCCAAGCGGAAGCTCGAACCCGAAGGGGCGCTGACGGGGGCGACCCGCGAACTCCAAGCCGCGCTCGGCACGTTCCTCAGCACCTGCCACGAGCACGGCGTGAAGGTCGGCCCGTGGCGCTTGCAGCACGTCGTCGCCGAATGGCCCTTCGGCGAACACCCGACCTACGGCGCCGTGAGCTTGGCCCATTGGGCCTGCAAAGACGGCCAACCGTGGAAGGTCGGCATCGGATTGTTCCTGGCGCGCGGGGCCGGCAAACCGAAGGACTTGGAAATCAAACTCGGCGTGATGGACGTGCAACCGCAGGTCATCGATCACCTGATTCTGCTGCGGCCCGAAGACGATTTGAACATGACCGGCAAGAGCAAAACCCTGTGGGCCGACGCCGAGCGCAACGGCAAACACGCCCGCTTAGAACCGGTCTCGCTCGACGGCTACGCCCAGCTGTACAGCTTCCCGCGCTGGCTGAGCGTCCTTCGCGAATCGCTGCCGGCCGGGGCACCGGTGCCGAATCTCGCCGACCTGATTCAAGAGAAGGCCGAGAAACTCCTCGAGCAAGTCTGCATGCCGGTGCAGGGGTGAGGTCCGGATCGGCCTCGGCTAGAATGCACGCGGGGGAGACCATGACCAAACGCATCGTGATCGTCGGCGGCGTCGCCGGGGGAATGTCGGCCGCGACGCGGTTGCGCCGGCTCGACGAATTCGCCGAGATCGTCGTCTTCGAGCGCGGGCCGTTCGTGTCGTTCGCCAACTGCGGACTGCCGTACCACATCGGCGGCGAGATCGACGACCGGGCCAAGTTGATCGTCCAAACGCCGAAGCGCTTGCGGGAGGTCTTCAACCTCGACATCCGCGCGAACACCGAAGTGCTGAGCATCCAGCCGCAGGAGAAGACCGTCACGACCGCGACGGGTGTGGAACCGTACGACGAACTGATCCTCGCGACGGGCACGGTCCCGGTAATGCCCGACGTCCCCGGCATCGGTTTGCCGGGACACTTCACGCTGCGGACGATCCCCGACCTCGATGCCATCCTCGCATGGATCGAAACGAAGCACGCCAAGACGGCGCTCGTCCTCGGCGGCGGGTACATCGGCCTCGAAGCGGCGGAGCAACTCCACCGGCGCGGGTTGAAAGTGACCGTCGTCGAGAAGAATCCGCAGGTGCTGACCGCGCTCGATCCGGAGATGGCGGCGCACGTCCACGCGGAACTGACGAAGCACGGCGTCGCCGTGAAGTTGAGCGACCCGGTGGTCTCGTTCGACGAAAGCGGCGCGGTTCTGCAATCGGGCGAACGCATCCCGGCCGAGGTCGTCATCATCGGCGTCGGGGTGAAGCCGAACACGGCGTTGGCAAAGGCGGCGGGGCTAGCGATCGGCACCAGCGGCGGGATTTCCGTCGACTCCCATTTGCGGACGAGCGATCCGAACATCTGGGCCGTCGGCGACGCCATCGAAGTGACGCACGGCGTCACCCTCGCGCCGAGCGTGATCCCGCTGGCCGGACCGGCGAACCGGCAAGGTCGGATCGTCGCCGATAATATCTGCGGGTTGAATTCCGAATACCGGGGCACGCTCGGCACCGCCATCGTGCGCGTCTTCGATCTGGTCGCCGCCTGCACGGGGGCCAACGAAGCTCGGCTGAAACGCGACGGGATCAACTTCGAGGCGATCCACCTGCATCCGAATTCGCACGCGGGCTATTACCCCGGTGCCAAGTCGCTGGCGCTGAAGATTCTCTTCGCCCCGGAGAACGGCCGGTTACTCGGCGCCCAAGCCGTCGGGGAAGACGGCGTCGACAAACGCATCGATGTGCTCGCGACGGCTTTGTACAGCGGCATGACCATCGACGATCTCGCCGAGTTGGAACTCGCCTACGCCCCGCCCTTCGGCAGTGCGAAGGATCCGATCAACCGCGCCGGGATGGCGGCGCAGAATTTGCTCTGCGGATTGGTCCGCGTAGCCCAATGGTACGACGTTGCCCGGCTGGTGGAACTGGGCGCGGTCGTCGTCGATGTCCGCGAGCCGGCCGAACGGGACGGGGGCATCATCCCCGGTTCCTTGAACATCCCCCTGGGCGAACTCCGTGCCCGGCTCGGAGAATTGCCGAAAGACCGCGAGATTCTCGTCCACTGCGCCAGCGGCCAACGCTCGTACAACGCCTGCCGGATTCTGATGCAGCACGGATTCAAATGTTGGAACCTCACCGGATCGTACAAGACGTGGAAAGCGGCGCAAGGAGTTTCCGAATGACCGCCACGGACACCCCGTTGAACATCTCAGCGGCGGAATTGTCGAAGCGTCTCGAATCCGGCAGTCCGATCCTGCTCGATGTGCGGACGCCGGCCGAGTTCGAAGAAGTCCACGTCCCGGGGGCGAGAAGCCTGCCGCTCGACAAACTCGACCCGACCGCGCTCGACCAATCGCAGCCGTTGCTGGTAATCTGCCGGTCGGGGGGCCGGGGTCAAAAAGCCTGCGACCAGCTCCGCGCGGCCGGGCTGACCGCGACGAATGTCGAAGGGGGCACGCTCGCTTGGGAACGGGCCGGGTACCCGGTCGTGCGCGGCCGCAAAACGATGTCGCTCGAACGCCAAGTGCGCATCGCGGCCGGCGGCATCGCGTTCGTCGGGGCCGTTCTCGCGCTGACCGTCGACGCGTGGTTCGCGGGCATTCCCGCGTTCATCGGCGCGGGTTTGGTCTTCGCCGGCGTCACCGACACCTGCGGCATGGGAATGATCCTCGCCCGGATGCCGTGGAACCGACGCGGCGCGAGTTGTTCGGTTTGAAGGGTATCCCTCCGGATTTTGCCACGGCGTTAGGCGGCGGTCCAGAGGTCGTTCCACTCCGGGGTGTCGCAGAGGGCTAGGAGTTCCACGAGCGGG
>JAYSYN010000116.1:0-17070 GCA_043727575.1 Fimbriiglobus sp.
TACTGGAAACTGATGGTGGGCATCCGTGCCTCCGGGTGTCGGGTATGGGAAGTGAAGCCTACCAGATGGCCCGTGGCAAAATCGAGAGGTCTACCCCCGAATTGTTTCGGGTTGACCCACGCGCGTTCCTCCGCATACCCTCCGGCGCCCAACCCACCGGAGGATTAGTCCATGCGAATTCCCGCAGTTTTGGTCGCCGCCTCGCTCTTGGTCGTCGGCGGCGTCGGTTACAGCCAGGTTCAACAACCGGGCGCCATCCCGCCTCCGGGCGTTCCTTCTTTCCCGATCCAGCCGTCACCGCAGGCACCGGCGATCGAACTGACCGTCGAACAGATGCTCGATTCGTTGGAAGCGCTGCGCGTGCAGAAAGTCGAACTCGAGAAGAAAGAGCAGGAGATGGTCGCGTCGATCAACAAGAAGATCGACAAGCAACGCGAGCGGATGAAGAAGCTCGGCCTCGAAAAACCGCCGGTCGTGCCGGTGGCAATCTCCTTTGAGAAGGGCATGCTGCCCAGCCTGGAGCCGGCCATTTCGAAGTGACCCGCGCTCCGGCTCGCATCGCGCACTAAGATTGCCCCGCAATCCCTCCCCGAGCGCGCGCCCGATGCCCGAGACGATCCGTTACTGCGTCACCGTCGATACCGAGGAAGAGTGGGATTGGAACTCGGGCTACCCCACCGGGCCGACGCGGATTTCGAACATCGCGTTGCTGCCGGACTTCCAAAAACGCATGGCCGATTGCGGGGCGGCGGTCGTCTACTTCACGAACCACGCGGTGCTCGCCGATCCCGCCGGGCGGGCGGTGATGCAACAACTCGCGGCGAAGCCAAAGGTCGAAATCGGTCTGCACATCCACCCGTGGAATACGCCACCACTCGCACCGACCGAAACCGTCTCGCCGCGCGAAAGCTTCTTTCACAACCTCCCGTGGGACACGGCCAAGGCGAAGCTCGACACGACGCTAATCGCATTCCGCGAGGCCGGGTTGACGCCGACCAGTTTCCGCGGCGGGCGCTATTCCACATCCCCGCAGATTCAGAATCATCTGCGCGACGCGGGGATCTGGGTCGATTGTTCCGTGCTCCCGTTCAACACGTGGGCCGACGACGGCGCGCCGGATTATCGCAATCGCGGCACGGCCCCGGTTCGACGTGAATCCGGCGGCAAGCCGATGTGGGAACTCCCTCTAACCTACGGCTACACGCGCAAAGCCCAGCATTTCTGGGATCATGCGCTCAAACTGGCCGATAGCAAACTCGGTCGCACGGCGCGGATCACGGGCATCCTCGACCGCACCGGTGTCGTTTCCAAAGCCTGGCTGAATTTCGAGAACCCGCTCGGCGAACGGATGCTACAGTTCCTCGCCGTTCTGCGCCGCCTCCGGCCGCCGTTCGTCGGCTTCACCCTGCACAGCAGCAGTTTGCTGCCGGGGGGAAGCCCGTACAACCGCAGCGCTGCCGACGTGGCCAAGATGCTCGAGCGCGCCGAAATGGTGTTGAATTTGCTCCGCGATTGGCCCGAATTTCAACCCGCCACGATGACCGAAATCGCGACCCACCTAGAGACGACGCACCGATGAGAATCCTCGGCATCAGCCCGCTCGACAAAGACACCAACGTGAGCCTGATGCAAGACGGCCGCGTGCTGTTCGCCTGCGGGGAGGAGCGCCTCAGCCGGGTGAAACTGCAATCGGGCTTCCCGCATCTGGCCCTGCGCGAAGGGTTGAACCGCCTCGGCTGGGATCCGCAATCGCTCGATGCCGTGGCCTACGCCTTCTTCGATGCCCCGGAAGAAGCCCGGCTGATCGCCGAGTCGGTGGCGGTCGATGTCGCGGAACATGCGAAGCCGCGCGGCGACAGCGCCCGGCTGTACCGGTCGAAGATCGACAACGGCTACGCGGTGAACCGCACGGCCCGCATTCCGGGGATCGAATCCGAAGCCGCGGAGTTCATGCCGAAGAAGGCGTGGTACAAGCGATTCCTCTACGAACGCTTGGCCGGGAGCGCCGCGCTCGATGCGCGGGCGCACCGCCGGCTCTTCGGCCAATGGCAGACCAACGCCATCGCCGACCACACGAAATGGAACGCCGAACTCATCGAGGGGTTGAAGACCTTCGGCCTCGAAAACAAACCGCTGAAGCGATTCCAACACCACGACACGCACGCCGCGAACGCCTTCTACGCCAGCCCGTACGACACGGCGCTGGCGGTCACGTTCGACGGCTACGGCTCCGGGATGTGCGGCGGCATCTATACCTGCGGGCCGGAGGGAATTAAGAACCTCCACCGCTTCCGTTTCCCGAATTCCCTCGGCATCTTTTACGAACACGTGACCAGCGGCCTCGGCTTCAAGCCGAGCCGGCACGAGGGCAAAATCGTCGGCCTCGCGGCGTACGGGGACGCCAAGCAAATCGCGGACATCCTGCTGGCGCGCTTCGATACCAGCAATGGCGACATCAAAATCCAAGGCGGCTTGAACCACTTCTTCACGCGGGCGTTGGCCGGGCACTTCGCCAAGCGCGACATTGCCGCGGCCTACCAATTCGTGCTCGAAGAAGTGGCCCGCCGCGTCGTGACCTTCTGGATTCAAAAGACCGGCTTGAAGAACATCGCCGTGTCGGGCGGGGTCCACGCCAATGTGAAGTTGAACCAGCGCCTCCACGAAATCCCCGGCGTCGACGGGCTGTTCGTTTACCCGAACATGGGCGACGGCGGTTGCGGCACCGGCGCCGCGATGCTCGCCTTCGGGCACGAGGTGATGCTCGCGGCCGGGCCGTTCGACGACGTTTACTTCGGGCCGGACTACACCGAAGCGCAGATCCGCGCGGCCCTCGACGCCGAGAACTTGCAGTACGAACGCCACGACGAACCGGAAGAACGCACGGCGGAATTGCTCGCCGACAACCAGATCGTCGGCCGCTTCGCGGGTCGCATGGAGTATGGCCCGCGCGCCTTGGGCAACCGCAGCGTCCTCTACCCGGCGAAGGATCCGGAGGTGAACCAATGGCTCAACCACCAGCTCGCGCGAGGACGAAGTTCATGCCGTTCGCCCCGAGCTGTTTGGCCGAGGCCGCGCCGAAGCTCTTCAAGAACGTCGGCGGCTGCGAAAAGACGGCCGAGTTTATGACGGTGACCTTCGACTGCACCGACTGGATGAAAGAACACAGTCCGGCGGCGGTCCACGTCGACGGCACCGCCCGCCCGCAATTAGTGACGCCGCAGAGCAACCCGAGCTACCACAAACTGATCGCGGCGTACGAACGCCGCACGGGGATTCCGGTGGTCATCAACACCAGTTTTAACATGCACGAAGAGCCGATCATCTGCACCCCGCAAGACGCGGTGCGGGCGTTTTTGCTGGGCAACTTGGACTATTTGGCCGCCGGGCCATTTTTGGTACCCCATCCGAAGTTGCAGGAGAACCGCGCCGACCGGGAGAAAAGCCGCGCGGGAATGAAGCGAGAACTGGCGGCGGTTTGAATTGCGAATGCGCCCCAACGAAACAGCCGCGGGGCCGTTGGCCTTGGTGGAGGTTCCGCGATGCTTCGACTCTTCGCATGCTGTTGGCTACTCGTCGCATCGTCCGTGGCGTTGGCCCAGCCGCCGCGGCCCTATCGACCGATCGAAATCGATCCGGACACCGTGAAGGCGTATGAACGGATCTCCGGCAAATTCTGCCGGGTGACTTGGCAATACGCTCGGCTCTTTGAATTCGATGCCGAGTCCAAACAATTCCCGCCCGCATTTCGATTCGAGACATTTCCGCCCGGAGATCTTCCGGATGTGGGCATCCACTTCGCCGTGATCGTGGACGATCAGAAATTCGACGATGCGGCGTTGAAACGATTGGCGAAGTCGGACAAACTGTCCGCGTTGAAAATCGACTCGTCCGCCATCACCGATGCCGGCATCGAGGCGTTGGCCGGTTGCCGCAATCTGCGTTGGTTAGAGATCGGTTGCTTCCAAGTCACGGCGAAGTCGATCGGCAAACTCAAAGGTCTCACGGCGCTCTGCCTCAATTACTACCCCGAAGAAATGGAACTCGCCCCGATTTTCGAGCTGACACAACTCCGGTCTTTGAGATTGTACCGTAGGCTTAGCGATGCAGACGCCTATACGGGCATCGGAAAGCTCCGGAATCTCGAGTACTTCGACATACCGGAGTACGATGTCACGGATGGCCTACTGGCGTCCCTCGCGCGGTGCGGAAAATTGCACACGGCGTCATGGTGCCAACGCATTCCACTCGGCGACCCGGACGATCTTTGGATCGCTTCCAGGGCCACTTGCGACGCCGAAATAAATTCCGTGAGGATCGGTGGATCTCACGTTACGGATGCGGGTCTCGCGAGCCTGCGTCACTTGACAGCCTTGCGCGAACTCTCGCTGCCCGATTGCCCGGTCACCGGGGCCGGCCTCAAGTTTTTGCCATGCCCCGAGAAATTGAAAGGGCTCAATCTCAGGGGAACGCGAGTCACGGATCTCAAGTGCGTCTCGCGATTCAAGAATCTGCTGAGTTTAGACCTCGGCAGTACGGACATCGGCGACGAATCATTGGGCCGTGTGCTGAACTTCAAGAAGCTCCAATCCGTGGGACTGGACAAAACGAACGTCACACCGTGCGCGCTCGAAACGCTGCGCAAAATCAGACCCGAACTCGAATTGTACAAGGAGTTCGATCTCAATTCTTGAACCGGATTCGGTCAAATCCTCCGGCGTGGCGACAAGTTTTCAACTTGTCGACAATGCGGAGTCAAACGATTCCCGTGCCGGCGATCGCGCGAGCGCTTCTTGTCGACAAGTTGGAAACTTGTCGCCACGCACGAGGCCGTTCGGACGCCCGGAACCGAAATGGTTTCGGCGGGCCACGCTTCCGGATGCGGTACTTGCGATCTCGTCTCGCCGCGCTTCTTGGTGGGCGTTCCCAGCATTCGCCCAAACGCGATTGTTCCAAACGCGATTGTTCCAGCACGCCCCCCTGCGTCGGCTCGGGAATTCTTTCGTATTTCATGATGCAAGTCACTGCTGAGCAAGAGAATCGGCCACACGGACCGTTTCGGCTCCGATTGTTCCAATTCGTCCAGATTGTTCCAGAGTGGGGTGTCACACACTCTGTTGGAAGCAATTTCCCGAGGTGTTTTCGATGCGCACCGACGTCGCGCCAAGAGTCCCCCCGCCTGATCGGCTTGACAGGATGCGCCGTCGGTTTATAGTCCGCGACCCAACGGATGGACCCACGGGATGGCGGCGCGAGACGGAGGCAGTGTGGCAAGGTGGCCCGCCGGAGTCTGGACGTGGATCGTGTGCGCCGCGGGGATCGCCGCGAGCGATGGCTCCGCGGCTCTCCGCGCCCAGCCGCGGCCGTTGCCGCCGGTGCCGCGGTTCGAATCCGACGCGCCCGCGTCGGACGCTCTCTCGATTCCGAATCCGCTGCCCGGCACGACGACGCGAACCGTTCTCCAGCCCACCGTCCCTTTGCCGCAGCCCCCTTTGACGACGCCGCCAAGACCCGAGGTCGTGTTGCCCAACGGCGCCAGCGTGACCCTGCCCGCGTCGTCGAATCAAATCATCCGCTTCGCCCCGCGCTACGGGAAACTGAACGATTACGTCGTCGACCCGATCGGCGACGACGTCCAGCGCATCACCTACACCGGCGGGTTGATCGTCAACGTGGTGATGCTCTCGGGCGACCCGAAGCGCCCGCAAAAGGAACTCGAATTCGCCACCGACAACGCGGTGATCTGGGTGAAAGGGGCGAAAAAAGGGACGAACATCTTGGGCGGGCTCGACACCGCGCGCGGCGAACCGGCCGATAAGGACAAGCCGAAGAAAACGACCATCGAACTGTATTGCTCGGGCAACGTGGTCGTGAAAACGCGCGGCGACGACGGCGCGGGCGGCGAGCAGACGATCCGCGCCGAGGAACTCTACTACGACTTGGAGAAGAGCAAAGCCGTCGCCATCGGGGCCGACCTCGAATCGAACTTCTCGACGGCGGCGGATCCGATCCATTTGCGGACGCCGGAACTCTGGCGACTCGGGCCCCACGAGTACCGCGCGTTCGACACGCTGGTCTTTTCCAGCAAGCGCCCGGCTGATCCGGTCTTCACGATCCGCAGCCGCGAAGCGACGATCACGGAACAGACCATCGTCCGGCGGAACATCTTCGGCCGGCCGTACCGGAAGGCCGGCACGGGGGAAATCGACACGAGCAATCAGCGCGACTTGGTGGCCGAGCGCAACCGGTTCGAAATCCTCGGCGTGCCGTTTTTCGCGTATCCGAAATACCGGACCGACCTCAGCGACCCGGCCGGCCCGCTCGTGAACCTCAGCCTCGGCAATAGCACGATCTTCGGCTTCACGGCGTTCACGGCGTTCAACGTCCACAAGCTGCTCGGGCTGCGCCCCCCACCGGACACGACTTGGATTTTGCACGCCGACTACCTGAGCAAACGCGGGCCGGGTTTCGGGACCGACTACGGCTACCGCAACCTGTTCGGCAACGACTTCGCCAACGTCGGCAGCATCAGTCTCTACGCTCAGGGCGACAAAGGTGTCGATGTGCTCGGCGGCTTCCGCGGGCCGGAGCCGGCGATGCCGAGCACCCGCGGCCGCGCGATCTGGACCCACAACCAAGACCTGTTCGAAGACGGCTCGACCTACGGCCGCTACATGGGCCAAGTGGCGTACCAGAGCGACAAGAACTACTACGAACAGTTCAACAAACTCCGCAGCGACCTCATTCCGAATCAAGAGACCTTCGCGTATCTGTACGGGGCGGCCGGGAATTTCTCGTGGTCGGCCTTGGGCGAAGTGAACGTCGCGCGGCCTTGGGTGACCGAAACCCAGTGGCTGCCGCGCGTCGATGCGGCCCTCACGGGGCAATCGATCTTCGATACGTTCCTCTACAGCGCCCGCGGCTCGGCCGGGTACGCCCTCTTCCGGCCCGCGTCGCAACCGCCCGCCTCGTCGATCCCGACGGAAGCGAATCCCGTCGACACGGCCCGCCTCGATTTGAACCAGCGGGTGTCGATCCCGTTCGACCTCGGCCCGGCGCGGATCGTGCCGTACGGTCTCGTCGATACGACGTACTACTCCCGGGACCTCACCGGCGAAGACCGCGGGCGCGTCCTCGGCGCCGGGGGCGTCCGCGCGTCGATCCCGTTCTCGAAGCTCTACGCCGATGCCGAGAGCGAGTTGTTCAACGTCCGAGGGTTGAATCACAAAGTCGAATGGGGGGCGAATTACTACTACGCCCAAGCCAGTAGCTCCACGGCGAACCTGCCGTTGCTCGACCGGCTCAACGACGACACCAACGATCTCTCCGCCCGGACGTGGCGGCCCTACGCGCCGATTTACATCGCCGGGTCGGACGGTTTGGCACTCCAGAATTCGCCCCGGTTCGACTCCCAACAGTACGCCATCCGCCGGGTGCTCGACAATCGGCCCGAAACGCTCGACACGCTGCAAGTCGTCCAAGCCGAGGTGCGGCATCGCCTCCAGACGAAGCGCGGATTGCCGGGGCAAGATCACACCGTCGATTGGATGACGCTCGATTTGTCGGCGTCGCTCTACCCGAAAGCGGAGCGGGACAACTACGGCAAGAGCTTCGCGTTCTTGGAGTACAACTTCCTCTGGAATTGGGGGGACCGCACGGCTTTGACGTCCGCGGCGTGGCTCGATCCGTTCGACCCCGCGGCCCGCTACCTCAACGTCGGCGTCAACTACAACCGGCCCGACGGGAGCAACTTCTACCTCGGCTACCGGCATATCGACCCCGTGCACAGCCGGGCGGTCATCGCCGTCCTCGGCTACCAGCTCAGCCGGAAATACAGCGTCGCCGCGTCCAACGTCTTCGACTTCGGCACCGCCCTCGCGCAGACGACCTCGCTCAGCTTCAACCGCACCGGCACCGACCTCACGCTCTCCATCGGCTTCAGCTACAGCGCCTTCGTGAACAACTTCGGGCTGCAAATCCTCCTGCTGCCGAACGCCGCGGTCGCCAAGCGGCCGGGCCAGTCCATCGGCTCGAACTTCCAACGCTGAGTGGCGGGCGCGCCGGGATCTCGCACAATGTCCCCTTCGTTCTTCGGGGGGAACTGCCGTGGCCAATTCCGAACTGATCGTCGGCGTCTCGGGGATCCGCGGGATCGTCGGCGACTCGCTCAACCCCGAAGCCGCCTGCCGGTTCGCGGCGGCGTTGGGCGCGCACCTGGCGGGCGGGCGCGTCCTCGTGGCCCGCGACAGCCGGCCGAGCGGCGACATGCTGAAGCACGCCGTCTTCGCGGGCCTGCAATCGGTCGGCTGCACCGTCGAAGATCTCGGGGTCGCGCCGACGCCGACGGTGGGGATCGCCGTGCGAAACCTGGCCGCCGCCGGGGCGATCATGATCACCGCGTCGCACAATCCGGCGCCGTGGAACGGCCTCAAGCTGTTCGGCCCGGACGGCGCCGTGCTCGCGCCGGACCAAGGGCAACTCGTCCGGATGATCTACGATTCCGGGGCGACCGCGCGGGTTCCGTGGCACGCCGTCGGCACCATCCGCATCCCGCCCGATGTCCAAGACGACCACGCCCGCGCCGTGCTCGAGCACATCGGCGCCGCGACGATCGCCAGCCGGGGTCTCCGAGTGTTGCTCGACGGCAACGGCGGCGCCGGCGGCCCGCTCGGGGTGAAGCTCCTCGCCGAGTTCGGTTGCGAAGTCGTGCAGCACCATTGCGTGGCCGACGGCGATTTCGTCCACGAACCCGAGCCGACGCCGGCGAACTTGGCCGAGGTCGCGCCGTGGGTGAAGCAATCCGGCTCCGCCGTCGGCTTCGCGCTCGATCCCGATTCGGATCGCTTGGCGTTGATCGACGAAACGGGAACGTGCGTCAGCGAGGAACTGACGCTGGCTCTCGCGGTGAAGTACCGATTGAAGCAAGCCTCGGGACCGGTGGTGGTGAACATGTCGACGAGCCGGGTGATCGAAGATTTGGCCCGCGCGGCCGGGTGCGCCTTCCACCGCAGTGCCGTCGGCGAGGCGAACGTCGTCGCCGAGATGCGCCGGGTGAACGCCCTCATCGGCGGCGAAGGCAACGGCGGCGTCATCGACCCGCGCCTCGGTTGGGTACGCGATCCGTTCATCGGCATGGGGTTGATCCTGTCGCTGATGGCCGAGGAGCGCCAATCGGTTTCACAATTGGTCGCGGAACTCCCGCGGTACTCGATGTTGAAAACGAAGTTCACCGTGCCGAAGGACAAGCTGGCCGGGGCGCTCGCGGCGATCCGGTCGCACTGGCCGGACGCGAAGACGGACACGATCGACGGACTGCGGCTCGAAGGCCCCGATTGGTGGCTGCACGTCCGCGCCAGCAACACCGAGCCGATCGTGCGGGTGATCGCCGAAGCCCCGGCTGCGGCGCGAGCGGAAGAATTGTGCCGGGAGGCCGGCGAGCTACTGGGGTGACAATTCGACGATTCGGCCCGGTTCGCCGATCTGCACGTTGGCCAGTCCGAGCGCCCGGATCTCGGCGACCGTCTCGGCGTAATGCGCCGGCTTGATGTGGGTCGCGTACACCGACACCCCGGGCGGAAACAATTTCACCGCCTCGGCGAATTGATCGGTCGTGAGGTGCTGGCTCGCTTCCGCCAAAGCCTTCATCCGCCGCGGGAACGAGCACTCCAAAAAGACGGCGCTCAGGCGCGGCCAACGGCCGAGCTTTTGAAAGATCTCCGGCACCGGCGCCGTGTCGGTGATGAGGGCGAACGCGGAGCGGCCGTCGTCGATCAGGTACCCCGCCGTCGGGACCGAGTGCTCGAGTGGGATCGCGATCGCCGTGTATTTCCCGCACGGGAACGGGCGGTTCGGCTCGACTTCTTCCACCGAGACAAACGGGGCCATCGCGCGGGACAGGCCGATGAAATCGGGCCATAATCGGTCGTTGAATAGGTTCGTTTGCAACGCGTCGAGGGTCGGCCGCAATGCGTGCACGGTCGGCGGCTTTTCCGCAATTCCGTAGATGTTGTCGAGGAACATCGGCAACCCCGCGACGTGATCGAGGTGCGCGTGCGTGAGCAGGATGTCTCGGATCCGAGCCTGTTCCGCGCAGGTGCCGAATTGCCCCAAGGGGCCGGCGTCGAGCGCGAGAACGCCGTCGACCACGAAGCCGGTCAGGCCGTGGCCTGGGGTCCCTTGAACCGTACTCGGAAGAATGTGGACGCGCATAAACCGGTTCGGGATTGTCGGGGGAACTATCCGTACGATACCCTGCGATGCGGTTCCGCTGCCAGTGCGATTCCCGTTTCCCCGGTTGCGCCACCATGCCCGCCCGACCCGGCCGAGTCAACCCGCTGTTCTTGCTCAGCCTCCTCGCCAACGTCGGTTTGGCGATCGGCATCGCGTTCGTTCTGATGCAACCCAAGGGTAGCGACTCGTCCAATCCGCGCGTCGGCACCGGGGCCGGCTCCGACCAAGAAGTCAACGCCCTCGGCCGCCTTCAACCCGCCGGCGGGCTCATCGGCGTCTACGGTGTTCCCGGCGATCAACTCGCGGTGCTGTCGGTCAAAGTCGGCGACACCGTCAAGGCCGGCCAAAAGCTCGGCGAACTCTCGGGCGAACGGGGCCGCGGGCTCAGTTTAGTCGCGTTGCAAAAGCAGATCGAAGAAGCCGAGCAACTGCGCAAGGCCATCGGCGCCAGCCGCGATGCGAAGCTGAAAGACCTCGAAGCCGAGGCGGCGCAGGCGACGGCCGGGATCGACCAAGATGCCAAGGCCATCGATGCCAAAGTGGTCGCGGTGGAAGCCACGAAGCGCCGGTACGACAACGACCTCGCCCGGGCCAAATCGGTGCGGATATCGGAGCAGGAACTCGATCAACTGCTGGCGGCCATCGCCACCGCCGAGGCCGAGAAAGCCGTCGCCCTCGCCAGCAAGGAAAAGATGCTGATTCAACGGGAGCAATCGAAGGTCTCGATCGCCGCGAAGAAAGCGGCGCTGCTCGCCGAGACGGAACGCGGATTGGCCCAGGTGCCGTACGAGTCGCTGAAAGCGGGGTTGGCCCTCGCGGAACGCAAAGCGAAGGACGGTGAATTTGTTGCCCCGACCGGCGGCCGCGTCGTGCGGATCTTGGTGAAACCGGGCGACACCATCGCGACGATGGCGCTGATTCAAATCGCCGACACGAAGTCGATGATCGTGATCGCCGAAGTCTACGAGACCGATGTCGGCCGAATCCGCGGTTGGTTGAAGAGCGGCCCCGTGAAAGTCGAAGTGACCGGTCGCGCGCTCGGGGAGAAACTGATCCTCAACGGCACCGTGACCAATCCCGACAAGGTCGCACCGTTGATCGCGAAGAACGCGCTGACGCCGCTCGGCCCCCGCGAAGACGCCGACCGCCGGGTGGTCGAAGTCGAAGTCGAATTGGACGGCGTTGCGACCGAGGCGGCGCAGAATTTCATCGGGTTGCAAGTGACCGCGAAGTTCAAGGGGAAGTGAGGAGCCAATCCATGGGACTGCGCGCTTCGATGAAAGTGATTCCCGCCGCACTGTTCAAACAGCACAAGGATGACCTCGCTGAATTGGACGTGCCCAAGGGTGCCACTGCATTCTCCATCGATGCCTGGTTAGAAATCCAGAGCGTGCTCCGCGCGAAACCCAAACCCCTCAAATTGGCTATCTCGGGGGATCGGCCGATCGATGGCAAGTTGGAGGGCGGACTGCTCCGGACTTCGAGCGGCGAGGCGGATGACGACGACATGGATGATGATGATGACGGGGACGACTGCTACATCGGCTATGCCAGTCCGACACTCGTGAAGAAGCTCGATGCGGCCCTCGCGACCCTCGATGAGTCCGAACTTCTGGCGGACATCAAAGCGGCCGGTTTAAGTGGGAAGAGCGAGTATCGAAAATCGTTCGCGATCCTGCGGAAGGCCTATGCGACTGCCGCAGAGTCAGGTGCTGCGATCTTGGTCATCATCACTTGAGTTTCTCACGCTCTGACGGATCGCCAACAGATAATTCTCGAAGCCTTGAGTCGACGGGACGCCTTGCTATTCGGGATCTCACGATCAAACTCCAAGCTGAAAGCCGGCCAATTCGGGACGACCTCGCTTTGATGAAACAACTGGGATTAGTGGACAACGAAGGTCATGGACGGGGCGCGTATTGGTTCTTAATCGGGGAATAAGCCGGAATAAGCCGGGCTTATTCCGGCTAATTGACATGATGTACACTAGATCCGGCCCATCATGACATCCCTCCGACTCGCCTTGGCGAACCTCCTCCACGAGCGTGGTCGCACGGCTATCTCGGTCGTCGGGGCGGCGTTCGCCGTCGTGCTCGTCTTCATGCAGCTCGGGTTTCTCGGCTCGGTCGAAAACACCGCCACGCTCCTCTACGGTAAGATGCGCTTCGACCTACTCATCACGAGCACCGAGTACATCGACCTCAGTCGGCCGGGGTCGGTCGACCGCACTCGGTTGGCCCAAGCGGAATCGGCGACGGGGGTGCAGGAAGTCCTTCCGATCTCCCTGGGGCCTGGCGTTTGGCGCAACCCGACCGACGACCCGCGGCGCGGCCGGAAGCTCTGGCAACTCAGCATGCTCGGCATCGATCCCGGCACGTTGGACCGCGTCTTCCTCGCGCCGAATTCCGGCGGGATCTTCCGCGACGACGTGGATCAGCGCGAAGCACAAGTGGCGCTCGGGCAGATCGACAGCGTCCTGCTCGACCGACGGTCGAAGCCCTACTTCGGCGACCCTGGCGCGATGCCCCCCGGCACCGAAACCGAACTCAACGGCCGGCGCGCGCGACTCGCGGGTTATTTCCAAGCCGGCACCGGCTTCAGTTACAACGGCCTGCTGCTGATGAACGAAGAGACTTTTGCGAAGTTCACCGGCCGGCCCCAGAAGCAGGTCACTTTCGGCCTCGTGACGTTGCAACCGGGCGAAAATCCGGATGAAGCCGCGCGACGCTTGCGGGCCGTTTTGCCATCGGACGTTCAGGTTTTCACGCGGGCGAAAATGGAAGCCGGCGAGCGCAGCTACTGGGTGAACAAGACGGCCGTGGGGAAGTTTTTCTACTTCGGCGTGCTGCTGGCGATCACGGTCGGGGCGATCTTCATTTACCAGATGATGGTCGCGGACATCAAGAAGCACATGCCGGAGTACGCCACGCTGAAGGCGATGGGCTACCGCTTCGGATTCCTCTTCCGGGTCGTGGTCAATCAAGCGCTCTTCCTGGCGCTCGCCGGTTACACCCTCGGCGCAGTGGCGGCGCTCGGGTTGTACGAACTGACGATCCTCGCGGCGGCGTTGCCCATCGGCATGACGTGGCAACGCCTGGGATTCGTGCTGCTCTTGACGGTGGGGATGTGCGTCAGCTCGGCGCTGCTGGCGGTTCGCAAGGTCCGCACGGCCGATCCGGCGGAGTTGTTTTGAACCGACCGCAACGTTGCGGGCGGGGAAACCGGCGGCAGCGTCCCGACGAAGACCGATAGCCTTTTGGCCGGCGACGAGTCCGGGTGTAAACTGACGAAGGAAGCCGAATTCGAGGCACTGGCCCTGAGCGATTTGGAGGAATCGAAATGACGACGCTGGCTCCGCCGCTGAAATCGGCCGCAGCGCTACCGGTTTGGCCGATCCCCCACCGATTCACCGTGGACACTTACGACCGCATGGGCGAATCGGGATTCATCCCCGAAAAAACCGAACTCATCCGCGGGGAGGTCGTCGACAAAATGGGACAAGGTGACGCGCACAGCATGTGCATCGATCTGTTGACCCGACTCTTGGTCGGCTCGATTCCGCTCCCGACGACCGTGCGCTGTCAATCGCCGGTCGTGATGGCCAACAGCATACCGGAACCCGATTTTTCGATCTCGACCCCCGCATCAACACGCGGCGGGAAACGTCCGACCGCGGCCGATGTTTACGTCCTGATCGAAGTGTCCGATTCCACCCTCGTCGGCGACCGCACAACCAAACTGGAACTGTACGCCGAGAACAACATTCCCGAGTATTGGATCGTGAACCTGCCGGACGATTGCGTCGAAGTCTACACCCGGCCCGCGGCCGCCGAGCCGCGGTACGATTCCAAAGTCGTTTACGGCCGGGGCCAAAGCGTACCGCTCGCCATCGCGGGTCTGGCTCCGGCGAACATCCCCGTCGATTCGCTGCTTCCGCAACGGTAAAAATGACCTCGGAATCCGAGCCACGCGGAGAAAACCCCTTTCGCACGGTGCGATACGTGAGTCCGCGGAGAGTACCCCCCACCCCTGTGCGGACGCTGCGGACGCTGCGGACGAAACGGAACCGAGACTCGTTTTTAGCGAACGATGGTTGCCGAATGCTCCGTAGTAGAAATGGAATCAAATTGCGGCGTGTTCGGCCAAAACCGTTCAAGCCGGGTGTTCCACGCCGTCGATACAAGAGGCGTCATCGCGGTAGTCGGGATAAAATCCGCCATCTGCGTAGACGGGGCGAATTGCGGATTCGCTCCGTCCCTTACACCGCCCACGGAGGGGTTTTCCCATGCGCCGCGTTGCCATTTTGTCCGCGTTCGTCGCCCTGTTCGGCCTGAGCCTCGGGTGCAAAAACACCTCCGGCCGTTGCGATTGCAACTACGATCCCGCCAACCACGTGCTGCCGACCACCGGCATGACCTACCCGACGGTCGGCGCCCCGGTGCCCGGTCCGTCGGCCGCCCCGGCCATCGTCACGCCAATGAAATAAGCCGGGCCATCCGGCCGGCACGGGCAAGGACGCCGGTGCCGGTCGGTCGGGTAAAAACCGCCGGAAGTTTCGCTTCCGCGCGGGGATGCGCTTGATCGGAGCCGTTCTATCGGGTATTTCTAGAGTAGCGCGGATCGGCGCCATTCGACCACTACCCAGGCCACGCCCATGCGTTTCGCCCACCGCCGCGACTTCCTGACGACTACCCTCGCCGCCGGGGCCGCGTTGGCGATCGCGCCGCGCGCGGCCGTTGCCCAACTGCCGGACGCGCCGTTTCGTTACGTCGATCCTCTGAAACTTTCGCTCGATCGCGGCGGCGTCTGGACGCTCAACTTCGCCTACATGCCCCCGCGTATCGCCACGGTGAAGGTCCCGGGCAAAGGGGATCGCGTCGTCTGGTACATGGTTTATTACGTGTACAACAAGACGGGTAAGCCGCGCACGATCGTCCCCGAGTTCGAATTGGTAACGAAAGACTCCGGCGGTATCGCCGCGACGTTCCTCGACGAACCGGAACCTGGCGTGGTCGAAGCGCTGAAGAAGATTGAAGACCCGACCGGGGAATTGAAGCTCCAGACGAGCATTTCCATCAGCAAGTCGCCGATCCCCGAGACCGCCGAGTACCTGCCCCCCCCCGCCGTCCGCGCCGTCCACGGCTTGGCGATTTGGTTGAACGTCCCCGAGAAAGCCCCGAACGTCAACAACTTCACGATTTACGTATCGGGCATCACCGACGGCCTGAGCACCAAAGAGACGGACGCCGGGAAGTTGATCGTCAGCAAGAAGACGCTCCAACTCGACTTCCGCCGGCCGACCGACTCGGTAAAAAATAAACCGACCGACATCAAGATCAACGACAACGCCGGCCTCGGTTCCGAGCGCTGGGACTACCGCGAAGCCCGCATCCGAGACAAGAAGTGATGGGATTGCGGATTGCGGATTTCGGATTGGAAGAGCTTCGCCTGTGTAGTGCGGTTCAGGATTTGCTCGGAGTTCGGGTGCTCGAATCTCAAAATCCGAAATCCGCAATTCCAAATCCGAAATGGGTGCGACCGTGGCTCTGACCGACGTCGATAAAGACCTCCTCAAACGGTGCTTGTCGAAGCAACCGGGTTCGTGGAACGATTTCGTCGACCGCTACCTCGGGCTGATTTACCAAGCGATCCACTTCACCGCCCACCTCCGCAGCGCGCGGTTGTCCCCGGAAGACATCGAAGACATCGCCGCGGAAGTGCTCGTGCAGATCATCGCCGACAATTACAAAGTGATGCGCGAGTTCAAAGGCACCGCCAACTTGGCGACGTATCTCACCGTGATCGCCCGCCGGATTTGCGTCCACGAATTGACCCGCCGGCAGACCGTCCGCGAGTCGATCAAGAAAGGGGAATCCCGCCTGCTCGACGACCTTCCCGACGAAAGCGCCGCCGCGGTGAAAGGGATGGAACGCCTCGAAGAAGTCGAAGCCCTGTTGCGGAAGCTCAAAGGGAAAGACCGCGAGATCGTCCGGCAGTTCTACCTCGAAGGCCGCACTTACGAAGAGATCAGCACCGACCTCGACATCCCGGTGAATTCCATCGGTTCGGTCCTCACCCGCGCCCGCTCGAAGCTCCGGGAGTTGTCCAAGTCCTACGCGGAACTCCAAGCCTACGTCCCGGAGCCGAAACCGGTCAAGCCGATGAAACCCGCGAAGCCGAGCAAGCCGAAGAAATAGCGGTCACCCGAACGCGGCGTCGATCATCGTCCGCAGGCGGGCGATGCCGAGCTTCGCGTTGATTTCGACTTCGGCGTGACTCAGCGGGTGCGCCGTAATCCCGGCGGCTTTGTTCGTGATGCACGAAATCGCCAACACCTCCAAACCCAATTCGACTGCGGCTTCCGCTTCCACCGCCGTGGACATCCCGACCGCATCGACGCCGCACGCGGCCAGCGCCCGGATCTCGGCGGGCGTCTCGTAGCACGGCCCGGTGAGCGCCGCGTAGCTGCCGAACCGCGCCGAAAGTCGGCGGAAGATGTCGAGTCCGGCGGGCGAGTAACAGCGCGTCGGTTCGCCGAGTCGTTTCCAGTCGCCCGAGTTCAGTAACTTCCAATGGCGATCGATGACCAGGAGGTCGCCGGGTTCAAATGAAGGATTCAACCCCCCGGCGGCGTTCGTCAGCAGGAGCCGCTTCGCGCCGAACTCGGCGAAGAGGTTGACCAACCGGGTGACCCGTTCGACCGGATGGCCTTCGTAGGAATGCACGCGGCCGTGGGCGACGAGCGCGGGACCCGATGCCGATTCGCACAGGTCCAAACGCCCCCGGTGGCCGGCGACGGTCGGCGGGACGAGGCCGGGGATATCGGCGTAGGCGATGGACGCG
>JAYSYN010000117.1:0-16977 GCA_043727575.1 Fimbriiglobus sp.
CATCCAATTGCTCCTCGACCGCATGGCCCCGAATCGGACTCACGCACCGTTCAAGTACAAGGATTCATAGGATTAGGGCTTCTCGGATAGCTTCTAAGATCTTACCCTATCCTGTGTCCCGGCAAGCCACCATCCTGCTCACCGGGCCAGCGGCAAGCTCGGCCACGCCCTCCTCGACCTACTCGTGGCGAGTTCAAAGCCAATCATCACCCTCGACTTGAACGGCCTTGCGGAAGAGCCAGTGCGGAAGGGTGAAGATCTTCCAAACACTTGAAAAGTAGCTTCCGGCGGATCACGGGACCGGCAAGCGGTCCAAGACGCGCTGCAAAATCGCGTCCGGTTTCAACTCCTCGGCTTCGGCTTCGTAACTCAGGATCACGCGGTGGCGCATCACGTCGGCGGCGGTGCGTTTCACGTCTTCGGGCGTCACGTAGGTGCGGTCGTCGAGGAAGGCGTGGGCTTTGCTGGCCCGCAGCAGCGCGACCACCGCGCGGGGGCTGGCCCCGGTCTGGATCAGCGGGGCGATGTCGAGGCCGTACTCGGCGGGTTCCCGCGTCGCGCGGACGATGGCCACGATGTAATCTTTGACCTTCGCATCGACGTGCTGGGCGTCGACGGCCGCACGCAACGCGGCGAGATCTTCGGCCGCGAGGACCGGTTCCACGGCGGTCGTCGCGTCGACGCTGCCCATGCGGTCGAGGATCGCGCGCTCGTCGTCGCGGCTCGGGTAATCGATCAACACCTTCAACATGAACCGGTCGACCTGCGCCTCGGGCAGCGGATACGTCCCTTCTTGTTCGATGGGGTTCTGGGTGGCGAGCACGAAGAACGGTCGCGGGAGCGGGAAGGTGCCGTCGCCGATGGTGACCTGGCGCTCTTGCATCGCTTCGAGCAGCGCCGATTGCACTTTGGCCGGGGCGCGGTTGATTTCGTCGGCGAGGATTACGTTGGCGAAGATCGGCCCTTTCTTAACGCTGAAGTCGCCGGTGCGCGGATTGTAAATCTGCGTCCCGAGGATGTCGGCGGGCAACAGATCCGGGGTGAACTGGACGCGGGAAAATTGGAGGTGCAACGCCGCGCTGACGGTGCGGATGGCGAGCGTCTTCGCCAAACCGGGGACGCCCTCGAGCAGGACGTGGCCGTCGGTGAGCAAGCCCATGAGCAACCGGTCAACGAGACGGCGCTGGCCGATCAACACCGATTCGACGGTGCGGTAAAACGGGTCGAGCTTGGGGCGGAGTGGAGGCGTGGCCATCGTTCCGGACTCCGAATCTGCGGCGGATACTTCGATGCCATGATAACGAAAAAAGCCCCCTCCGAGCGGGAGGGGGCAGTGCGAAAGTCGAGGGGCTACTTCTTCTCTTTGTCTTTCGCGACGAGTTGTTTCACCGTTTCGAGATCGAGGTTGATGGCTTTGGCGACCCGCGTGCCGTAATCGGCGTTGGCCCGGAAAAAGAACGACACCACAGTCGTTTTAATACCGACATCCTTGACCTTGTTCAGGTCGAGGGCGAGATTGGTCACGAGGTTGGCTTTCTGATCTTCCGGGAAACTCTCGTACAACTCGCCCGCTTGTTTGAAGTTCAGCGTCTTTTCGATGGGTTGCTGCACGACGTCCCCGGAAAGTTTAGCCTTGGACTGCTCAAACTTTTCGTCCTCGATTCGTCCGCCGGTCGTGGTACTCGGCTCGTAATTCACATCGCCCTTGCGATCCCCATGATTCAATAATCCATCTTGGTTGTTATTGGAAACCGGGGAGAGTGGCCTGTTGACGGGAAGCGACAGATAATTGGTCCCCACCCGGTAAAGCTGGGTATCGGAGTAACTGAAGAGCCGACCTTGAAACATCTTGTCTTCGCTGGCTTCGACGCCCGGAACGAGTACACCCGGCGAATATGCGACTTGCTCGGTGAACTGGAAAAAGTTATCCGGCACGCGGTTGAGAGTCAACTTGCCGATTTTGATTTCTTCGATGCCGGGCCACACTTTGGTGTCATCGAGCGGGTTGAATTCAAACTTGCCGAAGTCGGCCGGCTTCAACACTTGAATGCATAATTCCCAGCTCGGGAACTTGCCGGCCTTGATGTGTTCGTACAAATCTTCGGTGAGCCCGCTGTGGTTGCGGGCCGAATCGGCCTTGGCTTCCGAATCGGTGAATGTTTTGATACCCTGGGCGCTGCGCCAATTGAATTTGACGTAATGCACTTCCCCCGCGGCGTTGACCAGCTTGAACGCGTGGATGCCGAAACCTTCCATTTGGCGGTAGTTGGCCGGAGTTCCACGATCCGAGTACAACCACGTGAGTTGGTGGGTCGATTCGGGGATATGACTGAGGAAATCGAAGATCCGATTCGGATCTTGTTGATTGGTGATCGACTCGGTTTGAAGGCGTGAATGAGATCCGGGAACTTGAGCGGATCGCGGATGAAGAAGACCGGCATATTATTGCCGACCAAATCCCAATTGCCTTCTTCGGTGTAAAACTTCGTCGAAAAACCGCGCGGATCACGGAGTTGTTCGGGTGAACCTCTGGGGTGAATGACACTGCTGAAGCGTACGAATACCGGCGTCTTTTTGTCTTTCGCCGAAAACAGCTTGGCTTTGGTGAGGTTCGACTGGTCACCGTAACTGACGAATTCGCCGTGGGCGCCGGCGCCCCGGGCATGGACGACGCGTTCGGGGAGCCGTTCGCGGTCGAATCGCCCGAGCTTTTGCAGCAAGTGAAAATTGTCCAGCAAAATGGGACCGTCGACGCCGGCGGTCCGACTGTTTTGATTGTCGCCGACGGGGCGGCCGTTGTCCTCGGTCAACCCTTTTGCGGGGGTTGTCGCGGCGGGTTGTTTCGCAACGGGGATTTGAGCCACGCCCGTGAGAGTAAGTAGGCCGGCCAAGCCCACGACGATGGCACCGGAAAGAATCTTTTTGAGCACGCTTTGACTCCCAGTCAAGAAGGGATTTGCCCGATCATTCAAGTAAAATGGTCTGGCAACCCATGGGTGCAAGCGACGTGCCGAGCATCGACTTCAAATGAGCCGATACGAGAGAAGCCGGGCCGGAGTAGTCGCTACCCCGGCCCGGCTTCTTTTCGAGATCGTCATCGCAATGACGTTAGCGCATCCGGGGCGCAGCGGCTTTCGCGTTCGTGCGCAGAGCCGGATCGAGGTCGAAGCGATCGAGATTCATCACTTTGGTCCACGCCGAAACGAAGTCCGTGACGAACTTCGGCTGCGCGTCTTCGCTGGCGTACACTTCGGCAATGGCCCGGAGTTGCGAATTCGAGCCGAACACCAGATCGACGGAACTGGCCGTCCATTTGATCTTGCCCGTTTTGGCATCGCGGCCGTCGAAGAAGTACTCGCACACATTCGACTTCTTCCACTCGGTGTTCATGTCGAGCAGGTTCACAAAGAAATCGTTGGTGAGTGTTTCGGGTCGCTTCGTGAGGACACCGAGTTGCGAGCTCCCCGCGTTGGCATTGAGCACCCGCAGTCCGCCGACGAGTACGGTCATCTCCGGGGCGGACAGGGTGAGCAAGTCCGCTTTTTCGACGAGCGTCATCTCGGCGGGGCGGGTCAGATCACGGCTGAAGAAGTTGCGGAAGGCGTCGTTCTTGGGCTCGAGCACCTCGAACGACTTCGCGTCGGTGAGTTCTTGCGTCGCGTCCGTGCGGCCCGGCGCGAACGGCACCGAGACTTCGTTCCCGGCTTTCTTCGCCGCTTGTTCGACCGCGGCACACCCACCCAACACGATGATGTCCGCGAGCGAGACCTTCTTGCCTTCGCCCGCCGACTTGTTGAAGTCGGTTTGAACCTTCTCGAAGATCGCCAACACTTTAGCGAGTTCGTCCGGTTGGTTCGCCTTCCAATCTTTCTGCGGGGCGAGGCGGATGCGGGCCCCGTTGGCCCCGCCGCGTTTGTCCGTGCCGCGGTACGTCGATGCGGAAGCCCACGCCGTCGAAACCAATTGGGACGTGGACAATCCCGAGTCGAGAAGCTTCGCCTTGAGCGCCGCGATGTCGGCTTTTTCGATCAATTTATGATCGACGGCCGGGACGGGATCTTGAAACAGCTGCGGCTTGGGGACCGTCGGTCCCAAAAGACGACTGACCGGACCCATGTCGCGGTGGGTCAGTTTGTACCAGGCTTTGGCAAACGCGTCGGCGAACTCTTTCGGGTTCTCATGGAAGCGCTTCGAGATCTTCAGGTAGGCCGGGTCCGTCTTCAGTGCGATGTCGGTCGTGAACATGATCGGGGCGTGCGATTTCTTCGGGTCGTGGGCGTCCGGCACGGTCCCTTGGGCTTTCTCATCGGTCGGGGTCCACTGCTGGGCACCCGCCGGGCTCTTGGTCAGTTTCCACTCGTAGTTGAAGAGGTTGTTGAAGTAGCTGTTCGACCACTTCGCCGGGGTCGAGGTCCACGCGCCTTCCAAACCGCTGGTGATCGTGTCGCCGCCTTTGCCCTTGCCGAAGCTGTTGGTCCAGCCGAGGCCGAGGAGTTCGATGCTCGCGCGCTCCGGTTCCGCGCCGACGTGTTTGTCCGGGTTGGCGGCACCGTGCGCTTTACCGAGTGTGTGCCCACCCGCGATCAGGGCCACGGTTTCTTCGTCGTTCATGGCCATACGGCCGAAGGTTTCGCGGATGTCTTTGGCGGCGGCCATGGGGTCCGGCTTGGCGTTCGGCCCTTCCGGGTTCACGTAGATCAAGCCCATCTGGGTGGCGCCCAAGGGCTGTTCGAGCTTGCGGTCGCCGGTGTGGCGTTTGTCGTCCATCCACTTGGTCTCCGGCCCCCAGTAGATTTCCGAGTCCGGTTCAAATGCATCGACGCGGCCGCCGGCGAAGCCGAAGGTTTTGAATCCCATCGATTCGAGGGCGCAGTTCCCGGTAAGGATCATCAGGTCGGCCCACGAGATCTTCTTGCCGTACTTTTGCTTGATCGGCCAGAGCAACCGGCGAGCCTTGTCGAGGTTGGCGTTATCGGGCCAGCTGGCGACGGGAGCTAAGCGGATGATGCCTGAAGCAGCACCACCCCGACCGTCGGTAACGCGGTAGGTGCCGGCGCTGTGCCACGCCAAGCGGATCATCAACGGCCCGTAGTGGCCGTAGTCCGCCGGCCACCAATCTTGGGACGTGGTCAGCGACTTGGTGATGTCTTTTTTCAGGGCGTCCAAGTCGAGTTTTTTGAACTCTGCGGCATAGTCGAAGTCGTCGCCCATCGGGTTGCCATTGGCCGTGTTCTTTTTCAGCACGTCCAATTTCAACTGATTCGGCCACCAATCTTTCGGACGATAGGGTGCCGCTCCGGCTTCGGCCGGAATCGGTTCACTCGGTGCGGCGTTCAGAACCGGACATTTAGCGATGTCGCCTTTCGCAGGTGCGGCGATTGGTTTGACCGGTGTCGGCGGCTTGGCGATCCCGGTCAGGGTCGCCAAGCCGATTGCGGAAGCCGAAAGCACATGTTTGAACACGAGCATTCTCCACGGTGAGGGAAAGGACCGGCGGATGACCCGCAATACAATGATACTGTCGCGGGAGGCCAAATGCCCATGTCAGCGACTGATAGTTACCATAGTCATTGGCTATGGAAATATAAACTATGATTGCTTCCCTATCCCAGTCGTTTGTGTCAAGCTCGAGGTCAGTCGGTGGAACTTCAGCAACTCCGCTATTTTCTAGCCCTCGCCCGGCTCGGCAACTTCACCCGGGCGGCGGAGGCGTGTCACGTCGCGCAGCCGACATTGAGTCAACAGATTGCAAAACTCGAGCACGAACTCGGCTCGCCTCTGTTCGACCGGCTCGGCCGCGCGTCGGAACTCACGGCGGCGGGCAAGGCGCTGCGCGAGCGCGTCGAGCAAGCTTTGGCGATCCTCGACGAAGCCAAGGAAAGTGTCTGTGCCGACGCCGGCGCCGGCCGCTTGACCGTCGCTGCGCTGCCGACCATCGCCCCGTACTTGCTGCCGGAGGCCTTGATCCGCTTCGCCGCGGCGAACCCCTCCGCGAAGTTGGAAGTGCGCGAAGAAACCACGGCCGACTGCCTCGCCGGATTGACGGCGGGTGAAATCGACCTCGCCGTGTTGGCGCTGCCGGTGCGCGGCGATCACCTCGAGTCGCAAACGCTGTTCACCGAAGAATTGTTACTGGCCGTACCGTCCGCGCACCCCATGGGCGCGAAGCCGCAGGTTCGGTTGAAAGACTTGGCCGACGAGCCGTTCGTTCTGCTCCACGAAGCGCATTGCCTGAGTGGCCAAGCCATGAGCTTCTGCGCCCGGCACGCGCTCGCGCCCCTCGTCACGGCCCGCTTGCACCAACTCGGCACCGTGCTGGAACTCGTCCGCCTCGGGCGGGGGGTGTCGCTGGTCCCCGCGATGGCGATGGCCCGGGCGCCCCACCCCGGGGTGCGGACGCGGTCGCTCTCCGGCGAGAAGCCGACGCGGACCATCGCCGCGGTTTGGAGCCGTCTGCGATTCCACGGGCCGCTGTTGAAAGCGTTCCTGCGGCAGTTGGCGGACGCCAGCTAACCCGTCGTTATTTCTTCGCGGCTTCCGCGTCCTTCACGAGTTCCGCGACGGCTTTGTCGATGGTGTCGTTGCCGGGACTGCCGATCCACTTGTACCGGATGACGCCTTTGTGATCGAGCAAATAGATAGTCGGGAACGCGCGGATGCGGTACTTCTTCGCGGCGGGGTTTTTCTCGCCGGCTTCCCACCAATGAGCCCACGGCATCGGCTCCTTCTCCAAAAACTCGGTCAAGGTGGACTTCTCGGAATCGACGCTGACGCTGACGAGCGCGAACGGCTTCTTCTCCAAATTCTTAACCATCTCGCGCTCGTGCGGGATCATCGCCCGGCACGGGGGGCACCACGTCGCCCAGAAGTCGAGCATCACGACTTTGTCCTTGGATTCGGACAGCTTCACCTTCTTGCCGTCGAGCAGCGTCGTTTCGATTTCCGGGGCGGGTTGACCGACCGTGAGAAACTTGATGGCCCGGATGTTTTCGAGTTGCGCGGCGGCCTCCTTGGCGACGGTACTGGTGCCGACCTTCGCATTCGGCGCTTCCGTCACCGCCTTATCGAGGTAGGTCGTCGCCGCGGCGATCATTTCGTCGATTTTTTTCGCATCGGCGCCGTCGTCGATTTGCTCCGCGGCCGCGGTGCCGAGGTACAGTAGGGCGATCCCTTTCACTTCCTTGTCGGTCGATGTTTCCGCGGCCGCTTCGAGGAATTTCTTCCCGGCGGGGCCGGCCTTGCCGATCACGGGCAGAACGGCTTTGACCTTCGGGTTGGCCGCGTGGTGCTCGGCGATGATGGCGACGGCGTCGGCCATTTCCTTCCCGGCGCCGTATTGCCCGGCTTTCTCGATGACGAACAGCGCCGCGGCGAAACCGGTGGCATCTTTGGGTTCTTCTTTGGCCAGTTCGATGGCGCTCTGCGACGAGATGATCGCCTGCTCTTTCATTTCGACTTGGATGCCCCGGCGGTCGGCATCGTCGGCCCGTTCGAGCCGCTTTTTCAGGTCGGCCATCTCTTCGTCGAAGCGCATCTGGAGCTTGGCCAGTTGTTCGGCGCGGGCGCCGTCCGGTTCGGATTTCTTGTCGTCGGCGAAGACCGCGACGAGGGCGGATGTCAAACAAACCGCGGCGAAGAGCAATCGCATCGGCCGGCTCCTGAGAGTTCGGATTGGGGGCGCGAAAGGCGCCGATTGATTACAATACACCGAACCGTTTTCCGCCGCGCGAGGAATTCCGATGCGTACCCCGTTCTGGTTGCTCTTGCTGTTCGGAGTAGCGATCCCCGGCTCCGCCCGCGCCGAGGGCGAGGGGGCGAAGGTTTACAAAGGGGCGGTGCCGTCGGTCGTCTGGGTGCATTCCAAACGCGACAAGGGTTTGGCCACCGGCAGCGGCACGCTGATCGACAAAGAACGCCGGCTGGTGCTGACGAACTACCACGTCGTCGAAGAGAACCCCACGGCCAAGGTCTTCTTCGCGGTCCTGCGCGACGGGCAACCGGTCGCCGAGAAAGATTATTACGTCGACCGCGCCCGCCGGTTGTCGATCGCCGGCAAAGTCATCCTGTTCAACAAGAAGGTCGATCTGGCGCTGATCCAACTCGACTCGCTCCCGGAGAAAATCGAAGCCGTACCGTTGGCCACGGGGAGCCCGGAGGCCGGCTCGAATACGCACGCCATCGGCAACGCCGGGAAATCCGGGGCGCTCTTCGGGTACATCAAAGGGACGGTCCGGGCCGTCTACCAGAAGCAGTGGAAGGCCGAGATTTCGCCGCGGCGCGTGTTGACCTTCGACGCGAAAGTCGTGGAGACCGACTCCCCCACGAACCCCGGGGACAGCGGCGGCCCGCTGCTCAACGACAAAGGCGAACTCATCGGCGTCACCGAAGGCGGGGCCATCAACGCCCAGTTGCTCAGTACCTTCGTGGACGTCTCGGAGGTCAAGAAACTGCTCGAATCGAAGGCGGTGCGCGATCTGAAAGTCGAAAAAGCGGTCGTGAAGGAAGTCCGCGAGACGGCGCTGACCGTCAAGGACGAGGCCAAGTTGTTCGGATCGGAGGCCATCAAAGCCGCGGATGCGGCGCTCGCGGAGTTGTTCAAAAACAAGGTCGACGTGATGATCGAAACCTACCCGGCCGGCCCGAAAGAAAAGCAGGAGGCACTCAAGGCCGCGACGGGCGACAAACGCACGGCGCTCTTCCGCGAATGGACGCACTTCCGCATGGATAAGCTCGACGTCACCGGCTTCGGCATCCTGATTTGCTCCGACCCGAAGTCGCTCTACGTCGATCTGTCCCCCGACCTGCTCAAGCAGTACCCCAAAGATTTCGAGTTGAAAGTGCGGGACGCCATCTTGAAAGGCATGAAAGACGGCAAACCGGACGAAGGGTTGAAAGCCGCCGTGCAGTTGATCGCCGAGACCAAACCGAAAGGGAAATGATGGCGAACGCGATTCTCGTCTTCTGCGACGATTTGATTTTCACGAGCAAAATCACCGCGACGGCCCGCGCCAGGGGGCTCGAAGCTGCCGTCGTGCGGACGCAAGATTCGCTCATCGCCAAGTTGCGCGGGAACCCGGTGGGGTGCGTCGTGCTGGATTTGCACAACGCCACGTTGGATTGGGCGACGCTCTTCCCGGCTCTCGGGGAGAGTCGCCCGAAGTTCGTCGGCTTCGGCTCGCACGTCGACGTCGCCACGCTGAAGGCCGCCCGCGACGCCGGCTGCGATCTCGTGATGCCCCGCAGCCAATTCGTCAACCGCCTCGAAGACGACTTGCCGAACTGGGCGTCTGGATGAGTTCGAATTTTCACCGCAGAGAAAAAAGAGAACGCGGAGAGACAGAATCGATAATAGGAAGAATAAGAGCGGGACTTCACCCGACTTTTCTTTGTGATCTTCTCCGCGATCTCTTCTTTCTCCGCGGTGAAAATCTTAATCCTTCTTTGTGATCTTCGCGGTGAACTCCCGATCCGGAACCCAGTGATGCGCTTCACGAAGATGCACGGCCTCGGCAACGACTACGTCTACCTCGACTGCGTGCGCGATGCCGTGCCGGCCGACCCGGCGGCGCTCGCCGTCGCCGTCAGCGACCGGCACTTCGGTATCGGCTCCGACGGGTTGATCCTCATTTGCCAATCCGAAGTTGCGGATGCCAAGATGCGGATGTTCAACGCCGACGGTTCCGAATCGGAAATGTGCGGCAACGGTCTCCGCTGCGTGGCCAAGTTCGTCCACGATCACGGCATCGCGACGAAACAAAAGTTGGCCATCGAAACCGGCCGCGGCATCCTGACCGTTGAACTGGAGATTGTCGCCGGGAAGGCCGAACGCGTCCGCGTGAATATGGGTGAGCCGATTTTGGAGTCGGCGAAGATCCCGACAACCTTGCCGGGCGATCCGCCGGTGAATGCGAGCTTTAACGCAGGCGGGAAACTCTTCCTCGGTACCTGCGTCTCGGTGGGCAATCCCCACGTCGTGATCTATCCCGACGATTCTTATTTCAGCGTTCAACCGCGCGACCCCGTCGCCGAATTCGGGCCGCTCGTCGAGAACGCCATCGAGTTCCCCCGCCGGATCAACGCCCACTTCGTGAAGGTGCATTCGCCCGGCGAAGTAACGATGCGCACCTGGGAACGCGGCAGCGGGATAACCCTCGCTTGCGGCACCGGAGCCTGCGCCGTTTGCGTGGCGGGGGTGCTGTCGGGCCGCACCGGTCGCAAACTGCTCGCCCACCTCCCCGGCGGAGACCTCGAGTTGGACTGGAACGAAGCCGACAACTGCGTCTACATGACCGGGCCTGCGACGGAAGTCTTCTCGGGCGAGTGGCCCAATTCATGAAGATTCGCAATCCGCGGTTGATTTACGCGGCCGGCTGGCTCGGCACCCACGGCATCCGCGGGCTGATCCGCAGTCTGAGATTCGAGTACAAGCACCTCGGCGCCGGCGGCCCGGTGATGCCCCCGCAACCGGAGCCGGCGACCCGCTGCCTCTACCTGCTTTGGCACGAGACGCTGCTGCTGCCGTTGACGAAGTTCGCTTGCCCGGAAGTGTCCACGCTCGTCAGCAAGCACGCCGACGGGCAGATTTTGGCGACGCTGATCAAGACTCTCGGGCTCAGCGTCGTCTTCGGTTCGACCAACCGCGGCGGCGTCCAAGCGATCCGCGAGATCATCCGCGACGTCTCCGGATGCCGGCATCTGGCGATCACCCCCGACGGCCCGCGCGGGCCGCGCCGGGTGATCCAAGCCGGGGCCATCTACCTCGCCTCGAAAACCGGCATGAAGCTCGCCCCGCTCGGCGTCGGGTTCGCCAACCCGTGGCGGGCCCGCAGTTGGGACCGCTTCGCCGTGCCGAAGCCCTGCACGCGGGCCAAGGTCGTGTCGTCCGAGCCGTTCGCCATCCCGCCGAACTTGCGCAGCGGCGGTTTGGAGCGGCACCGCCTCGTGGTCCAAGCCGAACTCGACCGCTTGACCGCCCTCGCCGAGCATTGGGCCGCGACGAACCGCTTCGACGAATCGATCGCCCCGCCCGCGGGCGTTCGCCTATCTTGAACGAATCCCAGTCCGCGGAGTGCTCCGTGTTCGACCCCGCGCTGCTCGATCTCCCCGTTTACGCGCCGTGGCCGCGCCTCACGATCCGCCGATGCTTGCTCGCCGTCGCCTGGGTCATCTGCTTTTACGCCGCCTGGCAACGGCTCGACAACGCCGTCCATATGTTCGACCGGACGGACCGCCCGCCGAGCACGGTCTGGGGCTGGGAGAACGGCAAGGGGAACTGCGGGCACACGCAGATCGATTTCGGCGGGCAATGGCTGATGGGGCGGATGGTCGCCACCGGGCAGGGCCGGCATTTGTACGACCGCAACCACCATTGGAAAGCATTGCACGACGGCTACCCCCGGGAGCGCAACGCGAAGCTCGCCCGGGAGCAATCGTTCCCGGCGAAGGACCGGCCCTCGGGCGAACACACCGACGAACAGTTCCGGACCGACGCCGAGAACCTGATGGCCTGGACCATGGGGGGCGTCAACGATTCCAAACGCTGGGGGGACGCCGGGCGCGGGATCGCCTGCGCCTTCGCCGGCGGGGCGGATGGCAACCCGTTCGCCGCGGCCGCTTCGCAGAAACTCGCGGGTGAAATCGTCGATGCGGATTTGATCGCCGAGCTCGACCGGCCGTCGGTCGGCGGTCCGCTCTACCCGCCCGTCCACGGGTTGTTCTACGCCCCACTCGGCCTGATTTCCGACGCCCAAGCGGCGTACTCCGCGTTCCAGATCCTCAGCATTGCGGCCTGCTTTTTCTCCGGCTGGGTCGCGCAGTGGATGTCGCGAGGCCGGCTCGCGTGGCCTCTGTGTACCGCGATGATCCTCGCCTATCCCGGCTTCCGCCCCGGCCTCGACCTCGGGCAGAATCACGCGATCTCGTTGGCGGTCCTCCTGCTCGGTTGGGCCCTCGTCGCCCGCGGTCGGCAATACGCCGGCGGAGCCGTCTGGGGCCTGCTCGCTTTCAAGCCGGTTTGGGGCATCACCTTCGTATTGGTGCCACTGCTCATGCTCCGCTGGCGCGTCGTGCTCGCGATGGGCCTCGTCGGTTGCGGCTTAGCGCTAGCGACGCTGCCCATCGTCGGCCTCGACGCCTGGTTCCAATGGTTGGAAGTCGGGAAGGAAGCGACCGCGACGTACAACACCAGCAAAAATTGGATCGGCCTGAGCCGCGATCTCGCCGGGATCCCGAAGCGGATTTTGCTCGACTTCGACAAGCCCGAAAGCGAGCGGGCCGACCCCTATGCCGAACGGCTCGGTTGGGTTCTGTGGGGTGTGGTCTTCGCCGCCACGGTGGCGATTTACTGCCTCCGCAGCAACCGTCGGCCGACCGGGTTGGGCGCCGGCTTCCTGTTCCTCGGGGCGTATCACTGCTGCTACCGCTTCATGTACTACGATGTGCTGCTATCCGCCATGGCCGTCTTCGCGCTGTTAGCCGACCCGGGACTGATTTTCCGCACGGCGCAATTCCGGCTCGTCGATGACGCGGCCGACCCCTTCGCGCGGAAGGCCCGACTGTACGCGAGTTCGTTCCCGGTGTTCATCGTCGCGCTGTTGTTGTTGAACGACAACTGGCTGATGAGTGTCCGCCCCGTGGCGACCATCGGCGCCGATTATTTCGCGGTGGCCACCACCACGCCCGATGGGAAGGGGGCCCCGCGGACCCCGACACTGAGCGCGACGACCGACTATTTCCACCCGGTCGATACCGTCTTATTGCTCGTCCTCTGGGCTTGGGCCGGTCTGCGCCTTCTCCGCGACGGGGATACGGCGCCTTCCGCGTCGCGGCCGGAGCATGTCTGGGGGAAGGGGCCGTAGATTTTTGCGATCTTCCCGAATCGAGGTCGTGGATCATCGGCCTCATCGCGCCAGCGTTCACCGGCTACAATTCCCCCAGGCATCTTCACCGGAGGCATCCTATGAACCCGCCACTCGCGCTCCGCGATGCGACTGTTCAAGATATCCAACTGGAATTGATCCGGCGGACGCGGTTCAACTCGTTCGACGGCGAAGTCGTTTGCGCGCTTTTGACCCGTTACCGAGACCACTGGCGGGCGGTGCTATTCGACCGACCCGGGATCCTCAACTACAAGGAACGATCCCGCGTTCTGACAGGGGGCTTGATTCAACTCCGCGACCTCGGAGACAACATCTGGAACGTCGATACCTTATTCGTACTCACGCACACGCCCGAACAGGCGCGGGAATTGGAAACAGCCTTCGAAGAGTCGGGCACAGGGGCCATGCCCTATGTACTCGATAACATGGACGAAACCGACATGGCATTAGGAACCGGCCGCGAGGTGTACGGACTTTTGAAAGTGTGGTGGGATTGACGGGGGACTATCGATGACCCCGTCCCGCCGCCGACTTGGTATCATGCTGTCCGGAGGGACCCGCCATGCCGCTCCGCGACCATTTCCGACCGCCCGTCAGCCGCCAGGTTTCCTGGGATGCGGCGTCACCGCGCCGCGACGCCGGCCGATTCCAACGCCTTCCAAAAAGTTTCCAGCCGCGCCTTGGCGTCACCCGGTAGAGGGCCACCGGGGGAATAGAGGATGCGCATCAGCAGCTTCACCATCGCTTGGCCGGGGATTTGGAACGCGGGGAAATCCTCCGACAACCGCGACACGAACTCGGACGGCGTCTCTTCGGGTTGCCGGCCTTGGGCGTGATCCCAAGCCCACGAATCGAGCGCGGCGTAGCTGTACTCGGTGAGTTCGGCCGCATCTCGGCGATTCGCGGTACCATCGGAGAAGGGGTTGCTGAACATCGCGAACGGTGGCGGGCGCACGATCTCTTCTTCGAGCGCCGCTTCCTCGGCTCGCGCGGCCGCCGTCGGTTTCTTCTTCGCCCCGAACAGGCCGCGCCACCAATCGAGCAACCCGCGCGCCCAGTTGGTGAAGGGGGCCAAGCCTTTGAGCACGAACCAAATCATCCCGCCGACGACCGCGATGGCGAGCGCGATCCAGACGAGCCACTTCACCCCGGTGGCGATCTTCTCCAGCCCCGCCGTGACGGAGTTCGACTGACTCTCGCTCGACGACTTGCCGTCGCCGTCCGGGTTCTCGTTGTCTTTGTCTTTCTCATCGTCGCCCGATTCCCCCGACTTGCCCTCGTCCTTCGATTTGGAATCCTCACCCTTCGATTGTTCGCCCTTGCTCTTGGATTGGTCGTCGTTCCCCTTCTTTCCGGGTTCACTTTTACTCCCGGACTTGTCGCCGCTGTTGCTCCCGCCTTTGTTTTGCCCGCCGCTGTTCTTCTCGCCCGACTTCCCCCCGGCTTCGCCGTTCTTGCCGCTGGCGTTCCCCTTCCCTTTCTCGGTCCGCGAGCCGGCGTTCCCTTCGCCCTTGCCCGCGCTGTCGCCGCCGACTTGGTCGTACTTGCTCGCGCTGCGATTCGACTTCCCGGCCTTGATGAATGTGAACAGCGGCGTCTCGGAATGCGGCCGGGGCAACAGCGCCGCGCAACCGAGGAAGAGCACGATCATCGCGAAGCCGAGGCCGAGCCAACCGGCGGTCATCGCCGTGGGCAGGCGGGCGTTGCGCGCTTCGAGGTAGCGGCGCAACCCGAGCAAGCTCGTCGTCACCAGTAACCCGAGCGCGCTGCCGACGTAGAGCGCCATTTGCCAGAAGGTGGCACTGCGGCGCTTGTCGTCGTCGGCGGCGATCACCGATTGGCCCAGCGCGAACAACGGGATCGCGGCGAGGGCGAAGTAGAGCACCCAGACGCCGGGGGTGTGCGGTTTCTTCTTCTGCCACTCGCGGTACTTCTGGTAGCGCTCGAGCCAGCCGGGCGGCGCGGCGTCCTTCTTTTTCTTCGTCGCCGTCGTGCTGCGGTCGGGGTCGAACTCATCCTCGTCCTCGGTGGCCGTGGTGCTTTTCGTGCCGTCCAACCCCGCCGCGGCAAGCAGGCCGCGGCCGGAGGATTTTTGATCTTCGTCGAGCTGCGTGCAATCCCAAGTCAGCTTGGAGGCGCTCCACCAAACGAGGGCCATCAAGAAGAGGTTGATGACCGGCCCGACGGCCCGCATCAACGGGGTCCGGTATTCGACGAAGGCAAGCAAGGCTAGGAAACAAGCCGCGGCGAGGCCGAGGGTGTACGCCCCGGCACGGTACGATCCGAAGCGGATGGAGATCCGCGCGACCAGCACGCAACCGATGACGTAGAAGAAAAACGTGTAGACCAATCGGCCCTCGTAGCGGCCGGCGTACAGGACTTCGATGAGGAAAAAGACGAGGCTGCCCAGCATCGTCATGATGAGGACGGGGGAGATCAAGACGGCCGCGAGGTCGATCAGCGGCACCGGTTTGCGTTCGTCGGCCATGCGACGAGTTTAGCGGAACGAGCCGCCGGAATCATTTCGATTTCGGCGGCTCGACCGGGGGAAACGCGAGATGGTTCGGAGCGAAAGCATTTGACAATCGACCCGCGGCACCCACAGATAGAAGAGAACCCCCGGAGTACCGCGATGCAACCCCGCCGGCATTTCCTCAGCGATTGCGCCCTCGGTCTCGGTTCCGTCGCCCTCGCATCGCTGTTGAACCGCGGAGCCAAGGCCGAGCGGCGCGACCCTCTCGCGCCGAAGAAACCGCACTTCGAGCCCAAAGCCAAGGCGGTGATCTTTCTCTTTATGGCGGGTGGGCCGAGCCAGCTCGAACTTTTCACGCCGAAGCCGGAGTTGAACAAACTCCATGGCAAACCGATCCCGAAGTCGTTCATCGACGGCAAGCGCTTCGCCTTCCTCAAAGGCACGCCGACGGTGCTCGGGTGCAACCGCAAGTTCGCCAAACACGGCGATTGCGGGATGGATCTTTCGGAATTGCTACCCCATCACCGAGAGATCGTCGACGACGTGACTTGGATCCGCAGCATGAAGACCGACGTCTTCAACCACGGCCCCGCCAAGTGCTTCGTCAACACCGGCTCGGCGCAGTTCGGCCGGCCCAGCATGGGCTCGTGGCTCACCTACGGCCTCGGCAGCGAGTCCGAAAATCTACCCGGCTTCGTGGTGTTGCAATCGGGCCCGCGCGGCCCGCGCGGCGGGGCGGCGCTTTATTCCAACGGCTTCTTGCCGAGCACCTATCAGGGTGTGCCGTTCCTCAAAGGGCCGGCGCCGATCCTCGATTTGAAATCGCCGCCCGGTGTCAGCGATTCGCAACAAGGCGAGTTCATCGAGGCCGTGCGCGACTTGAACAAACTCCGCCAAGCGGAAGTTCACGACCCCGAGATCGCGACGCGCATCGCCGCCTACGAGACCGCTTTCAAGATGCAGACGGCGGCGCCGGAACTGATGGACTTATCGAAGGAGACCAAGGAAACGCTGGCCAAGTACGGCGCCGAAGTCGGCAAGCCCTCGTTCGCCGGGAACTGCTTGCTGGCGCGGCGGTTGGTCGAACGCGGCGTGCGGTTCATCCAGCTTTACCACACCGACTGGGATCACCACGGCGGCACCATCGACCTCGGCAAGTCGCTCGAGCAAGTCTGCAAAGAGACCGACCAGGCGAGCGCGGCCCTCGTGAAGGATCTGAAGGAGAAGGGGTTGCTCGATTCGACCATCGTCGTTTGGGGCGGGGAATTCGGCCGGACGCCGATGGGCGAGCCGCGCGAAACCATCGGCCGCGATCACCACATCGACGCCTACACGATGTGGGTCGCCGGCGGCGGCTTCAAACGCGGGGCGATCCACGGCGACACCGACAACATCGGCTACACCGTCACCGACGGCGCCGTCCACATCCACGACCTGCAAGCGACGCTGCTGCACCAGATGGGGATGGACCACACGAAGCTGACCTACCGCTTCCAAGGGCGGGACTTCCGGCTCACCGACGTGCACGGCAAGGTGGTGAAGGAGTTGGTGGGGTGATGGGTGAATCTCTTGGGGTATCCCTCCGGATTTTGCCACGGCGTTAGGCGGCGGTCCAGAGGTCGTTCC